>NZ_JABUCO010000019.1:0-106606 GCF_019835205.1 Rhodococcus sp. BP-261 | reverse complement strand
CGTGGCAACGTGGCACCAACGAGAACACCAACGGACTGCTTCGTCAGTACTTTCCCAAAGGCACCGATCTGTCCGTTCACTCCCCGGAACGGCTCGCCGAGGTCGAGGACCTACTCAACAACCGTCCCCGTAGGACCCTCGGATGGGATACTCCTCTGAAGGCATACGACAAGACGCTCGTTGCGATGACCGCTTGAGACCGCCTACATTGCCACTCACCTAGGCAGCTCTGTTCAGCCATTCCGCGATCCGCCGACGCAACCGACCCGGATCACGCACGACGGCGGTGAAGCTGTCGTCCGCTCCCCTGATCAACCCGAGCAGTAGATGTTCGGATCGGATCTCGGCGTCCTTGCGCGCAATGGCTTCGCGCAGAGACAGTTCGATTCCCTTCTTCGCGGCCGGTGCGAACGGAATGTGCCCGGTGCGCCGAAGCCATCCCCGCTTCTCCTCGGCCGGTCGGTCCAACGCGCCCTCACCGAACGACGCTTCGAGACTCGCACGCACGGCGTCCAAATCGATGCCTATCGACTCCAAGGCCTTCGCGTCGTCGTCGCCGAGCGCACGACCGTCCGCCAGCGTCGCCCGCACCGAGTCGACGGTGAATCCCTCCGCATCGAGCACCGACCGAAGCAACGAATCCGCCGTGTCGATGATGCCCAGAAAGACGTGTGCCGGTTCGATTTTCGACGCCTTCTGCTCGCGCGCGAATTCCTGAGCGGCGACGACTGCCATGCGCGCGCTGCCGGTGAATCGTTCGAACATCTCCTACCTCCCGTTGTGCTTCTTGTGCACGGCTTGCTTGCTGACGTCGAGGGCGTCGGCGATGGCCTGCCAGGACCATCCCTGCCTGCGCGCATTCGTCACCTGAATCGCTTCGAGCCGCTCGAGCAGCCTGCGCAGCGCGAGGACGGCGCGCAGACCCTCACTCGGATCGGGACTGCCTGCTGCGGCGGCGAGAGTCGTTGCTTCGGTCATGGTTGTCAATCTAGGTTGACGGGACGCGTTCGTCAACCCACGTTGACACCCTACGTGCGTGCGAATGTACAGCCGGCTATACATTCGCGCGCACGTAAGGTTTCACCCATGAGCACCGCGAACCTGACCCGGACCGAAACCCGCCGCCGCTCGCGCCACATCGACAACGTCACCTATCGCGTCGAACTCGATCTGCGCGGCGCCGTCGGCGACTCGGCGACCACGTTCGGTACGCGCACGACCATCACGTTCGACGCCTCGACCCCCGCCACCTGGCTCGACTTCATCGGCGCCGAGGTCAAATCGGTCACCCTCGACGGTGCCGACGTCCCGGTCGAGTACGACGGTGCGCGCATCCAACTGGTCGGACTCGGCAAATCCAACACCGTCGTCGTCGACGCGGTGGGACGCTACAGCCGGACGGGCGAGGGCCTGCATCGCTTCGTCGATCCCGTCGACGACGAGGTCTACCTGTACACGCAGTACGAACCCGCCGACGCACGACGGGTGTTCGCGAATTTCGAACAGCCGGACATCAAGGCGCCGTTCACGTTCCAGGTACAGGCCCCGGAGAACTGGGAGGTCCTGTCCAACCGAACCGGCACCACGAACGGATCGACGGCGACGTTCGAGCCGACGCTCCCGATCTCCACGTACATCACCGCGATCGCCGCCGGCCCGTACCATCGCGCCGAATCGGTGTGGCGGCACGGCGATCTCACCGTCGAGCTCGGGGCACTGTGCAGAAAGTCCCTCGCCGACCATTTCGATCCCGACGACATCTTCGAGATCACGAAGCAGGGCCTCGATTTCTTCCACGAGAAGTTCGACTTCCCCTACCCGTTCGGCAAGTACGACCAGATCTTCGTTCCCGAGTACAACCTCGGCGCCATGGAGAACCCGGGACTCGTGACCTTCACCGAGTCGTACGTATTCCGTTCCGCCGCAACCGAAGCGCAGTACGAGCAGCGCGCCAACACGATCCTGCACGAGATGGCACACATGTGGTTCGGCGACCTCGTGACGATGGAGTGGTGGGACGACCTGTGGCTCAAGGAGTCGTTCGCCGACTTCATGGGCGCATACTCATCCGCACACGCCACGCGCTTCACCGACGCGTGGGTCAGCTTCGCGAACCGCCGCAAGGCATGGGCATATCTGCAGGACCAGCTTCCGACGACGCATCCCATCGTCGCCGACATCCCGGACCTCGAAGCCGCGAAACTGAACTTCGACGGCATCACCTACGCCAAGGGCGCCAGCGTCCTCAAGCAACTCGCGGCATACGTCGGCGAGGATGCGTTCTTCGAGGCGTCACGCCGCTACTTCGCCGAATTCGCCTACGGGAACACCACTCTCGCAGACTTGCTGACGCACGCGTCCTCAGCATCCGGGCGGAACCTGGAGGACTGGTCCGCAGCGTGGTTGCAGACGACGGGCGTCTCGACGCTGACCTACACCGGCACGGGCGTCGAGCAGACCGACCCGCGACCGCATCGCATCGCCGTCGGCCTGTACGACGCGGACGTCGACGGCACCATCGTGCGCACGTCGCGTCGCGAGATCGACCTGGTCGACGCGTTCACACCGCTCGAACTTCCCAGCGCCGCACTGGTTCTCCTGAACGACGACGATCTCACCTACGCGAAGATCCGATTCGACGACCGTTCGCTCGACACCATTCGTACGTCGCTGGGAAGCGTCGTCGATCCCCTCGCGCGCGGGTTGATCTGGTCGGCACTGTGGAACGCGACGCGTGATGCGCAGCTCGACCCGCGCACCTACCTCGACATCGCGTCGCGCTTCGCTGCATCGGAGAGCAAGGTCGGCGTTCTGGCGGCGGTCGTCGCCAACGCTCAGTACGCGATCGATCACTACCTCGCCGATTCTGTTTCGGCAGCAGATGATTGGCTCGCCACATGCTGGTCACAGCTCGAAACCGCGGACCCGGGCAGCGACGCTCAGATCGTCTGGCTGCGCGCCGTCGCCGCCGCCGCGTCACGCTCCGACGTGCGATCCGGGCAGCTCGACCGCGTTCTCGACGGCACTCTGCCGATCGAAGGAATCGACCTCGATCCCGAACAGCGATGGATGCTGCTGAAGGGCGTCAGCGCCCGCGGAAACGCATCGTCGACGCGTCTCGACGCCGAATTGCAGACGGACGGAACGGCGTCGAGCCGTAACTCGCATCGCGCCGCGATGGCAGCGATGCCGAACGCCGACGCCAAGGCCACGGCATGGTCGGATCTGTTCGACTCCGACGAGCTGTCCAACGACGCGGTCGACGCGGCCGTGTGGGGATTCCGAGCCGGCGGCCGTCGCGATCTGCTCGAACCGTACGACGAACGCTACTTCGCCTCGATCGCCGACCTGTGGTCGACGCGCAGTATCGAGATCGCCCGACGCCTCGTCGTGGGTCTGTTCCCGCAGCAGGATTCGACCGACGCCGCCGACGCCTGGCTCGCGGCGCACGAATGGGCGCCCGCCGCGCTGAGGCGCCTGGTCGTCGAGCAGCGTGATCACCTCGCGCGCGCGTTGACGGTGCAGCGGGCGTTCTGAGCCCGTGACCGCGCAGGTTGCAGCGCACGCGCACGTTGCAACCTGCGCACCTGCTGGAACCTGCGCGGCGGGCGGCTGAGCTGACTGCGACCTAGACCCTGAACTCCCCGGTCCGAGCGAACCCCTCCAACGTCGCCGTCGGGCCGGTCAGGTCCATCCCCTGCCCTGCTACCCAGTCGTCGTCGAAATACGTTCCGGCGTAGCGCTCTCCGCCGTCGCACAGCAGTGTGACGACGCTGCCCTTCTTTCCGGCGGCGATCATGTCGGAGATCAGGCCGAAGGCTCCCCAGAGGTTGGTCCCGGTGGAGCCGCCGACGCGTCGGCCGAGCACCGTCGAGGCGTGCCGGGCGGCGGCGACGGATGCAGCGTCGGGAACGGCGATCATTCGGTCGATGACCTGACCGACGAACGACGGTTCGACGATGGGCCGTCCGATTCCCTCGATGCGCGACGGTTTGCCGGTCGAGAAACCCGCATCACCGGTCTCGTAGCCACCGATGAACGCCGAGTTCTCGGGATCGACGACGGCCAGACGCGTCGCATGACGCCGGTAGCGGATGTAGCGGCCGATCGTGGCGCTCGTCCCGCCGGTGCCCGCTCCGACGACGATCCACGTGGGGATCGGCGACTCTTCCTTGCCGAGCTGGTCGAAGATCGATTCGGCGATGTTGTTGTTGCCGCGCCAGTCCGTTGCGCGCTCGGCGTGCGTGAACTGGTCCATGTAGTGCGAGTGCGGCTCCGCCGCCAGCCGGTGCGCCTCGGTGTACATCGACGCGGGGTCGTCGACGAAATGGCAACGCCCGCCGTGGGATTCGATCAGTGCGATTTTCGCGGGGCTCGTGCTGCGCGGCATGATGGCGACGAATTTCAGGCCGAGCAGCCGCGCGAAGTACGCCTCGCTGACGGCCGTCGACCCGGACGACGCTTCGATGACCGTCGTGTTCTCGGTGACCCAGCCGTTGCAGATCGCGTACAGGAACAACGACCGCGCCAGCCGGTGCTTGAGGCTGCCGGTGATGTGGGTCGACTCGTCCTTCAGGTAGAGCTGCACCCCCCACGCGCCCGGCAGCGGGTACCGCAGCAGGTGCGTGTCCGCGCTTCGTTGCGCGTCGGCGTCGATCAGCCGGACCGCGTTGTCGACCCACTCACGCGACACCGAGTGGTCGACGACGCGCGACACTACTGTCCGTCCTCGCCGCGCAGCTTCGCTTGCAGTTCGGCGCGGGCTCGGCGACGGCCCTCGTCGACCCCTGCGATGGATTCGTTGACGCGGATGCGGAGCGATTTGAACAGCACCAACGACAACGGTAACGAAATGAGGACGGCGAACACCGCAGCGACGAGAACGGGCACTTCGACACCGACGAGGAGACCGATGCCGATGATCGCGGCCGCGATGACAACGACGAGCAACAGCCGGGCTCCCGAGTAAAGCGCGACGTCACGGAACAGTTGTCCCTTGGTCGCGGTGGGCACGGGCTTGGCATTGCGTTCGTTCACGAACCCCAGGTTACCGCCCCGACCGCGCCCGATTCGGACCGCCTGACTTATCCGATTTGTCTATTACCTCCCCTTTACCAACTTTAGATCAGTCGAGTACCTAGGGGTTCGAGTGCCACCATGGAGCCCGACATCGAAAGTTGTTTCATTCACGTCACGGCAACGGCCGACGACGAGCAGCGAGAACGACCGGTTTCCGCGCTGCCGTGACACAGCATGCAGGAGGACACGACAAGATGAGCGCACCAACACTGCACAAGGCTCAGGACGCATTGCTCACCCCGGGACAGGTAGCCGCGCTCTTCCACGTCGATCCGAAGACCGTGACCCGCTGGGCACATGCAGGACGACTCGGATCGCTTCGCACTCCCGGAGGCCACCGTCGCTTTCGCGAGGCCGAGGTGATGCAGCTGCTGACCTCCCTCACCACCGAGGCCGGTCACCGGTAGGTCGCCGTTCGACGCAGGCGCCGAATTCTCAGGAAACTGCGAGCCGCGTAGGGTGCCAACGGCTCCCCTGCGCGGCTACCCTCGTATGAGGAGGTGCGTCGTGATCTATCTTTTGGCGTTGATCGGTTTGATTGCAGTGATCGTGTTGTTCTGGAAGGCGTTCGGACCCACGCGTCAGGCGCCCGCAGGCAAGGTGATCGGCCCTGACGACGACCCTGAATTCCTGTGGCGCATGAACCGTGACGCGAAGCGTTCCGGCAAGGACGGCCCGGATACCAGCTCACCGGAACCGACCGAATAGACCTGCGGGACAACCGAAGAACACAGACCAGCCCGCTGCTCACGCGCGGGCTGGTCTCGTCTTACCGCCGCTCGACTCGTCGGCCTCGCGCGCTCGCTCGACGTCCCCCGGTCGATTGCTCGGGAATCCGGCGGCGACGGCGGCAGCGAGTTCCAGCAGAGCGTGCCTCGTACCGCGACGCAGTCGCTTCAAGTCGATCTCGGCGCCTTCCTCGAGATGCGGGTCGAAGGGAACGATCACGACCTGCCTGCATCGCTGCTCGAAATGTTCGACGACCTTCGGTACATCCACCTTCCCCGCCCGTGGGCGGACAGCGTTGACGACCGCGACCGACGAACGCACGAGTTCCCGATGCCCGTGCGCGTCGAGCCAGTCCAACGTGGCCGACGCGCTGCGAGCTCCGTCCACCGAACTGGAGCTGACGACGACGAGCGCGTCGGACCCGGCGAGAATTCTGTCCATCGCCGAGTGCATCAACCCGGTTCCGCAATCGGTGAGCACGATGTTGTAGAACTTCTCGAGCAACGTGACGGTGCGGTCGTAGTCGCTGCCGCTGAACGCGTCCGACACTGCCGGGTCGGAATCCGACGCGAGCACCTCGAGCCGATACCGATTCTGTGACGTGTACGCGCGGACGTCGCTGTAACGACGCAGATCGTCGATGTCCCGCAACAAATTTCGTACCGTCGCGGGGGTCTCCGTCGGCACCTTCTGACTCAGTGTGCCGCGGTCCGGATTGGCATCGACGGCGATCACGCGGTCGCCGCGGATGCTTGCGAACGTCGAGCCGAGCGTCGCCGTCGTCGTGGTCTTCCCAACGCCACCCTTGAGGCTGAGGACCGAGACGCGGTAGCAGCCGACGAGGTGGCGGTCGACCTGCGTGGTCAGGCGAAGCCATCGTTCGTCGCGGGCGCTGTTGCCGACGTGAACGCGTCGGCCGGTGACCTCGTACAGCCACCGACGCCACCCCGAATGCGGCGGCGGTGAGGCCGTCTTGATCAGCAGGGCGTTGGTCAGATCGAGCGCCGACGCCTGCACGACGGGCGGCAGGCGTTCCGGCTCGGGTGCGGCAGGCTCCCCAGTGCCCACCGATTGCCACGACGTCGTCTTCTGTTCGGCCACGAGCGATCCCCCATCGCTGTCGACTGCTCCCCCGACGCCGGAGGCTACCAGCTAGTTCAGACCGGCATACGAATGGAGACCCGAGACGACCATGTTGATGATGAAGAGGTTGAACAGCATGGCGATGAATCCGGCGACGTTGATCCAGGCCGCACGGGTGTTACGCCATCCCGACGTCGCACGGGCATGCAGGTACGCCGCGTACACGATCCAGGTGATGAACGACATCGTCTCCTTGGGATCCCAGCCCCAGAAGCGGCCCCACGCCGCCTCGGCCCAGATGGCGCCGAGGATGACGCCCGCACCGAACAGTGGGAACGCGACGATGGTGGTCTTGTACGCAAGCCGGTCGAGCGCCTGGGCGTCCGGAAGCTTGGACGCGAAACGACCCCAGAAGCCGGTGCCCTCCTGTCCGGGCTCGTTCCGGATGCGGAGCAGGAAGAGCACGCTGGCCACACCCGACACAAGGAAGATGCCGCTGCCGACGCTGACGATGGTGACGTGGATCGGCAGCCAGTACGACCGAAGCGCGGGAACGACGGGTGCCGCGTCGGCGTAGAGCTTGGTCGCCGCCAGGAACATCAGAACGATGACCGGAGCGAGCACGAACACCAGCATCGGACGCATGGACCGCCTACGCAGCAGCAAGATCGATGTCAGGGTCGCGGCCGCGGTAGCCATCGCGACGAACTCGTACATGTTGCCGAGCGGGAAGCGATCGGTGGCGAAACCACGCAGCACGACCGACGCCGCGTGCAGCGCCAGCGCCGGGAACAGCAGTGCGTAGCCCATGCCCGCGAGGCGGTCGGACATCGGGCGCTTCGGAGTCTCGACTACACGGCCGGGCACATCTTTAGCCGTGACAGGTGCACCACTGCCGACCAGATCACGCGCCTGCGCCTTCGACGCCTTCATCGATGCGTACTGCGCGGTGAGCAGGATGAACGCAAGCACGTAGATCGTGAACGCGGATTCGAAGCACAGATCGCTGTAGTGCGCGAGTGTCTCGTTGATCGGCATCGGTCAGTTCTCCTGGTTGGTCCGGTCAGCGGTGGGCCGGTCTGCAGTGGACACGTCACCGATCAGCTTCTCGCAGAGCCTGTCGAACTCGTCTCCCCAGCCCGCCTGATCGGTACGGGCGAGCCCGCCAAGCTCTACTACAGTACGTCGTGTATCGGGTTCCGTGGTGAGCCGGACCCAGACGCGACGTCGTTTGACGATCAGCGAGACCAGCAGGCCACCCATCATCGTCAGCGCGAACACGAGCACCCACGTCTGCGCGGGGTCGTGCGAGACCTGCAGGTTCACGAATTCCTCGGCGCCGTCGAAGCGGACGGTCGTGCCGTCGGAGAGCGTCGACGTCTCCCCCGGCTTCAGGTTCACTCGATCCTGCTTGACGAGCCTGCCCTGATTGATCATTTCCTTGTTCAGCGAGAACAACGACTGCGGGTAGCCGGTGTCCAGACCGGTGTCACCCTTGTAGATGTCGACGGCGACGGCCGGATCCGTCATGGCCGGATAGCTCGACGACAACAGGTTGCCGTGGAAGAACGCCGTCGGCGCGAACAGTCCCTCGATCGCGATCTGATTCTTGCGACGCTCGGTCGCGTCGGGATAGAGGCCGCCGGGCGGGTCGATCCGCAGCACGCCGCTGGAGAGGAACGTCGTCGCATCCGTCGGCTGCCACTGGATGGTCTCGGTGCGGGTCTCGCCGTTCGGGAACGTCACCGTGAACGTCGGCGCGTACCCGTGCCCCTGCAGGTAGACACGGTCGCCAGCGACGCGCAACGGGTGGTTGACCTGCAGCGTGTCGTCACGCCAGACGTTGTTCGTCAGGTCGTCGCCCGCCTGATATTCGATGTTCGACGTGAACATCTCGGCCTGGCCGTTGTCGAGGTAGTCGGCCTTGAAGTCCTTGACGCGGATGCACAGCGGCTCGAGGCCGGTGCCGTCGACGAGCTGGCCGGCACGGAACCCGTCGTAGATCGCGGGCGACGTGCTGCAGAATCCGGGGCCGTCGTTGGCGATGACGACGACGTTGCCTTCGTAGCCGAGGAGTTTGCCGAGAGCGATCGCCGCGAGCAATCCGACGAGCGACAGGTGAAAGACGAGGTTGCCGAACTCGCGGAGGTAGCCCCTCTCGGCCGAGAGAGTCACGGTGTCGCCGGAACCCCTGCGAGCGACCCGCCACCCACGTAGCTGCGCCGCGACCTTGTCGGCGGTGTTCTCCGCCGACTCGTCGGTCGTGTAGGTGCGGTGGTGAGGCAGACGCGCGAGATTGCGAGGCGTCGGAACGGGCTTGGTGCGCAATGCGCGTCCGTGTTCGACGCACCGCGGCACGATACAGCCGACGAGCGAGATGAACAGCAACGCGTAGATCGCGGTGAACCAGAAGCTGGAGAAGACGTCGAACAGTTCGAGCTTGTCCATGAGCGGGCCGAGAGTCGGCCGGGCTGCGATGTATTCGTCGACCTTGCCCGAGTTCAGGCTTCGCTGCGGAACCAGCGCGCCGGGAATGGCCGCGAACGCGAGGAGGAACAGCAGAACCAGCGCGGTGCGCATGCTGGTGAGACTGCGCCACGTGTTGCGCACCAACGCAAGTGCGCGTCCACCCGCGGACTGACGCGGCGGGTTCTGCGACGGCTCGGCGTCGAGGTCCGTCGTATTGCTGGTCGTATAACTCATATGGGAAGCACCACATCGGACACGAAAGCGTCGCGGACCCAGCCCACGAACACGTCCCACGCACCCGTGACGAGTGCAATTCCTACTGCTATCAACATGATTCCGCCGAACACCTGTATCTGTCGTGCATGGGTGCGAAGCCATCCGACTCCGCGAAGAGCGCTGGCCGAACCGAACGCGAGAATCACGAACGGCAGGCCGAGTCCGAGGCAGTACGCGACGATCAGCACGACGCCTCGTGCCGCCGTCGCACCCTCGGTTCCCGCTGCGAGCGAGATGACACCTGCGAGCGTCGGCCCGAGGCACGGCGTCCAGCCGAGCGCGAACACACCGCCGAGGAGGGGCGCACCGACGAGGCTGCCGATTCGACGCGGCTCGAACCGGACGTCGCGCTGCAGCGCAGGCACGAGACCGATGAACACCAGGCCCATCGCGATGGTGACGACACCGCCGATGCGCATCAGCAGGTCACGGTTGACCGACAGCACCGAAATCGCACCGAACACCGTCGCCGTGGCCAGCACGAACACGACGGTGAAGCCGAGCACGAACAGTCCGGCGGCACCGGCGACCCGTAGCTTCGTCGACGTCCGAACCTTCGTCGTCGCGGCTTCCGACGCGGTCACCGCGGGCGCGTCGGCGCCGACGACACCCGCGAGGTACGACAGGTAGCCCGGTACGAGCGGCACGACGCACGGCGACGCGAACGACACCAGACCGGCGAGCAGGCAGACGCCGAGCGCGAGGACGAGCGGGCCCGTCGACGCCGTCGTCTGGAACGTCTCGCCTATCCCTGCCAGATGGACCGTGCTCACTGCTGACCTGACTCCTCGCCCGCGACTCGTTCGACGACGGGCTGCAGATCCTCGGCGAGGAGCTCACGCAGGAACACCGCGGCGACGCGGTGCTGCTTGTCGAGCACGATCGTGGTCGGAACGACCGACGTCGGGATACCACCGAGCGCGGACAACGTGCGCATCGGCGGGTCGTAGATCGACGGGTACGTCACCTTGTTGTCGATGACGAAGTCCTGAGCCTTGTCCTGGGCGTTGTCGCGAACGTTGATGCCGAGAAACTGAACGCCGAGATCCTTGGTGCTCTCGAAGACCTTCTCGAGGTCGTCGGCCTCGCCGCGGCACGGGCCACACCACTGGCCCCACACGTTGAGCACGACGGCTTTGCCCTCGTAGTCGTCGAGCGAGGTGGTCTTGCCCTCTTCCATCAGGTCGGGACCGGACAGCTCACCGATGGTGCCTCGATCCGACGGCGGATCGTAGTAGATCTCGGTCTGCCCACCGGGCGAGACGAAGTCGAACGTGCCGCCCGTCGCGACCGCGTCGGTGCCCGTCGCGCAGCCCGCGGTGACGGCGACGACAGCGAGAGCAGAGGCCAGAACCTTACGCACCGGAGACCCTTGGATCGCTGGCACCCGCAGGCTCGGAGTAGACGATGTCGACGAGCGTGTCGCCTTCGTAGACGAGCGACGTCAGCGACGCGAGCCCGCACTGCCGATGCCGCGGGTCGTGCCACAGACGATCGCCCTGGAGAAAGCGTCGTAACGTCCAGACCGGGAGCTGATGGCTGACGCAGACCGCCTCGTGTCCGACGGCCGCGACCCGTGCCGCGTTGACGGCAGCGAGCATGCGATGCGCGATCTGCAGGTACGGCTCGCCCCACGACGGGGTGAACGGGTCGCGCAGCTTCCACCAGTGGCGGGGCCGACGCAGCGCGCCGTCGCCGACGGAGACGCGCAGACCCTCGAAGTCGTTTCCGGCCTCGATCAGGTTCGCGTCCTCGGCGATCGTCAGGCCGTGGGCCTGCGCGATCGGCGCCGCGGTCTCCTGTGCGCGCTGCAGCGGCGATGCAACGACGTGGGTGATGTCGTGGCCGGCGAGAGCGCGGGCCACCGCAGCAGCCTGCGACTGGCCCGTGACGGACAGCCGGAAACCGGGCAGGCGTCCGTACAGGATGCCCTTCGGGTTGTGCACTTCCCCGTGTCGCAGAACATGCACGATGGTCCGCGTCGCCTGATGCGGATGGGTCTCGCTGGAGTCGGATGTGCTGGGCACAGGGCTGCTCACTTGGTTCCTGCTTCTGCTCGGGCCGCTGCGCGGGCTGCATGGGGAAGGGCGTCGGCGATGATCTCGAACGCGGCGTCGTCGAGTGCCGCAGACACGAACCACGCTTCGAACGCGCTCGGCGGCGGGTAGACCCCGCGGGCGAGCAGCTCATGGAAGAAGGCCGGATAGCGCCACGTCTCCGCAGCCTTGGCACCCGCGTAGTCGGTGACGGGACCGTCCGAGAAGAACACGCTCACCATAGTGCCTGCGAACTGCACGTGATGACGAACGCCTGCCTCGGTCAACGCGTCGCCGAGCAGGCCGCCGAGACGCTCGGAATTCTTCTGCAGCTTCTCGTAGACGGCCGCGTCGGCCAGCTGCAGGCTCGCCAGGCCCGCCGCAACGGCGACGGGATTACCGGACAACGTGCCCGCCTGGTAGACCGGTCCGGCGGGTGCCAGGTAAGCCATGACGTCGGCGCGTCCTCCGAAGGCCGCGGCAGGCAGGCCACCGCTCATGACCTTGCCGAAGGTGTAGAGGTCACCGGCGATGCCGTCGATGCCGTACCAGCCGGCGGCGCTGACGCGGAAGCCCGTCATCACCTCGTCCATGATCAACAGCGCGCCGTTGTCCGTGGCCAGGCGTCGAAGACCGGCGTTGAAGCCGGGGACAGGCGGGACCGCGCCCATGTTGCCTGCCGCGGCCTCGGTGATGATGCACGCGATCTGGTCCGGGTTCTCGGCGAAGACCGCTTCGACGGCCGCGAGGTCGTTGTAGGGAACGACGATGGTGTCCGACGCCTGTGCGCCGGTGACGCCGGGCGACGTCGGCAGCCCGAACGTGGCGAGGCCGGATCCGGCGTCGGCGAGCAACGCGTCGACGTGTCCGTGATAGCAGCCGGAGAACTTGACGATCTTGGTGCGGCCGGTGAATCCACGTGCCAACCGGACGGCGCTCATCGTGGCCTCTGTGCCGGAATTCACAAGCCGAACCTGGTCGACGGGACCCACGCGGCGCACGATTTCCTCCGCGAGCGCGATCTCCCGCTCGGTCGGTGCGCCGAAGGACAGGCCGGTCGACGCGGCCTTCTGAACGGCGTCGACGACGGCCGGATGTGCATGCCCGTGGATCATCGGACCCCACGAGCAGATGAGGTCGACGTACTTGTTTCCGTCGGCGTCCGTCATCGTGTATCCGCTGGCCTCGGTGATGAACCGAGGAGTTCCACCCACCGAGTGGAATGCGCGCACCGGGGAGTTCACACCACCCGGGATGACAGCGCTTGCGCGCTCGAAGAGCTGGGCCGAAACTTCGGGCTCGTAGCCGGGGGAAACAGTCACGAAACCCAGTGTCCCAGGTTTGCCGATCTCGCCAACTACAGGGCGTAATAATTCAGCGCTTCTCGTCCTCGTCGTCGTCCTTGTCGTCCGGCACGAAGATCATCGCGACGAGGATCAACGCCCAGATGCCCAGCGGCCACCCGGGCCAGTACCCGTTCGATTCGCCGTCGGAGATCGACTGGAACCCCCAGATCCCGGTCATGATGACGGCGCCGCCGAACCACCAGCGCCACTCGTCTAAGTACTCCCGCCATTCCTTGGAGCTCGTCGACTCGGCGGGCGGATCGGCAGGCTTCTCGACGGGAAGATCGTCGGTGAGTCGGGCGAGTTCGCCGCGCGTCGACGATGTCCAGACGGCGTCGAGCCGCTGCTCGTACTCGGCCATCGTCAGTCGTCCCTCGGCCATGGCCGTACCGAGAAACCTGGCCGTGTCCTCACGTTCTGCAGTTCCGACGCGAATCCGGTCGGCCCTGCCGTCGAACCTCTCCATATCGCTCATGACGCGCCCTTCGATCGAGAAACGCACTGTCCGAAATGTCAGGTTACCGAGACCTGGTTACGTCCGGCTGCCGAGAGTAGTTTGGGATAAGTCGGCGATACGGATTTCGTGTCGCACAGGCGGACCGTGTCGGGAGGTCATCGACGTGACTACATCACAGAAGTCGATCGCCGAAATGAGTTCGGACGATCTCTGCGACTTGTACGACAAGCTGAAAAGCGAAGTACGAGAAGCCATTCAAACGAATGCACCCGCCGAGCTCGTTCTCCAGGCGGAGAACGAGCTGCGGCGGGTGGGCAATCAGTTGCGGCGACGCGGCCTCTAGGTCGGACCCGGTCCGTGCATCACTGGGGTCGGCGATGCTCGCCGACGTGATTCGGGTCGACGACGTGATTCCGATCAGTCCGACCGGTGTCGACATGCCTGCCGTCGGGGCCGGCGGGGTTCTGCTGCGCGGCGGGGTTCTGTGCTGCGTGATCGCGGCCGTGGTGTTCCTGAACCCGGTGTTCCTGGGTCCCGTGTTCCTGGGTCCGGCCTCCGGTCTTCACATCCGGGTCGACCTTGTTCGCGCGGGCGAATTCGGCGTCGAGCTCGTCGCGTGACGTTGCAGCATCCCCCTGGTGTTCCTGGGCCTGCAGCGAGAGCCTGCGCGCCTCGGCGGCCTTGGCTTCCGCGTCGGCCTCGGCGCGACGAGCCTTTGCCGCACTTTCGTCGGCGATGGCCTGCTGACGTTCCACGTCGGTGGCCCGCTCGGCGGCCTTCTCACGGATGCGATTCGCTTCGGCCCGTTTGGCCGTTTGCTGTTTACGAGACAGCGCCAGTGCGAGTGCGACGACGATCAGAACGACGACGACCGCAATGATGATCCAGACTGCTGTGTTCATGTCCGCTCCCCAACCTAGTAGTCGTGGGTGCGGATACCCGGCGCAGCGCTGGGCAAACGGAGGCGGCTGCGCCGCACGTGCGCGCGAATGTGCATCCCGCTATACATTCGCACGCACGGGGCGTAGCCATCCGGGCGCGTCGGCGACGAAGCTCTCGCGGGTGCGCGATCCTGCGCCCGCGGGCACGCGGCCGATCAGAGGCACGCCGGTGACGTCGGGAAGTTCGGCGAGGTTGGTGACAGCAGCGAGATCGGGGTCCGCCGGCCAGGAGCCGATGATCAGCCCCGCGCAGTGGACGCCGGCTGCGGCGAGGGCATCCGTCGTGAGCTGCGAATGGTTCAGCGTGCCGAGCCCGGCGCTGCACACGACGACGACCGGCACGTTCAGGCGCCGAGCGACGTCCAGCAGCGTGAAGTCGCCGAACCGGACGAGGAGGCCGCCTGCACCTTCGACGAGCACGAGGTCGCTGTCGATCGCGTCGATGCCCGCCGCCACGTCGTCGAGAGCCAGCTCGGGCAGTCCGGCGCGACGCGCAGCGACGTTCGGAGCGAGCGGATCCGGATAGCGGGCGAATTCGTGGAGCCGGTCGACGCCGGTGAGCCGTTCGATCTCGGCCAAGTCCCCCGGCTCACCTGGAAGCACACCGGTCTGCGCAGGTTTGCACACCGCAACCGACTTGCCCGACGCCTGAGCCGTCGCCGCCAGGGCCGCAGTGACCACGGTCTTTCCGACATCCGTCGACGTCCCGGTCACGATCAGAGCCGTCATGCCGCTGCTCGATCGAGAATCGAGCCGAGGACCTGCGCGACGCGATTCAGCTCGTCCTCGGTCAACGTCGCACGTGCGGTCAGCCGCAGCCTCGACGTCCCCACCGGGACCGACGGTGGCCGGAAGCAGCCGACGTGCACGCCCTGTTCGCGCGCGTCGTCGGCAGCGCGGACCGCTGTGTCGGGGTCGCCGAGGACGACGGACACCACGGCCGACTGCGAGTGCGGGACGCCCGCGATATCGGCGAGACGGTCGGCGCGCTCGCGCACGGCGGCGGCTCGTTCGGGCTCGTTCCTCAGCACGGTCAACGCAGCCGACGCCGCCCCGACGGCTGCAGGCGCGAGCCCGGTGTCGAAGACGAACGGCCGCGCGGTGTCGATCAGATGGTCCCGGACGGCAGCCGGGCCGAGCACGACGCCTCCCTGCGACGCAAGCGATTTCGACAACGTGGCCGTGACGACGATGTCCGGCGCCCCGTCGAGGCCTTGCTCCTGGACATACCCACGACCGCCCGTTCCTCGCACGCCGAGCCCGTGGGCTTCGTCCACGACGAGCAGCGCCTCGTGCGCTCTGCTCAGCCGGTGCAATTCGTGGAGCGGGGCGAGCTCGCCGTCGGCGCTGAACACCGAGTCGGTGACGACGAGGGCGCGCTCCTCGGAACGCTCCCGAAGCACGTGTTCGACGCGCGCCAGGTCCGTGCGGTCGTAGATCTCGACGCGCGCCCTCGACAACCGACAGGCATCGACGAGCGATGCATGGGAGTGCGCGTCGGACAACACGAGCGACCCGCGGCCGGACAGTGCGGTGACCGCCGCCAGATTCGCGGTGTAGCCGGACGAGAAGACGAGCGCGGACTCCGCGCCCATGAACGTCGACAGGGCGTGCTCGAGTTGGTCGTGCAACGTCGTGGTGCCGGTGACCAGGCGCGATCCCGTCGCACCGGTTCCGAACGCTCGCGTTGCCGCGCAGGCCGCATCGACGACGTCGGGATGCCGCACGAGGCCGAGGTAGTCGTTCGACGCGAGGTCGATCATTCGATCGGCGGTTGTACGCGCACGCAGCACGCGGTGCAGCCCCGAGTTCCGTCGGTGCTGGGCCGCGTCGGTCAGCCAGTCGAGTGTCGCCACGCGAGCGACCATACTTGAACGGTGTTCAAGTTCAAACCGTCGACGCAACCGCCACCATCGCCCTCGTGATGGCGTCGACGTCGTTTCCGCTGCACACGTACGGTGGCATGGCGTAGACGAGCTTGCCGAACGGACGCAGCCACACGCCCTCTCGGATCGCCGCGTCGGTCGCGCGTTGCATGTCGACGGGTTCGTGCATCTCGACGACGCCGATGCCGCCGAGGACGCGGACGTCGGCCACACCGGGGAGGTCACCGGCCTCCGCGAGGCCCACGCGCAATCCGGACTCGAGGGCCGCGACCTCGCCCTGCCAGTCGCGTTCCAGCAGTAACTCGACGGCCGCGACCGCCACCGCACACGCGAGCGGATTGCCCATGAACGTCGGGCCGTGCATCAGTCCGCCTGCCTCGCCCGCGCTGATCGCAGCAGCCACGTCCGCGGTGCACAGCGTCGCCGCCAACGTCATGTATCCGCCGGTCAGAGCCTTGCCGACGCACATCACGTCCGGCGTCACGGACACGTGGTCCGCAGCGAACAACGCGCCGGTGCGGCCGAAACCGGTGGCGATCTCGTCGAAAACAAGCAGCACGCCGTGCTCGTCTGCCATGCGTCGGAGTTCGGTGAGATACCGCGGATCGTGGAAGCGCATCCCGCCCGCCCCCTGCACGACGGGTTCGACGACGATCGCGGCGATCTCGTCGGCCCGCGCCGCGAGGATGGTCTCGAACTCGACGACGTAGTCGGCGTCGAACTCGCGCGGCGGCGACGGCGCGAAGATCTGCTGCGTCAGCACGTTCGTCCACAGCGCGTGCATACCGCCGTCGGGATCGCAGATGCTCATCGGCGCGAACGTGTCGCCGTGATAACCCCCGCGCCACGTGAGCAGCCGGTTCTTGCCGGGCCGACCGCACGCACGCCAGTACTGGATACACATCTTGACCGCGACCTCGACCGACACCGAACCCGAATCCGCGAAGAACACTTTCTCCAGACCGTGCGGGGTGATGGCGACCAACAGCTCGGCCAGACGCGCCGCCGGGTGGTGGGTCAGGCCGCCGAACATGACGTGAGCCATCCGGCCCAACTGGTCCCGGGCGGCCGCGTCGAGAACGGGGTGGCGGTAGCCGTGGACGGCGGCCCACCACGAGCTCATGCCGTCGATCAATTCGGTGCCGTCGGCGAGCCGCAGCCGAACCCCGTCCGCACTCTCGACGACGAGCGGAGTCGTCGAGCTGGGGAATCCGCCATATGGATGCCACACGTGGTCGGCATCGATCCGAAGTATCCGTGAAGTATCGATGGTCCGACACCCTACGTAACGGCCCGCGAATCGTGTAACGCCCGTGTTACCACTGCATTACACTCGGTGCGCATGGAGGCACAACACGAACCCGCGCGGTACTCCTGGCCGGATGGTTTCCGGGAACACCTCATCCGCGAACTCGACGGTTTCAGCCCCATCGTGACCCGAGCCATCGAGGACGGCGGCGCGTCGCTGTTTCACGACGGTCCGTACGGGCGTAGCAGCTTCTGGTCGCGTGTGCGCGCGTTCGGCCGCGAATACCTGTGGCCGTCCTGATCTCGAAGTAGGTTTATCGGACCGCGCGACAGGTTACCGTCGAGTATGGCAACCACCTCGGAGCATCTGCGTAACACATTGGACGGTCGCTGGCGCGACGTGAAGAACGAGGCCCGCGCACAACTCGTCCGGGACGAGTTCCGCCCGCACTACACACCCAACACCGTCATCGCGCGGACGAAGGCGCTCGAGCAACTGAAGCTGCTCGCGCAGCACGGCGCAGCCGACGACGGTTTCAAGAAGGAACACGGCGGCACCGGCGACGTCGGCGCAGCCGTCACGATGATCGAGATGCTCGCCATGTCCGACCTGTCGCTCATGGTCAAGGCAGGCGTCCAGTGGGGCCTGTTCGGCGGCGCGATCGAGAACCTGGGCACCGAACGCCACCACGAAGCGTATGTCCGACGCCTCATCGACCTCGACCTGCTCGGCTGCTTCGCGATGACCGAGACCGGCCACGGCAGCGACGTGCAATCGCTCGAGACGACGGCCACCTACGATCGCGAGACGGGCGAATTCGTCGTCCACTCTCCGACTCCGTCCTCGCGCAAGGACTACATCGGCGGCGCCGCCGAAACCGCCACCGTCGCAGCAGTGTTCGCGCAACTGATCACCGCCGGTCCGGGCGAGGAACCGGAAAGCCATGGCGTCCACTGTTTCTTCGTGCCGCTGCGCGACGAGAACGGCGACGACCTGCCGGGCGTCACGACGTCGGACTGTCAGTACAAGGGCGGTCTGCCCGGTGTCGACAACGGCCGCATCATGTTCGACCACGTCCGTATCCCCCGCGACAACCTGCTGAACAAGTACGCCGACGTCGCCGAGGACGGCACCTACTCGTCGCCGATCGAGAATCCCAGCCGACGCTTCTTCACGATGCTCGGCACGCTCATCCGCGGACGCGTCACCGTCGGCGGCAGCGCGGCAGCGGCGGCACGCGTCGCACTGGACATCGCGACGCGATACGCCCTGCAGCGCAGGCAGTTCTCGGCGCCGAAGTCCGACGAGGAAGTGCTGATCATGGACTACCTCGTCCATCAGCGCCGACTGTTCCCACTGATCGCGAAGTCGTACGCATTGCAGTTCGCGCAGAACGAGCTGGTCGCCAAACTGCACGAGCTGCAGACGGCCGACAACCCCGACGCCGAAGAGCAGCGCGAACTCGAATCCCGCGCAGCAGGATTGAAGGCCGCCAACACCTGGCACGCCACCAAGGCGATCCAGGAAGCACGCGAAGCATGCGGTGGCGCCGGCTATCTCGCCGAGAACCGGTTGATCTCCCTCAAGGCGGACACCGACGTGTTCACGACGTTCGAAGGTGACAATCACGTTCTGACGCAGCTCGTCGCCAAAGAACTTCTCACCGCGTACGCCGACGACATCAAGAGCATGAGCCCCGTCGAGTGGGTGCGTTTCGCGGCGGAGTTCGCGGGCGATCGCGTCGTCAAACGCACTGCGGCACAGACGATCATGCAGACCATCCTCGACAGCCGGCAGGACAACGAGGAAGAGGGTTCGCTGTTCAACCGCGGCACCCAGGTCAAGATGTTCGAAGACCGCGAAGACTACCTGCTGTCCACCGTCGCACGCCGTCTGCAGGGCAAGGCGAAGGAAATGAGCGCGTTCGACGCGTTCAACTCGGTCCAGGATCACGTGCTGCACGCGGCCAGCGCGCACATCGACCGCATCATCCTCGAGGCGTTCGTCGCCGGAATCTCGTCGTGCGAGGACGAGAAGGCGAAGGAAATCCTCGAGCAGGTGTGCGACCTGTACGCGCTGTCGGTCATCGACGAGGACAAGGCGTGGTTCATCGAGCACCGCTACCTGTCCACCGAACGCTCGAAGGCCGTCACCCGCGGAATCAACGAGCGCTGCCGAACCCTGCGCCCGCACGCCGTCGAACTCGTCGACGGACTTGGGGTGCCGGAACAGCTCCTCGGTGCAGCGATGCTCGGGCACCCGCAAGCGGGTACCGACGAAGAGGAAGCCGCGAACCCCAGCAAGGCCTGACGCTGCGCAGGCATTCCGGCCCGTGCCCACGTTCGGCCCCTGACCCCCGCCCGGGTCCGGACCCCCGCTCGGGACCGAATGACGCCCTCGGTCACTCTGAGTGACCGAGGGCGTCATTCGCTCACCTGGCGTCCCGCGGGATTCCGGAGCGAGGGCGTCCAACGGTCACTCAGAGTGACCGAACGTCACCTTCGGTCCGGAAAACCCTGGCGGTCCGAAAACCCCGGGCGGTCCGGAAAACCCGGGCGGTCCGAAATACTAGGGGCTCGGCGTGACGCGCAGGACCCGGTCTCCGTTTCCGTTGTCCGTTGTCAACAGGAGCGATCCGTCGGCCAGCGGCTCCATCGACCGGAGTCGTCCGTACTCCCCTTCGAGTGCGACGGCTTCCTGCGCGACCTGGGTGCCGTCGTCGGTCAGCTTCAGGAACACCAGCTTCTGTCCCTGCTGGCTGGAGATGACTGCCGCACCGGCCCACTCACCCCAGGCCGAACCGTCGACGAAGGCGAGGTCGGGGGTCGCGATGGTCGGCTCGCCCGAACTCCAGACGGCCCCGATCGCCCCAGGGACGCGTTCGGGGTCGGTCATCGGCACCGACTCGTCGTAGATCAACGGGTTTCGGTCGGGCTTGTAGCCGTAGTTCCCGCCGGCGACCAACAGGTTCAGCTCGTCGTCGCGGGTCGTTCCCTGCTCCACTTCGTACAGGCGATCGGTTCCCGGTTGGAACGCCAGACCCTGCACGTTCCGGTGACCGAGCGTGTACACGCGCCCTGGCGCATTGGCCGCCGCCGAACCGTCGGCATTCACGTGAAGAACCTTGCCGCCCAATGAGTTTCGATCCTGAGGAACGCTGGGCGACGCCGTGTCACCGGTCCCGATGTAAAGAGTGCCGTCGGGCGCAGCCAGAATTCGACAGCCTCCGTGCCGACCGGTTGCAGCGACGGGGATGTCGTCGACGACGGTCTGCGTGCGGGTCAGGGTGGTCCACTCCGGATCGACGGTCCAGCGAAAGACTGCGATGCTGTTCCCACCATCGCCCGCACTGCCGGGCATCGCGCTGCCGGTTCCCAGCCCTTCGCCTTCGACACCCTGACACGTGTACAGCGCTCGGGACTCCGAGAAGTCCTGTGCCAGTTCGATTCCCATCAGACCGGTCTCACCCTGCGCATACAGGTCGTCGAGGTCCGCGGCCAGATCGGCGACGGTTCCGTCGGGTCGTTTGACGACGAAACGCCCGCTGCGCTCCCCGGTGAGAATTGCGCCGTCGGGCGCCACGACCACGTCCCAGGGCTTGTTCAACCCGTCGAGCTCGGTGGTCACCTGCAGTTCGGGCAGGTCAGGGCTGGGCTGCGCGCCCGCGCCCGACGAACAGGCGAGCGTCAGACAGACGCTCGCCGCGAGAACTCCGGTACCGGTCAGCGCTTTGTTCACGAACACTCCTCGACAGGGGTCGAATCAGGCTCATGACAAATACCACAGTAATCAATAGGTAAACCGGACTTCGTCGAAACGAACACCGCTGCTCACGATACGAGCGTGTAACCGGCTTCCGTGACGGCCGCGGCCACTGCCGAACTCTCGATTGCGTTGTCGCTGAACACCACGACGTTGCCCGTCGCGACGTCGACCTGCACGTCGGTGACACCCGCCAGTTCGGAAATCTCCTCGAAAACCGAAGCGGCACAATGCTGGCAGGTCATTCCCTCGACGACGTAACTGCCTTGCACTCCAACAACCTTCTCTCCGCTTGCTTTTCGCACGAATCAGGAACGGACGAGGCGAGCGATGGCGTCGGACGCCTCTTTCACCTTCGCATCCGCCTCAGGGCCACCCTTCTTGGCGGCCTCGACGACGCAACCCGCCAGGTGCGCGTCGAGCAGCTTGATCGAGACGGACTGCAACGCCTTGGTGGCGGCGGACACCTGGGTGAGGACGTCGATGCAATACCTGTCCTCGGCGACCATGCGCGAGATTCCGGCGATCTGACCCTCGATACGACGGAGCCTCTTCAAGAGGCCGTCCTGCTCGGTCGAGTAGCTGCTCATGCCGACCACCATACCCCTACCGGGTATGGGAACGCACCCACGACCACCGGCGAACCGCGTCGACGACCAGCAGACCTGCCACGACGACGCACACCGTGGCGATGGTGATCCACGACCCGGAGTACTGCGTGGAGGTGTAGGCCGGAGCGCCGTCGGGAACCGCCGCGTACCGATACACATCGACACCCACGTTCCAGCACACGACGGCGACGATCACGGCGACGACCGCTCCCACTGCCTCGAATGCGGCCACTGCTCTGCTCACACGATCTCCTTCTTGGCGTGCTCGAGGCCCGCTCGCAACCCGTCGTCGTCCTTGGCCCACGCCTGCACCAAGGCACCCCCGACCAGACGCAGCCCGATCGGATGGCGTCGACGCGGCACGCCGTGCAACTCGCCGAGCACGCGCGCGGTTTCCCACTTCTTCGGCTCGTAGTCGCCGTCCGCATAGTCGGCGGGCGGCAGGATCGCGTCGATGTCCGAGATGTCCAGCACCTCGGTTCCCTGTCGAAGCGCCGTGGGCGTGAGTTCGACACTGACGTGCCGACGCGCGGCCGTGACCTGCACGTACGTGAAGCCGACGAGCACGAGGGCGAAGATCCCGAGCGGGACCCAGTGCACGACCGGGCCGGTCAGGAGTTCGACGATCAGTACGGCGATGCAGAACAGCGGACCCCACAGCAACGCCCGCCACCGCGCCCCCGGCTCGGTGAACAGCACAGGACCGGGTTCAGTCACCGTGGAACCACCGACGCGCCGACGGGCGGTAGACGAGCATGCATGCCGCGAGCAACACGAGTGCGATGGCCAGAAGTTCCTGGAACGCCCCGACCGCGAGCACGCCGAACACCAGCACCAGCGCGGCGAACCCCGACAGTGCGACGAGAATTCGCCGCACCATCGCGTGGCCGGCACGCACCGGTCCGGCGAGGAAACCCAGGGTCAGACCGAGTACCGCACAGACCACACCGATGACCCGAACGAACGACAGATACGAATCGATGTCCGCGGCGCTGTTGCCCTGCGATTCGAGAGCGGACCGCAGTTGGTCGACGGGAGCCGTCAGCGTCAGCAGGGCGACGAGAACGAGCAGGATAGCGGCCACCAGCCACAACACGTATGCGGCAGTGACGACTCCGGGCCGTGCACCGGCGGGAACACTGGTACTCACACGTACATACTGCCTGTTCAGCCCGTGACGAGCGCAGGCACCACGATGATCAGCGCGACGAGAATGCCGAGCGCCACCACCAGTCCGATGAGCAGCAGTTCACGACTGGTGCTGTGGGGACATTTCACTGTGGTGGTGTGCCTGGTGGAGTCGGCAGGAACGACCCAGCTGGACCGTCCTTCGGCGTCGAACTGCATGGGACTCCCCCTCGCACATCGCTGTGACGGCAATCACGGTACACCTGCACGAGTGCTCCGCGGAAGCGCCGAGGCGAGGGCGTGCGTCAGCCGGCGGTGAAGCCCAGGGCCATGATGAAGACAGCGACCGACACCGCAGCGAGAAGCCCCAGCAGCGCCCAGACGGGCCTGCCGCGTTCCTCGTCCTCGCGTCGAATTTCCGGTTGTGTCATCGCACTGGATCCGATCACTCGAAGTTCACTTACGAGTGATGCTAGTCACATGGTGCGCATGTGACGCATGAGACACGCGGGACTGACCGAACTACGTCAGCGAAATGGTTTCGGCGTACGCGACGCCAGGAAGTATTCGTTCGACTCCCTGCGGTGCATCAGGTAGATCGCACCCGCGGCCAGCACACCCTGCAGAATGCCTGCGACACCCAGGACGATCGCCATGGCGCCGTCGTTCGCACCGAATCCGAACAGCTGCGGGACGGTCAGAACAACGGTGGCCGTTCCGATCATCGTCAACACCATGCGGGCCCACATCCGACCCGTGCGCATCTTGTTCACCCAGTACAGGAACAACGCGGCGAATCCGGCCGCGATCAAGACCATCACGACGAGTGCCGCGATCAGGTAGTTCTCGGCGGTGTCGAGCGTCAGCGGGATGGACGCGTCCTGCGCCTTGATGTCGTCGACGAGTTGCTGCGCGAACACCGAGCGCTCCCCGTACACGACGACTAGCGTCGCCAACAGGTTGATCGTGCCGAGCAGCGCCACGCCCCACCAGAGGTGACGGGCAGTCTCGACGTCGACCGGCGCGGGCCTCGGCTTCGGTTCCAACGGAGGTGGGCCGTGCTCGGCTTCCCAACGTGCCCAATCGGGCTCGGGTGGCTGATGGCCGTTCTCCGGGTTCCAGGGAGTACTCACAGCCAGCCCGCCGCTTCCGTTGCCCAGTACGTCAACACGATGTCCGCACCCGCGCGGCGGATACTCGTCAGTGATTCCAGAATCGCGGCGTCACGGTCGATCCACCCGTTCTGCGCAGCCGCGGTGATCATCGAATACTCACCCGAGATCTGGTATGCGGCAACGGGAACCGGAGACATGTTCGCGACGTCGCGCAGAATGTCGAGGTAGGACATGGCGGGTTTGACCATCACCATGTCGGCGCCTTCGGCGAGATCGAGTTCGACCTCGTACGTCGCTTCGCGACGGTTCGCCGAATCCTGTTGATAGGTACGGCGATCGCCCTGCAACGACGACCCGACGGCCTCGCGGAACGGTCCGTAGAACGCCGACGCGTACTTCGCCGAGTACGCCAACTGGCCGACGTCGTGATGCCCGGCCGCGTCGAGCCCGGCACGAATCGCCGCGACCTGACCGTCCATCATTCCGCTCGGGCCGAGCAGGTGTGCACCCGAATCCGCTTGCGCCACAGCCATGTCGACGTATCGGGTGAGCGTCGCGTCGTTGTCGACGGCACCGCCCTCGGTCAGCACTCCACAGTGGCCGTGGTCGGTGAATTCGTCGAGGCACGTGTCGGCCATGATGACGGTGGCGTCACCGAGATCCGACTTCAGCCGTCGCAGACCGCGATTGAGGATTCCCTGCGGATCGGTGGCGCCGGAACCGTCGGCGTCCTTGTCCTCGGGCCGGGGAACGCCGAACAGCATCACGCCGCCGACGCCCGCAGCCACCGCTTCCTCGGCGGCCTTGCTCAGCGAATCGAGCGTGTGTTGGTAGACGCCCGGCATCGACGTGATCTCACGGGGAGCATCGATGCCGTCGGCGACGAACATCGGTAGCACGAGATGCCGTGGCTGCAGCGAGGTTTCGGCGACGAGTCGGCGGATCGCCGGCGTGCGACGCAGTCGGCGGGGGCGGTCTACTGGGAACACGGTGGAATGCCTCACTTCGTTCGGCACGTGCGTGGGAATGTATAGCCCGCTACACATTCCCACGCACATGCGCGTTAGCGCCTGCGACTCTTCTTCCGCGGAGGAGGCAACGCGCCCTCGGCGCGGAGGCGAGCTGCGTGCTCGGCCAGCGCCTCGATGAGCGGTCCCACCTGCGCGGTCTCGGGCTGCACGTCGACGCGCAGTCCGAATTCGACTGCGGTCTCGGCAGTCTTGGGCCCGATGCACGCGACGAGCGTGCGTGCATGCGGCTTACCGGCGATACCGACGAGGTTGCGCACCGTCGAACTCGACGTGAAGCAGACGGCGTCGAATCCACCGGTCTTGATCATCTCGCGGGTCTCGGCCGGCGGCGGCGCGGCGCGCACGGTGCGGTACGCGGTGACGTCGTCGATCTCCCAGCCGCGTTCACGCAGACCCTCGGCAAGCGTCTCGGTCGCAATGTCGGCGCGCGGCAACAGAACTCGATTGACCGGGTCGAAGACCTCGTCGTACGGCGGGAAGTCCTCGAGCAGTCCGAGGGACGACTGATCACCGGACGGCAGCAGTTCGGGGTTGATGCCGAACGAGCGGACCTTGGCGGCGGTTGCTTCGCCGACGCACGCGATCTTGACGCCCGAGAACGCACGCGCGTCCAGGCCGAACTCCTCGAACTTCTCCCACACGGCGCGCACGGCGTTCGTGGAGGTGAAGACAACCCACTGGTAACGGCCGTCGACCAGTCCCTTGACCGAACGCTCCATCTGCGCCGGGCTACGAGGCGGCTCGACGGCGATGGTCGGAACCTCGATCGGGATGGCTCCGTGCGTGACGAGCCGATCGCTCATCTCGCCTGCCTGGTCCTTGGTCCGCGGCACCAGCACGGTCCAGCCGTACAGTGCGCGAGATTCCCACCAGGACATCTTGTTTCGGCCGGAGACGACCTTGCCGACGGTCACGACGAGTGAGCCGACGAGTTCGCTGCCGGCGTCGTTGAGCGTCGCGAGCGTTGCCTCGACGGTGCGCTGCTGACGCGTCGTGCCGCGGACGGTGATCGCGGCGGGGGTCTGCGGTGCGAGTCCGTGCTCGACGAGCGCGCTCGCCGTCTCGGCCAGGTGACCGGACGTCGCGTGCAGCACGAGCGGGCCGGGAGCAGCGGCGAGCGCAGCCCAGTCGACCTCACCGCGCACGTCGGCTTCGGTGTGTCCCGATCCGAGGGCCATGCCGGCGTAGCTCGGCACGGCGGATCCGGACGGCAGACCGGGGAGCACCTCGAACTGCACGTGAGTGCGGGCGACCGCGGTGACCTCGGCGATGACGGAATCCGCGGTCAGCGGGTCGCCGGACACGAGGCGGATGACGTCGTGGCCGTTCTTGGCCTCGGTCAGCAAGGTCTTGGCGACCTCGGCGGGCTCGCCGAGTGCGGGACGGACGTCGACGCCGTTCTCACCCGTTTCCGGATCGCGCGGCAGGTCGTTGCCGACGAGTGCGATGACGCCCTGGTCGACGTCGGGATCGGTGAAGGCGAGTTCAGCGGCTCCGAGCACCTCGCGTGCTCGAACGGTGAGCAGAGCCGGGTCGCCCGGCCCCGACCCCACGAACAGGATCCGTCCGTTGGCGTTCTTGCGGACTGGGCTCATCGGTTGTTCTCCAGTGCTGTCTTGTGCGGGTAGTGCAGTTCGATCGGGGTTGCCGAGCCCCGTTTCGGTATCAAGCGCGCGGTCGCGATGGATTCGCCGCGTACCGGGGGCCGTGAGGCCCTGCGTTTGGCACGTCCGCGTGTGGGTGCAGTGATCGACCTAGACATGCGGTGTTCCTCCGGATGCGGCGGGCTCGGTGACGTCGACGAGGTCGCGTGCGCCGAGATCGAGCAGCTCGCGGGCCAGGTCACGGCCGAGTTCCTCGGCATTGTGAGTCGATCCGACGATCGAGGCCCTGATGGTGTCGCTGCCGTCGATCGCCGCGACGCAACCGCGAACCGACAGTTCGTCGAACACGCGTCCGTCCTCGTCGATGGATTCGACGACCTCGGCGATCGCACCGACGGGGGCGGTACAGCCTGCTTCGAGTTCGGCGAGTAGTCCCCGCTCGGCCAGCACGGCCGCGCGGGTGTTCGGATCGTCGAGCGTGCCGATGGCTTCGGCGAGTTCGGTGTCTCCCGCACGGCATTCGACGGCGAGCGCACCCTGTGCGGGCGCCGGAAGCAGCTGCACCGGATCGAGCGATTCGGTGACGACGTCCAGCCTGCCGATGCGGGACAGCCCGGCACGGGCGACGACGACGGCGTCGAGCTCGCCGGACGCGACCTTGCCGATGCGGGTGTCGAGGTTGCCGCGCAGCGGGAGGATGTCGAGTCCCTGGCCGAGTGCGCGCAACTGCGCTGCTCGACGCGGTGCCGACGTTCCGACCTTCGCGCCGGTCGGCAGTTCTCCCAGTACGAGCCCGTCGCGTGCGACGAGTGCGTCGCGGGGATCTTCGCGCGGCGGAATCGCGGCGATGACGAAGCGCTCGTCGGGTGCCGTCGGCAGGTCCTTGTAGGAGTGCACGGCGACGTCGACCTTGCCGTCCGTCAACGCCTCACGCAGCGCCGCGGTGAACACACCGACGCCGATCTCCTGAACCGGTGCCGCCGACAGATCCCCTGCCGTCTTGACGATGACCAGCTCCGCGTCGAGGCCTGCGGCGATCAAGCCCTGCCGCACCGTCTCGGCCTGCGTCGTCGCGAGCAGGCTTCCTCGCGTTCCGACCCGTACTACTCGCTTGCTTTCCTGGTCATTCCGCAGGCTCCACTCCTGCCCCGTCCCGGTCACTCCGACTGTCCCTTCCGGGCATCGGTACGGCTGGCGGTGAAGTCGTCCACGAGTTCCATTCCGTTGATCTCGATCGGGCTGGCGACAGCCTCGACCGTTCCTGGGCTGAGCTCGAACAGCTCACGCAGTGCCGCGGCGTACGAGTCGCCGCCGGGGGTGGTCGCGAGCTGCTTGACCCGCACGGTGGGCGAGTGCAGAAGCTTGTCGACGACGCGTCGCACCGTCCTGGCGACCTCGTCGCGCTGCGGCGAGTCGAGGCCGGGCAGGCGCGACTCGAGGCGCAGGAGTTCGCCTTCGACGACCTCGGCGGCGCGCTGGCGCAGAGCGGTGACGGTCGGAGTGACCTCGGCCAGACGCTGGCCCGCAAGGTATCCGGACAGCTCGGAGGAGACGATCTCGCGGGCCGCGGCCGCGTCGGTGGACGCAGCTCCTGCCGCAGGGTCGCGCTGCAGCGACTCCATGTCGAAGATGTCGACGCCGGGCAGTCCGGCGACGGAATGGTCGACGTCGCGAGGCAGCCCGAGATCGCAGATGGCGAGCGTTCGGCCCGGTTCACGCTGTGCGAGCGCGAGGTGCGCGTCCGCCAGCGAGACGACGGCGCCGACCGCGCCGGTACAGGTGACGAGAACGTCCGCGTCGGCCAGCGCGGCAGGCAGCTCGTCGAGGTCCATGGCCACGGCCGACACTCCCGCGGACGTCGCGGTCTCGGCGAGGTGGTCGGCACGCACGCGGGTGCGATTGACGACGATCAGACGACCGATTCCGGCGCGTCCCAAGTGCGCGACGGCCAGTCCGCCCATCGCACCCGCACCGAGGACGACGGCCGTGCGGCCGGCGAGGGACCCGTCGAACAGGGCGGCAGCGCGATCGAGCGCCACCGAGACGACCGACGCACCCGCCGAGTCGATGCCCGTCTCCGAATGGACCCGCTTGCCGACCCGCAACGCCTGCTGCGCGAGCTCGTGCAACACGCGTCCCGACGCCTGCTGGCTGTCCGACGCGGCATACGCCGTCCGGATCTGGCCGAGAATCTGCTGTTCGCCGATGACCATGGAGTCCAGGCCGCTGGCCACCGCGAACAGGTGCTCGACGGCGGCTTCGCTGTAGCGCACGTACGCGTGCTTGGTGAGCTCGGGGACCTGCAGTCCGGAGTGTTCGGCGAGAATCTCGCCGACCGAGGCGAGTGCCCCGTGGAACGCGTCGACCACTGCGTAGATCTCGACGCGGTTGCACGTCGAGACCACCATGACCTCGGAGATGTTTCCGCCGGCCATGAGCTTGTCGGTCAGCTTGGGACGGTCCGTGTCCGTGATCGCGACACGCTCGAGGACTGCGACGGGAGCGCTACGGTGCGAAATCCCGACGAGAAGGACACTCACGGTGCAATCACCGATCCATTTCTTGTGTTACTGCTGGTAGAACCTGGGGAACTGATGACGCCGGCCGCAACTCCGGCTCCGGGCAGACCGCCCGGCGACACTCTCGGGCCCCGGCTACGTCCCAACCGAGGCGTCGTGGGTAGATCCGGTGCGCCGTGGGCAGCTTCCCTGCGGGAGCTGTTGAACGACAGGACCTGCATCTCGACGGCCAGGTCGACGCGTCGTACTTCCACACGGTCCGGGACGTCGAGTTCCACCGGAGAGAAGCTGAGGATGCACTCGACTCCGCCGGCGACGAACGCCGACGCGACGGCCTGGGCTGCGTCGTCCGGCGTCGCGATGACTCCGATGGTGGCCTCGAGCTCACGGCATCCGACCTCGAGAGTGTCGACGTGCCTGACCTGCAGGCCATCGATGTCCAAGCCGACGCGGGCCGGATCGACGTCGAACAGTCCGACCATCGAGAAGCCGCGACGGCCGAATCCGCCGTACCGCGCGAGGGCCTGTCCGAGATTGCCGACTCCGACGAGGACGACCTTGTGGCCGCGGTCGAGTCCGAGGGCGCTCTCGATCTTGGCGCGTAGGCGCATGACGTCGTATCCGACTCCGCGCACGCCGTTGGGTCCGAGGAAGGACAGGTCCTTGCGCAGTTTCGCCGATCCCACGCCCGCGGCGTTGGCGAGTTCCTCGCTGGAAACGATGAGAACGCCGTCGTCGGCGAGGATTCCGAGGACCCGCAAGTAGGTCGCCAATCGGGTCACCGTAGCCTGGGGGATGACGCGTTCGGAACCGACGGATCGCTCGACCGGGGCCGGCACAACCGGGCGCTCTCGGGTCACGTTCCTGGCTCCTCGTCCGAACGGCCGCGACGCCGTTCTTCACGCTGATCCTGCTGATGCTCATGGTGGCGTTCGGCAGGGTTCGTTCCCCGCTGAACTCGCAGGAATCCCTCCTGCGCCTCAACCACGGTAACTGCTTGTGAACGAATGAACAAAGTCGCTGGATCCGTGCTAGAGGTGCCCTCACCTGCAAAGCGAGAGCAATCACACCTTCTTAGGGTGTCCTCGCGCAACCAGATCGGCGCGCAATCGGGGCTCGTCAACCTCCCAGTAACTGTGCTCACGGCCGTCGAGAAGGACGACGGGAACGCGGTCTCCGTACTCGGCGCGCAGGTCAGGCCTGGTCGCCGCAGCCTCGTCGACGTCGATCATGTCGACGGTCAGCCCGTGCTCGGCGCACAACGCGGTCAGAACACCGAGAGCGTCGGCGCAGGTGTAGCAGCCCGCGCGGGTGAGAAGGACCACGGACGTGCGTTCGGATTCCATGCCCCTACTGTTTCACCGGCGCCGCTCGAGACGAACGTCACACCGCATCCTGCCCTCCGTGGCACGTCATCCGCCTGCAGGACGCTCGGTCGGTGACGGTCCCACGGTCTAGGGTTGTGGGTAGCGCTCGAGCAGGGAGGTACGCCGAAGATGATCGACGGGGGTTCCGAGACGCCTGGCACCGATTCGTCCGATGCCGACACGTCCAAGGCAACCGAGTCCGACGCCGCGTCACCCGAGACGGCTGCCGAACTCGACCTGCCTGTGTCCGACGTGCCGGACGCCGACATGCTCGAGACGTCCGACCCGGAGACCGACAAACGGCGCAAACGTCGCTTTCGTAATCCGCTCGGTCCGACCGACGCGCAGGTTCGCGCCAGCGTCGCAGGTGAGGCCAGCGCCGACGCCGCCATCGCGTTGCAGATCGAGGGCGGCAACACCGTTCCCCTCGACCTGACCGCCGCGGCGTTCTTCGACGTCGACAACACGATGGTCCAGGGTGCGTCGATCATCCATTTCGCCCGTGGCCTTGCAGCGCGCAAGTACTTCACCAGTGGCGACCTGGCCCAATTCGCTTGGCAGCAAATCAAATTCAGAGTGAGCGGCAAGGAGAACAGCGACGACGTCGCGAGCGGCCGCGAGAAGGCTCTGTCGTTCATCACGGGCCGGTCGACCGCCGAACTCGCGCGACTCGGCGAGGAAATCTACGACGAGCTCATCGCCGACAAGATCTGGCCTGGCACCGCAGCGCTCGCCCAGATGCACCTCGACGCAGGCCAGCAGGTCTGGCTCGTGACGGCGACCCCGCTCGAACTCGCACAGATCATCGCCGAGCGTCTCGGCCTGACGGGTGCGTTGGGTACCGTCGCCGAGAGCAAGGACGGCATCTTCACGGGTCGGCTCGTCGGCGACATCCTGCACGGGCTCGGCAAAGCGCATGCGGTCCGCACGCTGGCCATCCGCGAGGGCCTCAATCTCAAACGGTGCACGGCGTACTCGGACAGCCACAACGACGTGCCGATGTTGTCCCTCGTCGGAACTGCCGTCGCCGTCAATCCCGACGCCGACCTGCGCGAGCTGGCGAAGAACCGCGGCTGGGAGATTCGCGACTTCCGCACCGGTCGCAAGGCAGCGAAGATCGGCGTCCCGACGGCGCTGGCTCTCGGCGCGGTCGGCGGCGGGCTCGCGGCAGTCCTGGGTCGGCGGAAAGCCGCCTAGAGCGTCAACTGCATCAGCGTCAGATCCAGCCACCGGTCGAATTTGACGCCGACCTGCGGCATCTGCCCGACGGTCACGAAGCCGAACTTCTCGTGCAGTGCGATGGACGTCGAGTTGAGCGATTCGATGACGCCGACGAGCACATGCACTCCCCCGCCACGAGCACGTGCGATCAGCTCCGTCATCAACGCACTCGCGACGCCTCGCCGGTGAAAGTCGCCCTGCACGTAGACCGAATGCTCCATCGTGAGCCGGTAGCCGCTCTTGGGCCGCCACTGCGCGTACGACGCGTATCCGGCGACCCGGCCGTCGATCACCGCCGTCAGGACGGGGTAGCCGGCGCGAAGTCGACCGTCGAGCCACTCCATCCGGTCGTCGAGACCGACTTCCGTCTCGTCCCAGATCGCCGTCGTGTTTCTGATGGCGTCGTTGTGGATCTCGAGGATCGACGGAAGGTCTTCGGTCACGGTGTCGCGAATGAGCATTCGGAGAACACTACTGCTCAGCCCAAGAACACGTTTCTGCGCTTGGCGAGCAGCCGGTACAGGGTGTGCTGGATGGTCTCGCGCACGTGGTCGGTGAGCTCGAACAACACCATCGGATCTTCCGACGCCTGGGCGTCGTACGCGTCGGTCGGGATCGGCTTGCCGAACTCGATGTACCACTTCGACGGCAGCGGAATCAGCCCGAGCGGACCGAGGTGCGGGAAGAACGGCGTGACCGGGAAATACGGCATACCCATCAACCGCGCGAGCGGGGCGATGTCACCGATCTTGGGATAGATCTCCTCGGAGCCGACGATCGAGCACGGCACGATCGGAGCACCTGCACGTAGTGCGGCCGAGACGAATCCACCGCGCCCGAAGCGTTGCAGCTTGTATCGCTCGCTGAACGGCTTGCCGATTCCCTTGAAGCCCTCCGGGAACACCGCGGCGACCTCACCCATCCGCAGCAGTCGTTCCGCATCGGGATTGCACGCGAGCGTGTGGCCCGCCTTGCGCGCGATGGTCCCGACGCCCGGCATCTCGAATGCCATGTCCGCGGCCAACATTCGCAACGGGCGACGCTGCGGGTGATGGTCTCGGACGGCGACGGACGCCATGAGCGCGTCGATGGGAATGACACCGGCATGGTTGGCGACGACGAGCGCACCGCCGTCGTCGGGGATGTTCTCGATGCCCTTGATCTCGACGCGGAACCACTTGTCGAACAGCGGCCGCAGCAAGGGAAGCCAGACCGCGTCGGCGAAGTGCGGGTCGTATCCGAACTCGTCGACCGAGTACTCACCGGCCAGCCGTCGGCGGACGAACTCGGCGGTGCCCGCGATCTGCTCGACCAGTTTGTCCTTGACGGCGTCGACCGGCGACGGCTCCGGCGCCTCGGTGGGCATCGGCAGTGCCGTCGTCGGCGTGATCAGCGGGGTGGGCGGCGACGGCTCGGTGTACGACGACGGATGCCTGCTGCGGCCCTGATCGGCGTGGCCGGCGGGACGCACGGAACGCCCCGACCCACCGCCGTGCAGTGGAATCACTTTGGCCACGTCCGTCACCCTTCCCGTCCTGAATCCGTTGTGGCCAAAGCTCTCCGTGATACGTCTGCCCCCGTCTCGACAGCCGCGAGCAACCGTTTCTCCACCGTGTCGACCCAGTCGACTCCCAGTACGGGCCGTAGTGCGGCGCCCCGGACGAAGTCGTCGAACGCTTGAACCGTGGTCCACCGCGGCTCGAAACCGAGGTCCGACCGCATACGCGTCGTGTCGAGCCCACAGCCGAAGTGGAAATAGTCGAGTTGCTCGGTCGTGAACTCGCGCATCATCCCGCCCATCAGTGCGCGACCCACGCTCTTGAACAACGCGAACGGCACGGGCACTTCGATGCGTCCTGCGCGACGGATTGCCTGCGACAGCATGATCGTGCCGTCCGCGCCGACGTTGAAGGTGCCTGCGGGACCGCTGACCGTGGCCCGCTCGAGCGCCGCGAGCGCGTCTTCCTCGTGCAACAGCTGCATGCGCGCGTCGCGCCCGATGATGCTCGGAATGACGGGTGACGTCATGTATCGCGAGATGGTTCCGTTGAGCCTCGGCCCGATCAGCGGCGCCATCCGCAGGATCGACACGGCGATGTCGGGGCGACGACGACCCAGACCGCGGAGATAGCCCTCGATGTCGATCGTGTCGCGGGCGAACGCACCCTTCGGTGGGCGCCTGGCACTCATTTCCTCGGTGAACTTGGCCGGGTCCTTGGCGCTGCATCCGTACACGGACGACGACGACCGAAGCACGACCTTCTGCACCGTCGGCGACTTCTGACATACCGCGAACAACTGCATCGCGCCGATGACGTTGAGATCCTTCATCGTGGCGCGGCCGCCGGACTTGGGCGGCTTGGTGATGGTCGCCGCGTGCACGACGGTGTCGACGGACGCGTTGCGGATGACCTTTCCGATGAGCGGGTTACGGATGTCCGCACGAACGAATTCCGCCCGACCCATGCGTCGCAGCAGATCCTTGCTCGGTGACCGGGCGTCGACGGCGATGACTCGTTCGATCGACGGATTCTGCGCGAGACGCGTGACGAGATATCCACCCAGGAACCGGCTCGCCCCCGTGACGAGAGCCACTTTCGGCGCTGCCACGCCGCGGTCGATCGAGTTCACCGACACCCCCGTCCCTGGCCGCAGTCTGCCCTACGCGGGTCCTCCCGCAGGCTCCACTCTCAGCAGCCTACTGGAATACCGAGAAGATGCGAGCGCTCACGAAAAGGCACCCTGTGCAGGAAGAATGTATGTGCGGACAACCTGACCGCAGAGCTTCTGCGAAAACAAAAGAGCCCGTCACCGGACGGTGACGGGCTCTTCGGCGAAGCTTTACTTACCGAGTTTCCTGCGCTGCACTCGGGTACGACGAAGCAGCTTGCGGTGCTTCTTCTTCGACATGCGCTTGCGACGCTTCTTGATCACTGAACCCATGGCGGGTATCCCTCACGTTCTTCTCTTGCGTTTCGCGCACGCGAAGTTGCGTACGCCTACCTGGCGCCTCGAACTCCCCCGGCACCCTGTCTGACACGACAAGTTGCCGGCGAAGCCGTCGATTCACCGAGCTGGCGCTCGGGCCTCGTTGTTCGCGGCCCGTTGCAACGGCAGCGACTGGCACGACGGATGTCGATCTTACCGGTGGATCCATCGATCCACGAAACCGGCCCGACTTCCGCCCGTAAGCCGCTGTTCTCCGTCAGCCCGCGTCGAAGTACGACGTCTCGAGGTAGTCGTGTACCGCCTTCGCGTGAACACGGAACGACCGACCTACTCGAACTGCAGGCAGTTCTCCGCTGTGCACCAGCCGGTACACAGTCATCTTGGACACCCTCATCAGCGTCGCCACCTCGGCGACCGTGAGGAATTGCGTTCCAGCTACGGCTGGCTGACCATCCGAGGACGAAACCTTGGACGGCTTGTTTGCAGGCGCCATCAATCCACATACCTCCGGCACGTCTCGCGCGGCAGGCTTCCCCTCCTGCCGAACAGACACGCACGTGCTACCCGTGAGCTTAACGTGACTCGTGGGGTTACTGCGACGGGTGTCGGTAAGAGAATTTCTATTCGGGTGTGATGCCCATCTCAGTGGCCCGGTCGTTCGCAGCGCCCAGAGCATCGAAAAATGCAGCTCGGAGGCCACCTTGCTCCAATTTTCGGACTGCAGCAGCCGTCGTGCCACCGGGCGAAGTGACGGCATATCGAAGTTCTGTCGGCGTTTCGTCCGAACGATCGAGCATTGCCGCCGATCCGACCATCGTCTGAACCACCAGCGCCGACGCGACGTCGCGCGTCAGCCCGAGACCGACACCGGCGTCGATCATGGCTTCGGCGACCAGGAAGAAATAGGCCGGCCCCGAGCCGGACACCGCGGTGACGGCGTCGAGCTGGTTCTCCTTGACGGTGACGACCTTGCCCACGGACGACAGAATGCCGCGGACGAGTTCCAGATGCTCGGCCTTCGCGTAGCGCCCGGGTGCCAGGACGCTGACGCCCTCGCCGACGAGCATCGGCGTGTTCGGCATGACACGGATGACGGGGAAACCGGCAGGGAGCTTCGGCTCGAACTTGACGGTCGGAACACCGGCGATCAGCGACACGATCAGCTGCTCACGTTCGCCGTCCAGGTCGGTCTTCGCGATCTCGGTGACGACGGCCTCGGCGTCGCCCGGCTTGACGGCCAGCACGATCACGTCGGCGTTCTCCGACGCCTCGGAGATGGTGGTCGTCAGGATTCCGTACGTCGACGCCAGCTCTGCGGCCCGCGCCTCGAACTTCTCGGCCACCACCAGGTCACGAACCGCGTGACCCGATTCGAGGAGACCCGCGATCAGCGCCTCGCCGATCCGGCCACCTCCGATTACTGCAATTCTCGTCATGGCCGTAAGCCTGCCACGATGTGGCTGCGCCACCCGTGCGTGGGTAGTTGGTCTCTGTTCCGACTATCCGCGCACGGCGGGAGTGGAGCCTGCAGGAACGACCCGATTTCGGCGGGAGTGGAGCCTGCAGGAACGACCCGATTTCGGCGCCGAAGGCGCCCTATCGCGGGACCATCGCCAGCTGCCTGCTCTGCACGACGACGGCGCCCGTCGAATCCAGGACGAGGTGATCTTCCTCGAACCACGTCCCGCCGATGACCGTGCTGCTCGCGGCCACTCGCAGCCACCCGGGCGCGGGAGATCGCCGCAGATAGGCCGTCAGCTGAACCGTCGGCGCCCATCCGAACATGCCGCGGTTCATCGTGACCGGTGCGCAGATGTCGCCCGTCATGAGCGCGAACAGCACCGCTGTGTCGACGTCTGCCTCGTCGTCGGGACGCGGACGTACCCACATCCGGACCTCCGGCTCGCCTTGCTGGCCTGTCAAGAAATGGGCGGACGACGGATCGATCCGCATCTCGCAGCCCTGCGCGAGGTGCACGATCGACGCCATCGGATGGTCACCACCGATCGCCTGGGTCTCGGCAGGCGGCTCCGCGGGCATCGACGCGAGCGACGACGCCACCTCGTGGCGCGGCGCGTCGGTGTCCGGACGTCCCAGCGTGACGACGGCCCGGACGGCGACGCGTCCGCCCTGGCTCAGCTCGACGTCGACGTGGCTGACCTGCTTGCCGCGCTTGCGGACGATCGTCGCCAGGTCGACGCCACCCGGATCGGGCGCGTTCAGATAGCTGGCGCTGACCGCGAGCGGCTGTAGGTCGTCGTCGGCGAGTTGGGCCTTGGCTGCGGCGGCGCAGGTGGCGAGCAACGTACCGCCGTGCACTTTGGGACCGATCGTCCAGGTGGAGTCGATCACCGCGGCGAACGTGCCCTCGGTGTCGCCGAGGTCGATCGTCGTGACCGTCGTTGCGGTTCGGAACGGGCTGGTCATTGTTCTGGCCTTTCGAGTGCCGAGGCGATGTCGTGATGGGCGAGGCGCCGCAGCGCCGTGATGACGGGTTCGTAGACGGCCGTTCCGATCACCGCGTATTCGACGGCGGCTTCCACGGAGTCCGGCATGAGCGAGAGGTCGTAGTCGGCGATACCGCGGATATGGCGTCCGTACACCTCGAGACGCTCGTCGGTCATCGCAATGCCGACTTCCTCGGCCGCCCGGAGCGCCCGTTCGAGCTGGGCGACCGCGACGAATCTGGGGTCGTAGACCTGTCCCAGCTTCTCCAACGCCGCCTTCGCTCGTGGGTAGTCGGGGACGTCGACGTCGTAGGGCGGCAGTTCGGCGATTGCGCGTCCCAACGTCTCGAACAGAGACGCCTTCGGGTGCTCGATCAGGCGCAGCACTGTCCCGATTCGATCGATCGAGAGTCCGGCGCCGGCCAGCGCCTTGATCAACGCGAGCCGCTCCACGTGCTCGTCGCCGTACGTCGACTGCGTGGCACTCGTCGACTTCCCCGGCATCAGCAGGCCTTCGCGAAGGTAGTACTTCACCGTGGCCAGCGGGACACCCGAGGTGGCCACCAGCTCCGACACGCGCACGAGAACCCTTCCCACCAGTTGGATACTTGAACTATCCAACGACCCTAACGCATGGCCTCCGGATCGATCAGCGCAGGTGACGGCGCGCGAAGGCCAGGGCCTGGCCGAGCATCGACGACCGTTCCTGCAGCGTCCTCGCGTTCTGGGTGTTGATCTCGACGACGGCCTGACCGCGGAAGCCGCGTCGCATCAGCTCGGTACACACCTCGACGCACGGCTGCTCACCGTGCCCCGGAATCAGATGTTCGTCGATCGACGCACCACGCCCGTCGGCCAGATGCAGATGCGCGAGGCCGACGCCCATGCGGTTCATGAGGTCGACCGCGTCGGCGCCCGCGGTCGCGGTGTGCGACAGATCGAGCGTGTAGTGGGCGTGACCGGAATCGGTCGGATCGTACGACGGGGCGAACGCCGACAACGCCGCGCCGGGCCCGCCACGTTTCCGCAGCCGAGCCGCCGATCCTTCCTTGCGGCCGAAGAAGCGGTCGGCACGCATCGGGAACATGTTCTCGACCGCCACGATGACGTCGGAACCCATCTCGAGATCCGCGACCTGGTCGGAGAAGCCGTCGGCGTAGCGCTTCTGCCATCGGAACGGCGGGTGCACGACGACGGTGGCAGCGCCCAACTTCTCTGCCGCCTGCACCGATCGCTCGAGCTTCGCCACCGGATCCGAGCCCCACACGCGCTGCGAGATCAGCAGGCAGGGCGCATGAATCGCCTGCACGGGCACCCCGTACTTCCGCGACAACGCGGCGACGCCTTCGACGTCCTGGCTGATCGACTCGGCCCACACCATCAGCTCGATGCCGTCGTAGCCGAGTTCGGCGGCGAACCGGAACGCAGCCTCGGTGTTCTGCGGATACACCGAAGCGGTGGACAGTCCGACGGCAACCTCAGGCGCGCTCATGACGCCTTGTCAGCCGGTACTCAGTTGGAACGCGAGCGGCCCGAGCGTCACGAACACCCCGACCGCGATTGCGATGACCATGCTGATCATGTCGTCCGTCCGTCGCAGAATGCGCACGACGGCGACCAGTCCGACGATCACCAGCACCGCCAGGATCAGTGCGACCCACGGAAGCATGTCCCACAGCTTCTCGAAGCCCTTGAACAGCAGCGCGCCGACGACGATCGCGACGACACCCTGACCCGCGAGAACGAGCCACTGCTTGGCGGCGTCCTTCTTGGCCGGGGTCGTGGGGACGTCGGAGTCGCCGGAATCGTCCGTGACCGCATCGGTGATCTCGGTGGCCGCGTCGTCGGAATCGGAGGTGCGCGAGGGCTTCTTCTCGAGCTGCGGCTTCTCGTCCTTGTCGACGTCGTCCTTGTCGACGTCGTCCGCGGGACGCTCGACCGCAGGCATCGCGCGAGTGACCGGCTTCGCCGTCGTCGACGTGGTGTCGGCCTTCGCCTCGGGCGTCGAAGCGACCTCGGGCTTCGGCGCGACAGCGGGCTTCGGCGCGACAGCGGGCTTCGGCGCGACGACGGGCTTCTGCGCGACGGCCGGTTTCGGCCGGGCCTGGGTTTCCGACGTCCCGTCGGTCCTGGCCGTGACGTCGGTCTTGGGCTCGGCGTCACGCTCGGATCGATCGGATCGGTTGCGCTGGACGAACCCAGTGGACCGCGAGCGCGACGTGATCGGAACCGGTCGCTGAGACGGGACGGACCCGTACGGCCGTCGCTCGTTCTCGTCGTGCGCCTTGTTCATCAGGTCGCCTGCGGCGGTGGTCGAACCGGACAGCAGTTCCGGCTCGGGCTGCGCGCGCTTGGGTTCGGACGGCTTGGACTCGGCAGGCTTGAACTGAGCCGCCTTGGAGACTGCCGGCGTCGGCTTCGGGGCCGCCTCGGGCTCCGGCGTGATGACGGGGGCCTCACCCGCGGTCGGTTCGTCGCGGACGACGGGGATCTCGCCGGTGAGTTCGGCGACCGAGATGCCGCCCTTCACACCGCGCCGACGTCGGCCGCCCGTGCTGAAGTTGCCCTTCTGCCCGTTACGCGCGAGGAGTTCGGCGACGGAAATCTGCCCGGTGTCCTCCGGGTTCGTGTTGTTCTCGGTCACGTCGTGCTCACCACCAGATCGCCGTCCGTTTCGGTGTCCAGCTTCCGCAAAATCAAACCTTCCCTGAGCGCCCACGGACAGATCTCGATCGTATCGATCGACAAAGCCCGCATGCCCGCCTCTGCTACGAGCGCCCCGGCCACCAATTGCGGTGAGCGGTCGGCGCTGACTCCTTCCAATTCTGCACGGTCCGCCGCGGTCATCCGCGATATGAACGCTATGAGTTGCCTGAGACCGTTCGCCGTCAACGTCCGCGGCACCCGCGGGCCTGCCGCCGACGGTGCCGCACCCGTCAACCGCGCGAGCGAACGGAAGGTCTTCGACGTCGCGACCACGCGGTCGGGCTCGCCTGCGCCGAGCAGCTCCTTGGCCGGTGTCGCGAGTTCCGCGTCGAGCCAGTCACGCAGAACGGCGACGCGCCGCTTGCCGGGCGGGTCGGCGACGAGCCAATCTCTTGTCAGACGGCCTGCACCGAGCGGCAGCGAGAACGCGACGTCCGGATCCTCGTCGCTCCCCGACGTCAGTTCGAGCGAGCCGCCACCGATGTCGATGTTCAGAATGCGTCCTGCGCTCCACCCGAACCAGCGTCGAACCGCGAGGAACGTGAGACGAGCCTCGTCGACGCCGGACAGCGTCTGCAGATCGACGCCCGTCTCGTTCTTCACGCGGGCGAGGACGACGTCGCAGTTGTGTGCGTCGCGGACCGCGGAGGTGGCGAACGCCATCAACTCTTCGCACCCGGACTTCTCGGCGATCGCTGCGAAGTCGCCTACCTCGTTCACCAGGCGTTCTGCACCGGCCGCGGTGATGTTGCCGTCGGCGTCGGTGTTCTCCGAGAGTCGGAGCGTCGCCTTCGACGAACTCATCGGAGTGGGGTGCCCACCACGATGTGCATCCACCACCAGTAGATGCACGGTGTTGCTTCCGACGTCGAGCACCCCTAATCGCACACAACCACGGTACTGGGTCTAGCGTCGTCACTTGTGACAGCAGGTAGCAAGCAGCCGACCTTTGCTGCAGAAGTCGATCTGGATTTTCCCCGCGAGTGGGTGGAATTCCCCGACCCGGACAACTCCGAACACATCATCGCGGCGGACCTGACGTGGCTGCTGTCGAACTGGACTTGCGTGTTCGGCACACCCGCCTGCCAGGGAACCGTCGCGGGCCGCCCCGACGACGGATGCTGTTCGCACGGCGCGTTCCTGTCCGACGACGACGACAAGAAGAAGCTGGACGAGTCGGTGAAGTTGCTCACCGCCGAGGACTGGCAGTTCATGGAGAAGGGCCTGGGCAAGAAGGGCTACGTCGAGTACGACGACCTGAACGACGAGGAATCGCTGCGCACCCGGCGCTACAAGGGCGCGTGCATCTTCCAGAACCGGCCGGGATTCGCCGGTGGAATCGGCTGCGCGCTGCACTCGATGGCGTTGAGGAAGGGCATCGAGCCGCTGACGGTGAAGCCCGACGTCTGCTGGCAGCTCCCCATCCGTCGCACCCAGGACTGGGAAACGCGTCCCGACGGCACCGAGATCCTGAAGACGACGATCGGCGAGTACGACCGTCGCGGCTGGGGCGAGGGTGGACACGACCTGGCGTGGTACTGCTCCGGCTCCCCCGACGCGCACGTCGGCAGCAAGCAGGTGTTCGAGTCGTACGAGCCCGAGCTGACCGAACTGCTCGGTAAGGCGGCGTACGACGAGTTGGCGTCGCTGTGCAGGCGTCGTCGCGGACTCGGGCTCATCGCCGTGCACCCGGCGACGCGTGAGGCGCAGCGGACGAAGTAGGGGCCTTCGGCCCACGTGCGCGAAAATACATAGCGGGCTATACATTCCCACGCACGTAGGGCTGTCAGGGCACGATCACCGCGCGGCCACGGATCCTGCCCGCGTGCAGGTTCTCGTACGCCTGCGGTGCCTCGTCGAGCGAGTACTTCTCGACGTGGATCTGGATCGCACCGCGCTTGGCGAGCTCGACCACCTCGATGAGCTCTGCCCGCGAACCCCAGTTGATGGCTCGGCCGGTGACGTCGAGCGGAACCGTGCGCTGTCCGATCTTCACCGCACCACTCGCGACACCGATCACGACGACGTGTCCGGCCATCGCGACCATTCCTGCCGCGAGGTCGGCCGTCGGCTGAATGCCGACGAAGTCGAACACGACGTCCGCGCCGAGTCCGCGAGTGATGTCCTTGACCGAGTCGGCCGCTGCGGGCTCGGACTTGAACGTGTGGTCGGCTCCGACCTTCTTCGCGAATTCGAGCTGCTCGTCACCGAGATCCAGCGCGACGACGGTCGCCTGCGTCAGGGCCTTCAGAATCTGGATCGCGACGTGCCCGAGACCACCCGCACCGATGACGACGGCCGTCGTTCCCGGCGTCAGCTTCGGCAGCACCGACTTGACTGCGCGGTAGGGCGTCAGGCCCGCGTCGGTCAGGGACACGCTGGTGACAGGGTCGAGGTCACCCAGCGGGACGAGGTGGCGGGCGTCGTCGACGATCATGTACTCGGCCATGCCACCGTCGCTGAAGATGCCGGGCGCGCGCATCCCCTTCTCGCAGTTCATCTCGTTGCCCTGTGCGCACTGGTAGCAGCGGCCACATCCCCACGGCCCGTAGACCAGCACCGACTCGCCGACCTCGACGCCGGTGACGCCGTCACCCACTGCCTCGACGACGCCTGCAACCTCGTGGCCGAGCGTCAGCGGCAGGGGCTTGAAGTAGTACTCCTCCTCGGAGACACCCATGATGAACTCGTCCGAGTGGCAAGCGCCCGCGGCCGTGACGCGGAGCAGAATCTCCGACGCCGACGGGGTGGGCGTGTCGATCTCGACGAGTTCGGGGCGGGATCCGATGGTGCGGTACTGCAGGGCTTTCATGGCAACGCTTCTTCCGTAGTATTCGTCGATTGCAATACTTGAATCTTAAACCTTACGGAAGGGCGACTCGGTCCCCAGGTGCACGAAAATACATAGCCCTCTATGCATTTTCGTGCACGTGCGCCGAAGGCGCCTACCCCTCGAGCTTGTAGCCCAGACCGCGGACCGTGACGAGATGCTCGGGCTTGGCCGGATCCGATTCGATCTTCGATCGCAGACGCTTGACGTGCACGTCGAGGGTCTTGGTGTCGCCGACGTAGTCCGCGCCCCACACCCGATCGATCAACTGGCCACGCGTCAGTACGCGGCCGGAGTTACGCAACAGGTACTCCAGCAGGTCGAATTCCTTCAGCGGCAACGTGATCTGCTCGTTGTCGACCATCACCACATGCCGTTCGACGTCCATGCGCACCGGACCTGCTTCGAGCACGCCGGTGTCGGCCGCGCCGTCGATGTCGGCGTCACTGCCGCGTCGCAGTACGGCACGAATCCGCGCGATCAGCTCGCGAGCCGAATACGGCTTGGTGACGTAGTCGTCGGCGCCGAGTTCGAGACCGACGACCTTGTCGATTTCGCTGTCCCGCGCCGTCACCATGATCACCGGAACACCCGACCGTGCACGCAGCTGCTTGCACACGTCGGTACCGCTCATACCGGGAAGCATGAGGTCGAGCAGAACGATGTCGGCGCCCGCACGATCGAATTCCGCGAGAGCCGAGGGTCCGTCACCGGCGACCGTCGCCTCGAAACCCTCCTTACGGAGCAGAAAGGCCAAAGGATCGGCCAACGATTCCTCGTCCTCGACGATCAGCACGTTGGTCACTGTTTCTCTCTTTCCGTCGACCCGGGGTCGTCTTCCTCGAAATAGGCGGGGATCTGAAGGGTGAAAGTCGATCCGGTGCCGAGCTTGCTCCACAGCGAGATGCTCCCGTTGTGGTTGGCTGCGACGTGTTTGGCGATGGCCAGGCCGAGGCCCGTCCCGCCGGTTGCCCGCGAACGCGCTTTGTCGACGCGGAAGAATCGTTCGAAGACCCGTTCCTGGTCTTCCTTAGCGATGCCGATGCCGCGGTCGGTGACAGCGAAGGCGACGGACTGGCCGCGTAGCGCGCGGCTGACCGACACCGGCGAGCCGTCGGGCGAGTAGGCGATGGCGTTCTGGATGAGATTGGCGAGGGCCGTCACCAGCAGCGCCTGATCGCCCAGCACCTCGAGGCCGCTGGGGTGGTCGGTCGTGACGGTGATGCCGGCGTTCTCGGCGGCAAGCTTGGACCGGTCGAGCGCGGCGGCCACGACGCTGTCGACGTCGACGACCTCGAGGTCCGGCAGCTTCTCCGCCCCTTGCAGCCGGGACAGCGCGATCAACTCGGTCACCATGTTGCCGAGCCGCTTCGATTCGGCGACGACCTTTCCACCGAAGTGGCGTACCGAGTCCGGGTCGTCGGCGGATTCGAGAAGCGCCTCGGCGAGCAGACTCATCGCGCCGACGGGCGTCTTCAGTTCGTGGCTGACGTTCGCGACGAAGTCCCGACGCGTCGCCTCCATCCGGACCTGCTCGGAATCGTCGTCGGCGAACAGGACGACGAAGCGACTGTCTTCTTTGCTGAGGAGACGTGCGACGGCTTTGACGGCGATCCTGTCGCGTCCGGTGCGTGGATTTTTGGCGGTCAGATCGATCTCGACGGACTGTCCGTCTTCGAGAACTTTCTGCGCCGCCTCCCATGCCCGATCGTCGATGAGGCGATTACGCACGAGGCCCAACTCCTCGGCCCGCGGATTGAACAGGACTACGTCGTGGAACTTGTCGACGACCGCGATCCCGCTCTCCGACGCCAACACGATCAGGTCCAGAACCTGGGACATCGTCAAGCCCGACGACGCTCGTCGCCGCTCCGAATGTCGTGTGTTGATGTACGGGATGAGAACACCGCCGACGAGGTATCCACCGAACGCTGCAGACAATGCCAGCAGGACGGCCGATGCAACACTCACACCGGAATCGTACGTTCGATGGACAGCTCACATACGCAGGGTGCAGGCATTTCCTGGTCGTCACAGCCCTCGTCGACGATGTTCTTCGTTCGTTCACCTACTGTTCCGGAGAAACGGACTCCCGGAGCGGATCCTGCTACTTGGCGCCCTGGTTCGCGACGGCGGCAGCGCCGGCGGCTGCGGCCTCGGGGTCGAGGTAGGTGCCACCCGGGTTCGACGGCACGAGCTTGCCGTCGCCGCCCTCGAAGTCGTACTGCAGCGGGATGCCCGTCGGAATGTTCAGCGCGGCGATATCGGCGTCGGAGATCTCGTCGAGGTACTTCACGAGTGCGCGAAGCGAGTTGCCGTGAGCGGCGACGAGGACGTTCTTGCCCGCGCGCAGCTCGGCGACGATGGTCTCCTCGAAGTACGGAATGAGCCGGTCGACGACGTCCTTCAGGCATTCCGTCAGTGGGACGCTGTCCAGATCGGAGTATCGGACGTCGGCATCCTGGCTGTACTCGCTGCCTGCCTCGATCGGCGGCGGAGGGGTGTCGTAGCTACGACGCCACAGCATGAACTGCTCGTCGCCGTACTTGTCCTTGGTCTCGGCCTTGTTCAGGCCCTGCAGAGCGCCGTAGTGCCGTTCGTTGAGTCGCCAATCGCGGACGACGGGGATCCAGTGGCGATCGGCCGCGTCGAGCGCGATGTTCGCCGTGCTGATCGCCCGGCGCAGCAGTGACGTGTACAGCACGTCGGGAAGCACGCCGGATTCTGCGAGCAGTTCGCCTGCGCGCTTGCCCTCGGCCTCGCCCTTCTCCGTCAGGCGGACATCGACCCACCCGGTGAACTGGTTGGATGCGTTCCATTCACTCTCGCCGTGGCGGAGCAGAATCAAGGTTCCGATACTCATGCGGCCAGTTTCTCACGCGGGCGCCCAGCTCTCTCGGTCGCCGATCCACGTTCAGGCGTCGACAGGCTTTCGCGCTACCAGCACAGCCACCATCACCACCATGACCACGGCCGTCAGGGTGATGGGAATCGGAATGACCGGGTCGAGAAGCACCAGCACAGCGCCCACCGGCACGACTGTATTGACGACGCGATCCGCGTTGTTCCTGATGGCCAGGAACCAGACGCCGAGCACGAAGACGGCGATCGGCACCGTGACGGTGAACGACGCGGCGACGTCGTTCAATTCGCTGTGGTGCGTCAGCACGTCGATCTCGACCTCGATGCCTGCGGAGAACGCACCGGCCGCCGCGAACACGAAGTAGTGCACGTAGCCGTACTTCAACGAGGAGCCGATGCCGCGGATCGCCCGGTGATGAGGCGGCCAGAAGTAGATCCACCACAGCGAGGCCGTGACGACGAGTGTCAGTACCGCGATCGAGATGAGCGGAGCGAGTGCGGTCTCGTCGTGCAGCGCCTCGATGATGGCGTTGGCAGACGCGAGCAGGCTCTCACCGAGCAGGATCAGGGTGAACAATCCGTAGCGTTCGGTGATGTGGTGCGGATGCCACGGCGTCGAACCGTTTCTTTCGGCGACGACGGGAATCGACACCTCGACGGCGGCGAGCGCGACGAAACAGACGATCTGCCATGGCCCTCCGGGCACGAACAGCCACAGGATCCACAGGATCTGGACGCCGCCGATGCCGAACGCGTAGGTCAGCGCAGTGGTCTTGTGATCGGGTGACCTCGACGCCCGAAGCCACTGCGCGATCATCGCGATGCGCATGACCACGTAGCCGAAGACAAGCACCGCGTAGTTCTCGTCCGTGAACGCCGGCTCGATACCTGCCGCCAGCACGAGCACGCCCGCCATCTGCACAACCGTCATCGCTCGGTAGAGCCAGTCGTCGGTGTCGAACGACGTCGCGAACCAGGTGAAGTTCATCCACGCCCACCAGATGGCGAAGAACACCATCAGGTAGCTGACGAGCCCCTGCGCGATGTGATCCTCGGTCAGCGCATGATGCAGCTGGACCGAGGCGATACTGACCGCCACGACGAACACGAGGTCGAAGAACAGCTCCAACGAACTCGCGGCGCGATGCGGCTCCTGCGGATCCCTCGCGCGCATCGGCACGAGGCGAAACGACGTGGTCGGTAGGTTCACGGGTAGGACGATAGGCGACGTCGCCGCACGTGCGTGGCAATGTGTAGCGGGCTGTACATTCCCACGCACGGACGCGTCAGCGCACTCCCGCCCAGACCTCGCGCGTCGAAGGACGCGGATCGTCGACGACCGACGACTGTTCGCCGAACATCATGACCGAGCGGTCGTCGCCGTAGCGGACCCATCCGGGGTCACCGTCGCGCACGAAGTCGACCCAGGCCCGGTGCATCTCGTCCGCAAGTTTCTGCGGAGGGTTCGCGCCGGTGATGCGCGCGGTCTCGGGCTTGCCCAGCACGTCGAACACGAACGGGATCTCGAGCGCGTGGCAGGCGCCGAGATTTCCGTCGAACAACGTTGAGCGCCAAGCGAATTCGTAGACGAACGCCCGCCCGCCCCGCGATTCGACGACGCGAAGCGCCGGGATCCGAAAGAACCAGTCCGTCATCACTGCGATCAGCAGCTCGCCGGGAGAGGCGTCGGGTAGCTGCGCGCGGTAGGCGTCGACCGCGGTGTCGATGTCGACGCCGTACGCGCCGAGCAGCAGCCGAATCCGGTCTTCGTTCACGTAGCCGGTCACACCTGCGGGCACGAGGAAGAACGCGAACTCCTCACTGGTGGTCCCGATCAGAATTTCGACGTCCACGCCCGCACCCCCGGCGATGCGCGCATACGGCAACTCCGGCACCACGTCACCGTCGATGTACGGCTCGAACGGCATGACGTTGAACGCGAGTTCGCCCCACGCACCCGTCGGCGCCTCGGCCGAGATTCGATCGCCGAGTTCTCGCTGCGCGTCCACGAACTGCTCGACCGGGACGGACGCCAGTCCCTCTACCGTCGGCTCCACTCCGACGGCCTGAGCCAGTGCTTCCGCCACCTTGGACGCCGTCGGCTCCGAGATCACGTGGTGTCCGGCACCGCTCTGCAGGATTGCGCGCTGGAACAGCCCTTCCGCACGCGGCATCGACACCAGCGTCCCGACGCTCATGGCCCCGGCCGATTCGCCGGCGACCGTCACCCTCCCCGGATCACCTCCGAACGCCGAAATGTTGTCGCGTACCCATTCGAGCGCCGCAACCTGATCCAGCAGACCCCGGTTCGCGGGCGCGCCCTCGATGCGTGCGAACCCGTCGGCGCCGAGTCGGTAGTTGATCGCCACCGCGACGACGCCGTCGCGGGCGAACGCCGAACCGTCGTAGATCGGCACGGCGTTGCTGCCGTTGACGAACGCGCCGCCGTGGATCCAGACGAACACCGGCAGGCCGGACTCCTCGGTGCCCGGCGTCCAGACGTTCAGGTTGAGGCACTCGTCGCCGGGCACGACCGGCTCGACGAGGATGTCGCTGGTCGGCGGCCGGTAGCCGATCTTGGGTGCGGTGGCGCCGAGCGTCGTCGCGTCGCGCACGCCCTCCCACGTCGGAGGGGCCGTCGGCGCCGCGAAGCGCAACGGTCCGAACGGAGCTTCCGCGTACGGAATTCCGAGGAACGTGGTGACCGCTCCGTCACGTTGTCCGCGCAACCGGCCCTGAGCTATGTCGAGAGTGACGTCCATGAACCTTTACTACCCGATTCAGGGTCCCGCACTACTCGATTCTCGCGACCTTGTAGTAGACCAACGCACCGATCCACACGGCGAAGAACGTGCCGACGACGAACTGCCCGGCGAGATTCAGATCGATCGACGCGAGGAAATCCCACGGCTGCCCGGTCAGCCCGAGTTCGTCGCCGAGCAGAGACAGCAGCTGCACCGACCCGATGACGACGGCGACGAAGATCGACAGCGACGTCATCGTGATGTTGTAGTAGATCTTTCGGATCGGGGTGACGAACGCCCAGCCGTACGCCTTGGACATGAAGATTCCGTCGATGGTGTCCATCGTCGTCATGCCTGCGGCGAAGATGATGGGCAACGCGATGATCGCGAGCGGCGGCAACCCTCCTGCCATCGCCGTCGTGCCGGCGACGGCGAGAAGTCCGACCTGGGTGGCCGTGTCGAATCCGAGCCCGAACAGCAGGCCGAGCGGGTACATCTGCCAGGAGTCCTTGATGAACCGGTCGTAGCGTCCGCGGAAGATTCGGTTCAGCAGCCCACGTTTCGCGAGCAACTCGTCGAGGTGTTCCTCCGAGTACTCCCCTGCCCTCGCCCGTCGCCACACCCGCACGATCCCGGCGAGGACGGCGAAGTTGAGCACCGCGATCAGGAACAGGAATCCGCCCGACACGAGCGTGCCGATGATGCCTCCGACGCCCGCGAACGCATCTTGGAACGCAGTGGCTTTCGCGGCCACGACGGCGATCGCTGCGACGAACACGAACACGACCGTCGAATGTCCGAGAGAGAAGAACAGCCCGACGGCCAACGGCCGCTTGCCTTTCTGCAACAGGAATCGCGTCGTATCGTCGATCGCCGCGATGTGGTCGGCATCGAATGCGTGACGCATCCCGAGTGTGTAGGCGAGCACTCCGGCACCTGCGTAGACGAGAGTGCCGTCGGCGCCGGTCAATTCGTGAATACGTGGGATGGCGTCGTAGTGCGCGAACAATCCCCATCCCACGACGTGCAGACCGGCGATGAACACGAACATCCCGACCAGGCGCGGAATCTCGTCGCGCGTGAACCGACCACGCCGGTCCGAGGTGGCCGCGGGCCTGTCCAGAGTCGTCATCGTCCCACCTGTTCCGTCGCGAGCGCATCGGCGGTGCTCGTCAGTCCCGTCAGGTCCCGCACGACGCGCACCCGCTGGCAATGTTCGGCATAGAGCGGCAGGTCACACGAGCCGAGCCCCCACGAGTACCGCGGTTCGGGTGTCAGCCAGATCGTTTCCCGTGCGCGACGCGTGATCTCGGCGAACGCCTCAACATTGGGATCGAGACCGTTCGATCGTCCGTCCGCCAGAACCACCACGGTCGTACGACGACTCACGGCGTTGCCGTGCTCGTCGAGGAACTGCCCGAACGCATTTCCGTGATCGGAGTTGCCGTCGACGTCGAGCACGTCACCGCCGAACACCAACCCCAACGCATGTTCGACGCTGTGGTCGGCGAACAGATCGGTGATCTCCACCAGTTCGGAGACGAATGCGAAGGTTCGCACCTGACTGACCAAGTCCTGCAGGCCATGTACGAGATGGAGGGTGAACCGGGCGGTGGCGCGGACCGACAGGCTGACGTCGGTCAGCAGCAGCAGCCGTGGTTTGTCCTCGCTGCGCTGCACGGTCACGGGCCGGAACGGGACACCGTCGTACCGCATGTTTCGACGCATCGTCCGGCCCGAGTCGACGCGTCCGCGCGCGCCTGCTTTTCGGCGATGTGTCAGCGCACCGTGCAGCGATTGGGTCAGCCTCCGCAGCGATTCTTCCAGTTCGGCCCGCTCGTGCTCGCCGACGTGATCGACCTTCGCGACGCGGTCCTCACGGCCCTCGACGACGGTGTTCTCCAGTGCCAGAAGCGATTCCAGATGATGCTTGAGCGCAGCAGGCAGGTTGGCCAACACACCCGCGAGACGTTCACGCAGCGCCGTCGCTTCGTCGAGCACGTCACCTTGCACGTCGTCGGGTAGGTCGTCGAGCCAGCCGAACAGTGCATCCTCCTCCGCGACCGACAGATCCGCGTCGACCTTGGTGCCGGTCGACGTCGAGATCTTGCCGGGTACGCCTGCACCCTTCAGGTGATCCGTCTCGATCTGGATGCGTTCGCCCTGACCGAGATTGTCGGTCGAATCCTTGCTGAACACGATCTCGTCGGTCATCGCGGCGAGGTCGATCTTGTTCGCCTCCTGATGCAGGTTGTACTGCGTCGCGAGGTCGTCCGGATCGAAGAACTCGCGGATGTCCGACGGCGCCCCGTGCTCGTGCCCCTGCTCGGGGAGGTTGCCGGGCTCCTCACTGAGAGTGAAGGATTCGAGCAGTCCGTCGTCGGACAGGTCGTCGTGACCGTGTCCGTGTCCGCGCTGACCGTCGTCCTTCTGCACCTTCACCAGCGCGAAGAACAGGTCGAAGACCTCCTCGAACACCGGGTCCGAGTCGCGATCCTTGACCAGTGCGACGCGCAGCGCCTCGCGCAGAAGCCGACGATCGGCGAGCAATCCCGGCTGCGCAGCTGCTTCCATCGCGTCGAGCATCTCGGGCACCGAGATCCTCATGCCGCGCAGCCGGAGCAACCGCACGAAGCGGTGCAGACTCTGCTCCACGGTGACTCAGGCCTTCCGGTTCTTCTTGCTGCCGAACCCGTTCGCGAACGAGCGGCTGCCCTGCGTCTTCGGCACGTCCTTGGCCGGTGACGGTGTCGATGCCGTCGATCCTCCGTAGTAGTTTCCGTGGCGGCCGGGCTCGTTCTTCGACGCGCGGATCGCACGACCGTCTGGACCCGAATCATCGTCCCCCACAACGGACAAGGGCTCCTCGTGACCATGCCCATGGCCGTGCCCATGACCGTGACCGTGACCATGGCCGTGATCGATGACGGCGTTCGGATCGACGAGACGCGGAATCGCAGCGGTCGCCTTGCGCACGTCCTTGTCGTACTTGACGACGACCGACACCGTGTCGTTCAGCAGCTTGGCGGTCAGCTCGCTCGCACCGAGGACCGCGAGAGTCCTTGCCCAGTCCACGGTTTCGGAGATGCTGGGCGACTTGCGCAGTTCCAGGTCACGCAATCCACGCACGACGTCGACCAACTGGCCGGCGAGGGCACCCGACAAACCGGTGTCCTTCGACACCACGATCTCGAGTTCACGCTCGGCCGACGGGTAGTCGAGGAAGCTGTGCAGGCAACGACGTTTCAGAGCCGCCGAGAGATCGCGGGTGTTGTTCGACGTCAGAATCACGTACGGGGCGACCGTCGCGGTGAACGTGCCGAGCTCGGGAACCGAGATCTGATTCTCCGCAAGCAATTCCAGCAGAACCGCTTCGAGCGCCTCGTCGGCACGATCGACCTCGTCGATCAGCAGGACGACGGGTTCCTGGGAACGAATGGCCTCGAGCAGCGGGCGAGGCGCCAGGAAGCGCTCGGAGAAGAACACACTGTCCTGCGCGGCGATGCGATCGACTGCTTCACCCAAAGTTTCGGTGTCGGCGACGAGCTGGCCGATCTTCTCCTTTAGCACCTGGGTGTACAGCAGCTGCTTGCCGTAGTCCCACTCGTAGAGCGCTTTGGTCTCGTCCTGGCCCTCGTAGCACTGCAACCGCAGCAGTCGACGCCCGGTCACCGCGGCGAGAGTCTTTGCCAGCTCGGTCTTTCCGACGCCGGCCGGGCCTTCCAACAGCACGGGCTTGTCGAGCCTGGTCTGCAGGAACACCGTCGTCGCGAGGCGTTCGTCGGCGATGTAGCCTGCGTCGCCGAATCGGCTGACGACGTCGGCGACGGAGTCGAAATCTGGCCCTGCCGAAGCATCGATGGGCGTCGGGACTGACACGGTGCGTTCCTTCCGAGAAGAGTGTCCGACCCGCTCCCGCCCGCAGCAAGGGGTTCCGCGGGCGGGAGCGAGGATCGAGGGAGAGATCAGCCGATCAGGTCGTCCAGATCTCCGTGCACGGAGTGCTCGACGACGGGGCGGACCGTCTCGAACGTGCATTCCTTCAGGTTGCCCGGGGTGCAGGCGTCACCGAGGACGTGGTGGGTGATTCGGTCGATGTCCTTGTCGTCACCGACGATCTTCGGCGAGTTCTCGTAGTACTTCGTCGGGCCCTGGCCGAGACGGTTCTTGCTGTAGCTGTTCTGGTCGACGTCGGCGAACTTCTCCGGAATGCCGACGTCGCGCAGCAACTGGATCGCTGCTTCGAGCGCGGCGTGCGATGCACGCTGATCGGACATGCCGTGGGTGTCGATGCCCATGGCGACGGCGATGTCGGCGAACTTGCGGTAGTCGGCTGTCATGTTGAACGCCCACACTCGCGGCAGCGCAATGGCGTTGTTCAGTCCGTGGTGCGTGTCGTAGAACGCGCTGACGGCGTGGCTGATCGAGTGGATGATGCCGAGGCCGCCGGAGTTGAACGCCTGGGCTGCGATGTACTGCGCGTACATCATTCCCTCGCGGCCCGGCAGGTCCTCACCGTTCCACGTCGCCGCGCGGAGATTGGCCACCGTCATCCGAATGGCATGCAGCGCATTGCCTTTCGACGGCTCGAAGTTCAGGCGCGAGACGTACGGCTCGCTCGCGTGCGCGAGAACGTCGAAGCCACACTGTGCGGTGTAGTCGGTCGGGCAGCTGTAGTACAGGACCGGATCGTCGATCGCGAGCGTCGTCACGGACGCGTCGTCGAAAGCGACGTACTTGTGCGGGTTGTCGGGGTCGGTCGTCGTATCGGTGATGACGTACGCCCACGACGTCTCGGAACCTGTTCCTGCCGTGGTGGATACGGCGATGTGCGGCGGGTTCTTCGGGTTCTCGCTCTTGTTGAAGCCCTCGAACTCGTTGACGCTACGTCCGTCGTGTGCGACGGAGATACGAGCGCCCTTGCACGCGTCGTGCGCGGAGCCGCCACCGATGGACACGAAACTGTCGCACTTGTTCTCGGTGTACATCGCCACGGCGTCCATGACGTTGTAGTCCTTGGGGTTGGACTCCACCTTGTCGTACACGACGACCTCGAGGCCGTGGTAGCGCATCGACTCGACGATGTTGTGCACGATGTCGGTTCCGCGCAGGCCGGACGTCATCACGAGGGTCTTCTTGAATCCGAGCTTGAGTGCCTCGGGACCGATCATCTCGTGCGCGCCGGGGCCCATCATGGCGCGTGGGAACGGGTGGAACTCCTTGATGGGGAACGGCTTGAGTAGGTCGTCGACCTGCATGGAAGGATCCTCTCCGCGAAACGGAAAACGTCTGATGGTCTCGCAACGCGGTTCGAGCCACGGTGCTGAGAACGACGCTAAATCCGACAGTGCAGAGGTGTCAGTCACTTTCCGGCGAGACTGTTCCGTAAGTCACGAGAAGGCCCCTATGAGACAGGAAGGCCGCCTACCCGATCGGGTAGGCGGCCTGACGAGAGCTCGACCGACTCCTATTTCGTGGTCTCGGCAGCCCGCAGATCCTTACGAAGGATCTTGCCTGCAGCCGACTTCGGGACGATGTCGATGAACTCGACCTTGCGGACCTTCTTGTGCGGCGACACGCGCTCGGCGACGAACGCGATGACCGCGTCCTCGTCGATCGTCGCGTCGGCCTGGCGTACGACGAACGCCTTCGGAACCTCTTCGCCCTCCTCGTCGAGGACACCGATGACCGCAGCGTCGGCGATCTCCGGGTGTGTCAACAGCAGAGCCTCCAGCTCGGCCGGTGGCACCTGGTAGCCCTTGTACTTGATGAGCTCCTTGAGCCGGTCGACGATGTAGACGACGCCTTCGGCGTCGACGACGGCGATGTCACCGGTGTGCAGGAAGCCCTCGTCGTCGAGGGTGTCGGCGGTGGCGGTGGGGTTGTTGAGGTAGCCGGCCATGACGTTCGGGCCCTGCACCCACAGCTCACCGGGCTTGGACAGACCCTCGGACGGAAGATCCACTTCCTCGCCCGTCTCCGGGTCGACGAGCTTGTTGACGGTGTTCGCGAGCGGCAGTCCCACCGAGCTGAGCGCCATGTCGTCGCGGTCGAACGGGATGGCGTGGCTGACGGGACTGAGCTCGCTCATGCCGTAGCCCTGACGCACGCGCGTGTCCAGACGCTTCGCCACGGCCTTGCCCAGTTCCTCGTCGAGCGGCGCGGCACCGGAGAAGATGGTGTGCACGCTCGACAGGTCGTACTGATCGACGAGCGGGTGCTTGGCCAGCGCGACGGCGACGGGCGGGGCGATGAACAGGTAGGTCAGCTTGTGCTCCTGGATGAGCTTCAAGAACTCGACGAGGTCGAACTTGGGCATCGTCACCAGGTGCGCGCGCAGCTTCAGCGCGATGTTGAGCAGCACGGTGAGGCCGTAGATGTGGAAGAACGGCAGCAGCGCCAGGATCGCGTCGTTCGTGTCGATGCCGACGCGCGGCTCCATCTGAGCGACGTTGGCGACGAGGTTGCGGTGCGTCAGGATGACGCCCTTCGGCACGCCCGTGGTGCCGGACGAGTACGGCAGTACCGCCACCTGCGTGGCCGGATCGAAGGAGACCTCCGGGGCGGGTGCGCCTTCGGCGAGCAGGTCCCGCAGGCTCGGGTGTCCTTCGGCGCCGTCGAGCACGATGACGTGGTCGTCGGGGATGCCGACCTTCTCGGCTGCCGCCTTCGCCTGCGGGTACAGCGGCGAGACCGTGAACAGGAACTTGGCACCCGATCCGGTGAGCTGTTTCGCGATGTCCTCTGCCGTGTACAGAGCGTTGATGGTGGTGGCGGTGCCACCCGCGCGCAGAATGCCGTGCAGCACCGACGCGAACGCGGGGACGTTCGGCGAGTGCAGGCCGACGACGTCACCCAGTCCGAGGCCCCGCGCCGCGAGGGCGCCGGCGATGCCGTCGATCTGCCCGATCAGAGCCCGGTACGTGGTGACGGCTCCCGACGACCCGTCGATCAATGCAGGCTTCTCGAGATCGTCGTCCGAGATGGACCCGAACAGGTAGTCGTAGACGCTCAGATTCGGAATCTCGACATCGGGAAAGGGGCTCTTGAAGCTCATGACTCTCCTTCGAAACGTGCATCGGCAACTTGTCAGAACACTACAGTGAAAGCCGTCACAACGGACATGAGCCCTACTGGGGAGTCAGGTTCGGATCTCCTGTCGACCATTGCGCACGGCCCGGCGATGTGGCAGCCACTTGCGATGCAGGTCGGACCGCATCGACTGTCTGGCAGGCTGCCAGGTTTCCCACGCTTCCTGGCAGCTCGGTTCGGGAATGCTCACGAACCCCGGGAATCGCTTGAAATACCCGGCGCCGCAGCTAGTTTCGTTCTGGTCAGAAACAAACACGACAACAGGAGAAGATCCGTGTTCAACGATTTCCACAACAACTTCGTGCAGCCCTTCCAGCAGTGGGCACCGCACATCCCGGATTGGTTCGCCTGGTTGCGTTTCGGCCGCTGATGCGCGAGTGACGGTGGGGCCCGTGCATGCGGGCCCCACCGCTCAGGACTTCACGTACGGCTTACCGGCCGCTGCCGGACCACGTACGTGTCCGACGAGTCCGGCGACCGCGAAGATCGTCACCACGTACGGCAGCATCAACATGAACTCGCTCGGCACCGGCGAGCCGATGATTCCCAACACGTTCTGCAGATTCGACGCGAAACCGAACAGCAAGGCCGCCAACGTGGCTCGCACCGGATCCCATCGTCCGAAGATGACCGCGGCGAGGGCGATGTAGCCCGCACCTGCCGTCATCTCCTTGCCGAACGCGCCCACGGATCCGAGCGTGAAGTAGGCACCGCCCAGTCCCGCGATGGCGCCGGCGAGGCACACGTTCCAGAATCTCGTCCGCGCAACATCGATACCGACGGTGTCGGCGGCCTGAGGATGCTCGCCGACGGCACGTAGCCGCAGTCCCCACTTGGTGCGGAACAGACCGAACCAGACGAACGCGACGACGATGTACATCAGATAGACGATCAGCGTCTGCCGAAACAGCACCGGACCGATCACCGGGATCTGCGACAGCACCGGAATCTCGATGCGCCCGAATCGAGGTGGCGAGTTGAGCGCCTCGGTGTTCTTCGTGAGCACCACCGAGTACAGGAAACTCGTCAGCCCCACGACCAGCACGTTGAGCACGACGCCGACGATCACCTGGTTGACGAAGTACTTGATCGAGAACATCGCCAGCAGCGACGCGGTCAGCGCTCCTGCGACCAACGCCGCGAGCAGCGCGACGTACGTCGACCCGGTGATCGAGGCGACGACAGCGCTGACGAACGCCCCCGACAGCAACTGTCCTTCGATGGCGATGTTGATGACACCGACGCGTTCGGAGATCACGCCGCCCATCGCACCGAAGATGAGGGGCGTGCTGAGCGCGACCGCACCGATGAGCAACCCGGGCACCGGAACCGTTGCACCTGCAGCAGCCCACGTCAGGAAGCCGACGACGAACAGCACCGCATAGACGCCGAGCAGCCAGAGCGGAGTCCTCGTGCGCTGCACTGCATTCCACGTGGCATAGGCAGTGATCAGGGCGAGTACGACGAACACGGCGATTCCGGTTCCCGACGTCGGCAGCCCTACCGCCGGGAGCGCGAAGAAATCGTTCTCGCTGGCGAGGGCGAACGTCGTCGTACCCGACTTTCCACGAAACACGAAGAGTAGCAACGCGAGAAGCGTGACGACGCCGAGGATGCCGGGCACCTTCCAGCTGCGGGCGGGTGCCAGAACGTCGGGCTCTTTCACGGTGGTCACAGTGCCGCCACCTTCGCGGTATCCGCCCGTGCCGCGACCTCGGCGCCCGGCGGTGGTAGTCGGAACACCGCTCGAACCAGCGGCGGCGCGGCGATGAACAGCACGATGACGGACTGCACGACGAGCACGATGTCGATCGGGATACCCTCGGCGGCCTGCATCGCGAAGCCACCTGCCTTGAACGCGCCGAACAGAATTCCGGCGAAGAACACGCCCCACGGCTTCGATCGGCCGAGCAGTGCGACGGTGATGGCGTCGAATCCGATTCCGGCGTCGATGTCCGCACCGAATCCGGTGGTGACCGTGCCCAGTACCTGCGCGACGCCTGCGAGACCGACGAGAGCACCGGACAGCACCATCGCGTACAGATACATCCGGTTGACGTCGATACCCGCAATCTTCGACGCGTGCGGATTCTCACCGACGGCACGGAACCGGAATCCGAGCGACGACCGCTCGAGCAACCACCAGACACCGACGGTGACGATCAGGACCAGCAGGAATCCCAGATGCAGCGAGTACCTGTCTCCGAACAGCTTGGGGAACACCGCCGTCGACTCCATCGCCGCCGTCTTCGGGTTGTTCTGGCCGGGCGCCTGCAGCGCGCCCGGGGTCCTGAGCAGGTAGGCGACGAGATAGAACGCGACGTAGTTCAGCATGATCGTCACGATCACCTCGTGAGCGCCGGTGCGCGCCTTCAGAACTCCGGCGATACCGCCCCACACCGCACCGCCGACGACGCCCGCGACGATCGCGAGGACGAGGTGCAGCCCGGCGGGAAGTTGCAGCGAGAACCCGACCCAGCCCGCGCATGCCGCGGCGATGAGCATCTGTCCGCGACCACCGATGTTGAACATGCCGACGCGAAACGCAAGCGCCACACCGAGACCGGCGACGATCAACGGTGTCGCGAACGTCAGTGTCTCGGTGAGCGGCTTGATGCCGTTCTCGAATCCCGGGCGCCGGAAGTTGTAGACCGATCCCTGGAACAGCGACGAATACGCACCGGACACCGCATCCCAGATCGCGGTGAGCATGTCCGTCGGCCGCGCGAAGAAGTAGCCTGCGGACTCCTGCACCTGCTCGTCGGTGACGGCGATGAGCACGGCGCCGACCACGATCGCGAGCACGACCGCGAGCACGGAGATGATCGCGCTCCCGGTGAATATCTGCCGTAGGACCACGTGAGCACGCGACGGCTCCTGCGGCGCCTGCTTTTCCGACGCACCTGCGTCAGCCATGTTCTCCACCCATCATCAATCCCAGAACTTCGCGTGACGTGTCGGCCGGAACGATGCCGACGATCCGTCCGCGATACATGACGGCGATGCGATCGGCGAGTGCTGCGACCTCGTCGAGTTCGCTGGACACGACGATCACCGGCACGCCCGCGTCACGCGTCGCGACGATGCGTTTGTGCACGAACTCGATAGAGCCGACGTCGATACCACGCGTCGGCTGCGAGGCCACGAAAAGCCGCAGCTCCCTGCTCAATTCGCGGGCGAGTACGACCTTCTGCTGGTTACCGCCGGACAGCCGGCCGACGGCGGTGCCGATACTCGGGGTTCGTACGTCGAATTCCTCGACCTTCTCGGCGGCGAACGCGTCGAGGTAGTCGCGGCGTATCGCACCGCGCCGCACGAACGGCTCTCCGGTCGATCGGTCGAGCATCAGGTTCTCGGCGATCGAGAATTCGCCGACGAGCCCGTGAACGGTGCGGTCCTCGGGAACGAATCCGACGCCGGCACCGAGTACGTCGTGGACCGACGACCCGACGAGCGAGACACCGTCGAGGACGATCTCGCCGGTGAGACGTTCACGGGCGCCGAGCAGCGCCTCGACGAACTCGCTCTGGCCGTTCCCCTGGACACCGGCGATCGCGAGAATTTCTCCGGACCGGACGTCGAGGCTGACGTCGTCGACCACCGTGTGACCGCCGGCGTCGAAAACGGTCAGATTCTTGATCGACAGTGCAGCGTCGCCCGGCGTCGCGGGCGCCTTCGACACGGTCAGCTGCACGTCGCGACCGACCATGAGCGCGGCCAGTTCCGCATTCGACGCCGTGGGCTCGGCCTCGCCGACGACCCTGCCGAGCCGGATGACGGTGATCCGGTCGGCCACCTCGCGCACCTCGCGCAGCTTGTGCGTGATGAACACGATCGTGGTTCCCGACGCGGCGAGCTCGCGCATGATGCGCATGAGGTCGTCGGTTTCCTGCGGGGTGAGAACGGCCGTCGGCTCGTCGAACACGAGCACTTTCGCGTCGCGACTGAGGGCTTTGATGATCTCGACGCGCTGTTGCACGCCGACGGGGAGCTCGTCGACGCGCGCGTCGGGGTCGAGGTCGAACCCGAAGCGTCCCGATATCTCACGGACGAGCGCGCGTGCCGCGTCGAGATCGAGACGTCCGCCGCTCCTGGTGGTCTCGTGGCCGAGGATGATGTTCTCGGCCACGGTGAACACCGGAATCAGCATGAAGTGCTGGTGCACCATGCCGATTCCAGCGTTCATGGCCTCGCCGGGTCCGGCGAAATGCTGCTCGACGCCGTCGAGCAGAATGTCACCCTCCTCGGCCCGATAGAGACCACTGAGCACGTTCATCAGCGTCGATTTGCCTGCGCCGTTCTCGCCGAGCAGGCAATGGATCTCGCCCGGCTCCACGACGAGGTCGATGGAATCGTTGGCGACGAGCGATCCGAAACGCTTGGTGATGCCGCGTAGTTCGAGCTTCATTGCTTACGTGGTACTTACTTGGGCGACGACGGCGACTCGACGGTGATGGAGCCGTCGACGATGCCTGCCTTGATCGCGTCGAGTTCGCCCTGCAGTGCCGGATCGACCTGCGACTCGTAGTCGTGGAACGGCGCGATGCCGACGCCGTCGTTCTCGAGCGTTCCGACGTAGGGCGCGTTGTCGAACGATCCCCCACCGGAATTCGCGACGACCTCGTCCACGCTGGGCTTGAGCCCCTTCGTGACCGACGTCAGCAGCAGGTCGCCGACCGACGGATCCGATTCGTAGACATCGGCGTCGGCGCCGATCAGGGCGATGGGACGCGACGAGTCACGGATGGCCTGCGCGGCACTCTGATAGATCGGGCCGCCGACCGGGAAGATGACGTCCGCGTTCTGGTCGATCAGGCCCTGCGCGGTGTTCTTGGCGACCGCGTTGGCCTCGAATCCGCCGGTGAACGAACCGTTCTGGGACGGAACGTCCCAACCGATGACGCGCACGTCGCGGTTCTTCTGCTGGTTGAAGTAGTTGACTCCGTCGGCGAAGCCGTCCATGAAGATGGTGACTGTCGGCAGCTGCGAACCACCGAACGTGCCGACGATGCCGGTCTTGGAGAAGCTGGCGGCGGCGTATCCCGCGAGGAATGCGGACTGCGCGGCGTCGTAGGTCAGCGGCTTGACGTTCGGCAGGTCGATCGACGAATCGTCGATGATCGCGAAATCGATGTCCGTGTTCGCCTCGGCGGCGGACTTGGTGGCGTCGGCGAGGTCGAAGCCGACGGTGAGGATCAGGTTGCAGCCCTGATCGATCAGGTTCGAGATGTTGGGGTTGTAGTCCGTCGGCGACGCCGACTCGACGGTGATCGGCTCGACACCGAGCGAGTCCGAGGCCTCCACCAGGCCTTCGTAGCCGAGCTGGTTGAACGACTTGTCGTCGAAGCCACCCGCGTCGGAGACCATGCACGGCTTGAAATCGCCGGAGGCACTCCCGCCTGAATCCGAGCCGCTGTCGTCGGGTGCTGAGCCACATCCGGCGACGAGTGCGACGGCGCCGAGCGACGCGACGCCGCCGAATGCCAGTCTCCGAGTACGTGAACGGGTGCCGACGGTCAAGACTTCCTCCATGGATCGTGCAGTGCGGTGTTCGTTGCTATGTCTGATTCGGGACGCTACTCGCCGCCCGTCGCGTCCGCACCATTTCACATCCGACCCGAGACTTCGTCGGCTATTCCTCGATCAGGTGCTCGAACGCCTTCAGGTTCGCCAACGATTCCCCGCGCGACACACGCCACGCCCACTCGCGTTTGATCGATTCCGCGAAACCGAGTTCGAGCAGAACGTTGAAGTCACCGTCGGCGGCTTCGAGTACTTGCCCCAGCACGCGGTCGATCTCGTCGCCCGTCACGGCGTGCGTCGAGATACGGCCGACCAGATAGATGTCGCCGATCTTGTCGATCGTGTAGTGCACGCCGTAGAGCCTGCGGTTGCGCCGAAGCAGATACTTGTACACGCCTTCGAAGTTCTCGTCGGGCTTACGGCACACGAACGCTTCGACGCGCACACCGTGGTTGCCGACGGTCAGCATCGTCGTCGTCTTCAGCTTGCGCTCGCCCGGGAGTTCGACGACGAACGAATTGTCGTCCTTGCGTTGATATTCGAGCTCCCGCTCCTTCAACATCGCATCGATCGATGCGGCGGTGTCCTTCGGCGACTGCGCTTCGCTCATGCCTTGACCACTCCTCGTCGTAGCTTCGACAGACCGCGCGTGCGGCGCGGCGAGAACTCGCTGGGCGCTTCACCCAAGGCGAAGTGGAACTGCGCGGCTCGATAACTCTCGAGCAGTCCCTCGGCCGTGTGCTCCCACGAGAATTCGGACGCATGCCGAGGCGCGGCAGACGCCATGCGCGCCAACGCGTCTCGGTCGCGAAGCATGTCACCGAGCGCACGCGCCCAGTCGTCCGTCCGGTGCCCCTGCACCAGAACGCCCGTCTCACCGGACCGCACAGCCACCCCGAGTCCACCGACGTCGGCCGCGATGACCGGAGTGCCACACGCCTGCGCCTCGATCGCGACGAGGCCGAAGGATTCGTTGTAGCTCGGCACCGCAACGACATTCGCGGCCCGATAGATCTGCGCCAGCACGTTCGACGGCTGCGGCTGCAGGAACGTCACCCGGGTCGAGATTCCGAGTTCGTCGGCGAGCTCGATGAGACTGTCCGGCCGGTCGAGCCCGCTCCCCGACGGACCGCCGACGACCAGAATGCGAAGTGGCAGTTCGGGTTCCCGCGCGCACAGTTCCGCCGCAGCCTTCAGCAACACGTCGGGCGCCTTCAACGGCTGGATCCGACCCACGAACGCGACGACGGTTTCACGTGGATCGATACCCAAGTGCGCTCGCGCCGCGAGCATGTCGCCCGGGTGATACTGATGCAGATCGGCGCCGGGAGCGACGACGTCGACCGCGTCGGCGGATGCACCGTAGATCTCGATGAGCTGCTTGGCTTCCTCGGAGGTGTTGGCGATCAGCCGATCCGCCTCCGCGACGACCTGCTGCTCACCGATCTGCCGAGCGGGCGGTTCGGGAGAATCGCCTGCCGCGAGCGACGCGTTCTTGACGGCCGCCAACGTATGAGCGGTGTGGACGAGCGGGACGCCCCACCTGTCGCGAGCCAGCCACCCGACCTGACCCGAGAGCCAGTAATGAGAGTGAACGAGGTCGTAGTAACCGGCGTCGTGACGCGCTTCCTCGCGCAGAACACCTGCGGCGAACGCGCAGAGCTGCGTCGGGAGATCCTGCTTGTCGAGGCCCTCGAACGGCCCGGCGACGATGTTGCGCACCAGCACACCCGGCGCCGCTTCGCGCACCGGCTCGTCGGACGACGACGTCGCGCGGGTGAAGATCTCGACCTGCACACCGCGTTTCGCCAGCTCCTTGGCCGACTGCAGCACGTACACGTTCATGCCGCCCGCGTCGCCCATACCGGGCTGCGCCAGCGGGGACGTATGCAGCGACAGCACGGCAACCCGGTTCAGCTGGCGTCCACTCACCGCTCCAGTCTGCACGCCTCCACAGTACGGTCGTCCACAGACCCCGCGTTACAGCCCGTCCACGAAGGCCGAGACATCGCTCAGGAACCGTTCGGGGTCGGCGACGAACGGGCCGTGGTCGACCCCGTCCCAGTAGGACTCCGTCACCGTCGGTATCAGCGACGCAGCGTGACGGCCGGCGGAAACGTCGACGACGGTGTCCTCCGTACCGTGCAGCACGAGGGCGGGCACGTCCAGGGTGCGCAGCAGTTCGTCGTTCGACGCGGCGCGGTCGAACAGCGCGGCCCGCACCCGAGGCGGCGTCGCGAGCGTCAGCCCGAACAGCGCCTGCGCCTGCGCACCCTTCCCGTCGACCGGGCCGGTCAGAGCGTTGCCGAAACTGCCCAACGCGCGAATCGCGACCCGCGGTTCCTCGGCCATCGCGTCGGGAATCGCTGCCCGCATGGACGTCCCGACGCGGCCGCCCTTCTCACCCCGCCCGATGCTCGTGATCGCGCCGACGAGGACGATGCCGGACACGGCGTCGGTGCCGTGCACGGAGAGGTAGTCGCAGATGACGAGCCCGCCGTACGACCAGCCGAGAAGAACGGCGTCGGACGTGATTCCTTCCGCGGTCAGTACGGCGTCGACGTCGCCCGCCCAGATCTTCGAGTCGTCGTAGCCACTCGTCGGTGCGTCCGAGTAGCCGTGACCGCGGAGGTCGACGGCGATGACCCGGTACGTCGCGGCCAGCTCGGTGAGCACCGAATCGCCCCAGCAGGCCGACGACTGCGCCCACCCGTGCAGCAGCACGAGCGGTCGGCCCGATGGTGCGCCCGACACGCGGTAGACGATGTTGGTCCCGTCGATTCCGGTGGCCTGACGCACCGGTCCTCTCGTTGCCATGGTCGACATCATGACAGTGAGGTCCGTCGGATCAGGCAGCGGCACGTCTCATCGATGCGAGCGGATCCGAGTACACCGAGCTGAGCGAGACGACCGCCGCCGCGTACTCCTGGACCTTGTTCCCGAAGCCGGTGACTCGAATGTCCTTGCGCGGCAACGTCGAGGTGCGTCCGAACGCTTCGGCGACGTACGGCAGACCGGCCTCGTACTCGGTGAACGCCTGGCCCCCGAGCACGACGCGATCCGGGTTGAACAGATCGCGCAGCAGACCCACGGTGCGGCCGAGGATCTCCGCACGTTCGACGAGAATGTCCCGCGCACCTGCCGAACCGTCGTGCGCCGCCCGGTACAGACCGGCGACGGAGGCACCGGGAGCGAGCACTCCGCGTTCGATCGCTGCGGCGAGCACCGCGCGATCGCTGACGGATGCTTCGAGGCATCCGCGATTCCCGCACGCGCACAGCGCATTCGAGCCGGTGGGCAGATGCGCGATGGAACCGGGACCGGTCGACGGCGTGTGCACACGACCGTCGATCGTCAACGCGATACCGGCGGTTTCACGCGCATAGAAGAACAGGCTCGTCCCCGTCGGCGCGGCGTCGGCTCGGGCGGGCGTCAGCAACAGCTCCGACGCGGCCATCGCCTCGACGTGACCGGACACCGAGACCGGCAGACCCATTCCGCCGCCGACGATGGTGCCGACCTGCGCGTTCTCCCAGCCGAGGCGGGGATGGTCGACCGATCCGGTGGCCGCGTCGACACGCCCACCGAGCGCGACGCCGACCCACAGCGGGGTCCGACGGTGCCACCGAGCAGCGAATGCGGACGCACTGCGGGTGATCGCACGCAGCGCGACCTCGGCAGGCCCGCCCGGAGTGGGGATCTCGACCGCACCGAGAATGCGCCCGCGCAGATCACCGACGACGATGCCGGTGACGAGGGCGCCGATGTGGATGCCCACCGTCGAGAAGGGCTCGTGATTGACCTCGAACGGCACCCGCGGACGGCCGATCGCGCCCGACGTCGTCAGGTCGCCGCGTTCGCGGAGCAACCCTGCACCGAGCAGCGACGCCACCTGCCGGTTGACCGTGGCGATGCTCAAACCTGTTGCGCGAGCGGCTACGTCGCGCGAAATAGGACCGCGAGCCGACGCAAGGCGCAGCACCGACGCTGCGGGACTGTCGGCGATGCGCAGGTCGGGAGCGACGACCTGGACCCTGCTGTTCTGCGTCGGTCGCTGAGCACCGGGCGTGGAACGGGTACCCCGGCGAGACGCAGCGGGAGACGTTTTCGGAAGAGTGGCAAGTGACACGTGTTTCGTCCTCGGCAATAGACCCGTACGACAAGGAACGGGTGGTGCATGAATCGGTCAGAGCAGCGCAGAAACGAGAATGCGAGCACGCCGTCGCACAGAACTAGCGACGGACTCCGAAACCGAGACAACACAGTTCGCGAGGAAGCGGCAGCCGAGAACCCAGGGCAGCGGTCACGTACGTGACGCGCAGAGCGGGCGTGTGGCTGGCGGACATGAGCGCCAAATTAGCACTTCTGCGGCCGATCACCAATCCTCGCCCCGCGAGCGGCAGACGCCTGAGACTAGAATTCGGCACATGACATTGTCCGAACAAATCTCGTCCGACGCCCGTGTCGCCGTTGTCACCGGAGCCAGCTCGGGCATCGGTGAGGCCGCCGCTCGCCAACTGGCCGAGCAGGGCTACCACGTCGTGATCGGGGCGCGTCGCGTCGACCGCCTCGAGAAGCTCGCCGCCGAAATCGGTGGCACCGCACTGCAATTGGACGTCACCGACGAAGACTCCGTCGCAGCGTTCACCGCCGTGATTCCCCGCGTGCACGTGTTGATCAACAACGCGGGTGGCGCCAAGGGCCTCGCGCCCGTCATCGACGCCGACCTCGACGACTGGCGCTGGATGTGGGAGACCAACGTGCTCGGCACGCTGCGCGTCACGAAGGCTCTGCTGCCCAAGCTGATCGAATCGGGCGACGGCCTTGTGGTCACCATCACGTCGGTCGCGGCGTTCGAGGCGTACGACAACGGCTCGGGCTACACGTCCGCGAAGCATGCTCAGGCGGTGCTGCACCGTACGTTGCGCGGTGAACTGCTCGGCAAGCCGGTGCGGCTCACCGAGATCGCGCCCGGTGCCGTCGAGACCGAATTCTCGCTCGTGCGTTTCGACGGCGACGAGTCCAAGGCCGACGCCGTCTACCAGGGCATCACGCCGCTGGTGGCCAAGGACATCGCCGAGGTCATCGGCTTCGTGGCGTCGCGCCCGTCGCACGTCAACCTCGACCAGATCATCATCAAGCCGCGGGATCAGGCCAGCCCGGGGCGGTTCCACCGGACGTAGGCGCCTTCGGCGCACGTGCGTGCGAATGTACAGCGGGCTGTACATTCGCACGCACGGGTGCTACGCCGCACCCATGGATTCCCAGGTCGGCCAGTCGATCGCCCAGTCGTACAGATCGCCGTCGGCAGCCGACAGGTCGATCGACGTTCCCGTCACCTCGACCGGATCCCCGTACATCGCCGTCCCGAAGTACTGCTGCGCATCCTCGGTCGACAGATTGATACACCCGTTCGTCACGTTCGACGCGCCCTGCACACCCGTCGTCAACGGGTTCGCGTGGATGAACTCACCGTTGTTGGAGATTCGCACCGCCCAGCGTTCGCGGACGTTCTCGTAGAACGGCGGGTTCGACATCAGGAAGTCCTCGTGCTTCTCGGTCACGACGTGGATGCCGCTGCGCGTGACGTTGCGCGTCTCGTTGCCCTCGCCGTAGCTGACCGGGATGTCCATGATGGTCTCGCCGTCGCGCACCACCTGCATGCGGTGACTGGTGGCCTCCGCCTTGACGATCTGACTGCGGCCGATGGTGAAGTCGAGGGTCACGTCGTCGGCACCGTAGGCACCGCCGCCGTAGTCGACCCCGTACAGGTTCGCCTGCACCGACACCGTCGTGCCCGGAGCCCAGTAGTTCGTCGGACGCCAGTGCACGCGCGAGCCGTTGTCGTCCGGGAACCACGCCCATGCACCGGGCGTAGGCGGGTTGGTCGTCACCGTCAACCGCTGTTCGACGGCCGCCTTGTTCTCGATCGACTGGTCGAACTGCAGAATGATCGGCGCTGCGATGCCGACCTCCTGGCCGTCGCCGATGTTCGTGCTCACCGACGTTCGACTGTCCGGTTCGACGGTCGTGAAGCTGCCTTCGACGTCGACGGTCTTGCCGTCGGTACCGACCGCTTCACCCGCCCACGTGTATTCCGATCCGTAACCGAGTGGCTCGGTGATCGTGTACGACGCCTTGTCCGGGGCCAGTGCGCCCTGGACGACCTTCCCGGAGGGGTTCGTCAGCGTGACCTCGTTCAGGGTTCCGTTCGCGACGGACACCGAAATCGGGGCGATCGGACTGACGTCCTCGGCCCCGTCGGTCGGGTTCTGAGTTACCTTCGCGACCGGCGGAGCCTCCGTCGTCGACGCGGCGCTTCCGGTGGATCCTCCGTCGGAACCGATGGTGCACCCTGCGACGAGCGCCGCCAGTGCCGCGATCGCTGTGATCAACCACAACAACCGAGTCCGATTTGTCCGTTCAACCTGCTCATGCACGTTTTCCAACGTACTCGGGGATTTTCCACGGATACGCATCGAGACGGGGGCTGCGGTCCGATTCACACCGAATTCACGGCTGCAACCGGACATTTCGCGCAAACAGTCGGCAAACGCACGCGCGTCGGCGTGACCAGCGCGGCGCTACAGCTTGGTCGACCGCAACTCGTGACCGCGCGACGTCAGACAACGACCCGTGTCGAGATTCCAGTCCCAGCCGTGCAGGTTGCACGTGAGTTTGTTGCCCTCGACGATGCCGAACTTGGACAGGTCGGCCTTCAGGTGCGGGCAGCGACGCTGAATCTCGTAGCCGTCCTTGACGATCGTGGCGCTGTCGTCGTGTGCCTCGGCGAACCAGCCGTCGGCGTACGCGATGCGCTCGTCCGTCAGGCATTTGAAGAACGTGTACAGGAACTCGTTGTACCCGCCGACCCGTCGAGCACGGAACCGGGTGGACAGAAAGATCGAGTTGACCCAGTCCGGTTCCTTGTCGCGCACGACGGTCCGCACCAGCTCCGCCGGGATCGTGAAGCTGTACCGGAACCGCTCCTTCAGCAGCGGCTCACGCACGATCCGCTTCGGAAAATCGAGTACGACGGTCTCTGCGCCGAGCATCAGCCCGACCGGGTAGCCGATGCCGTCGCAGATCTGATCGGTCTGAATCATGATGGGCTCGAACAACTCTCGCAGCGGTTCGAGCAGCGGTTCGCCGTCCGCCGACGCCCACGCCGCCTTCTCGGCCGCGATGACGCCTGCCTGACGCTGCGCGTAGTCCTCGATGTACTGCGCTTTGCCGGTGGTGAAGATGGCCTCGACTTCCGGGGTCGGGATCGGATGCTCGTGCGAGACGAGATCGCTGCCTTTGAACGTCGACGTCGTGCCCGGAATCTGCAGCAGTCCCTTGTCGTGTCCGTTGCGTCGCATCTGATCCAGGAAGACCATCTGGTCCGGGAAGATGTTGGACGGGTCGTCGTACACGTCGTTGAGGAACCGCAGTTCGTCGTCGAGGAAGCACGGCGGGCCCGCCGACGGCACGACCCACGTGGCACCGATCTGCTCGATGTACTGACGCGCACGGTCCATCTGACGCTGACGCTTCTGCTCGCCGAACGACTTCTTCGCGCGCTCGACCATGTCGTAGACCATCGGGTACCAGATGGCCCCGGAGTACTGCAGCATGTGGACGTCGACGTGCCCGAACTGTTCGGTCAGCACGTCGAGATCGACGGGACGGGCGTCGTTCATGTTGAACGCGACGGTCTCGCCGTCGGACACGACGAGTCCCGAGTCACCGATCGGACCGTCCGCGGGCGCACGCAGGGCGATGATCATGATGTCGAGATCGCCCTTGGGGCCGGACAGACGGTGCTTGACCGAGTCGGTCGTCTCGAAGAACTTGTGGAAGCCGAGCTTCTCGAGCTCGTGCTTCAGGTCCGGCACCGGGTAGTCCGGCAGCAGGACGGTCGCGTCCTTGTTGACGTGCTCGGCCAGGTTCTTCGGATCGAAGTGGTCCTTGTGCAGGTGCGAGACGTACAGGTAGTCGCAGTTTCCGAGCGCGTCCCAGTCGAGCTGCGAGTTGTCCGGGAACGGGAACCACGAGGTGAAGTAGGCAGGATTCACCCACGGGTCGCACAGGATGCTGCCCGCATCGGTCCGAATGTGGAACCCCGCGTGCCCGACGCTGGTGACCTGCACTGAAAACTCCTTACAACGCTGACGTACGAAGACTCCATGGTAGGCGCTCGAACCGACACGACCGCCCGGGAATCAGGCGAGCGAGCAGCCGACCAGATCGCATTCGGGCACGAGTGTGATCCCGAACTCTGCCTCGACCCCGTCGCGGATGTGCGACGCCAGCGCCATCACGTCGGCCGTCGTCGCGCCGCCGCGGTTGGTGATGGCGAGCACGTGTTTCGTGGACACCGCCGCGGTGCCGTTGCCGAACTCGGTGCCGTAGCCGTGTGCGAAGCCGGCGTTCTGGATGAGCCATGCGGCGTGGATCTTGATTCCCGACGGATCCGGGTACTGCGGAGCGCGCGACGCGCTCGAAGGCACCTCGGCCAGCACGGGATTCAGGAAGAAGGAGCCGACGCTCCACGTGTCGTGGTCGGACGCGTCGAGCACCATGCCCTTCTGGCGACGAAGATCGAGCACCGCCTCGCGCACGTCCTTGGCAGCGACGGTGTCCCCGATGGTGACGCCGAGCCGGTCCGCCAACCCCGCGTACCGCACGGGATCCGACGACCCCGAACGCCGCAGCCGCATCGTCGTGTCGAGGATGACGTACCGCGTCGAATGCTTGAAGACCGACTGACGGTGCAGCCCGAAGCCGCATCGCTCGGGAGCCCAAACCGACGTCTCGCCCGTCTCGCGGTCGTACACGGTCAACGACTCGAGCACGTCGGACGTGACGGTCCCGTACGCGCCGACGTTCTGCACCGGCGTCGCACCCGACAGACCGGGGATGCCCGACAGCGCTTCGAGACCGGCGAGGCCCTCGTCCAACGAACGGGCGACGACGCCGTCCCACCGCTCCCCAGCAGCGACCCACATCGCGTCGCCGTCGACCCTCACGCCCGACGTCTCGACCTTCACGACGAGGCCGTCGAAGCCGTCGTCGGAGACGACCAGGTTGGATCCACCGCCGACCAGCAGCACCGGGGTTCCCGACGCGTCGGCGTCACGCACGAGGGAGACGAGCTCGTCGGATGTCGACGCGACGGCGAATGCGCGAGCCGGGCCACCGACGCGCATCGTGGTGAGACCTGAAATTGCGGTAGGCACGGGAGCCCAGGGTACCCTCCCGCGTATGCCTCGCCCCATCGCGCACAGCGCGTCCGTTCCCGCATCTGTCGACAAGGTGCACGCCGCACTCGTCTCCGAGCAGTACTGGAAGGACCGCATCGCCGAGATCGGTGGACCCGGCGCCCAACTCGTCAGCGCCACCACGCTCAACGGCACCATCAGTGTCGTGATCTCGCAGTCGATCCCCGAGGAAGAACTGCCCGCCGCGGTCACCGCATTCAAGAAGGGGCCGCTCGTCATCGAGCGCACCGAGTCGTGGGGCCCGTTCGGCGGCAACCGTGCAGAGGGCAAATTCGGCGCGACGGTCGACGGCGCACCCGCGTCGATCTCCGGCACCACCCTTCTCGAGGGCGACGAGACGTCGTCGACAATGTCGCTGTCGGGAACGACCGAGGTCAAGATCCCGCTGTTCGGCAGCAAGATCGAGGCAATGATCAGCGAGCAGGTCCTTTCTCTGATCGACAACGAGCACGACTACACCGGCAACTGGATAGCGAAGAACCTGTAGCAGACCTACTCGGGAACTGCCGGTACCCTGGTCCGCTATGGCGCGCCGCATGAACTACTCAGCCCGGTTCACCTACTCCCCCGAGCAGGTGTACGCCGCTCTGTCCAGCCGCGATCACTGGGACGCTCGTATCGAGGAGATGAAGAAGTACTCCCACAACGAGCTGAAGAGCTTCGAGGTCACGAGCGACGGCATCGACGTCGTGATGCACCACATCATCCCGAGGACCGAACTGCCCGACATCGCGCAGACCGTGATGAAGAAGGACATGGTCATCACGCGCAACGTGCACTTCGATCCGTTCACGGCGGAGAACACCGAGGGCCACTACGACGCGTCCATTCCGGCCGGCCCCGGCAGCCTCAAGGGCACGACGTCGCTGTTCGCCACCGAGACCGGGTCGACGCTGCGCACCTCGTCCGAGGCCAAGGTGTTCCTGCCGTTCGTCGGCGGGAAGCTCGAACAGCTGATGCTGGTCAACCTGCGCGACCTCTGGCGCGGCGAGGGTGAAGTGACGGCCGACTGGCTTGCCCAGAACAACTAGCTCCGCCAAGCCACAGGGCGTCATCACCCGCGGCACCACCGGCATCAACCGACTCCGACGCAGCGATCGCTGGCTGACGCACAGCCCCCTGGTCCGGCGTGTCCTGACGGATGCGCCGGATCCGCTCGTCGTCGATCTCGGGTACGGCGCCCGCCCCGACACCACCCTCGAACTTGCCCGACGCCTTCGCACTGTCCGGCCCGATCTGCGCGTCACCGGTCTCGAGATCGACCCGGCCCGCGTCGTCGAACCGACCGAGAACGTGCACTTCGCGCGCGGCGGGTTCGAGCTGGCCGGCCTACGACCGAACCTCGTGCGCGCGTTCAACGTGCTGCGGCAGTATCCCGAGGACGCTGTTCCCGGCGCGTGGGCCCGCATCCTGTCCGCTCTCGCGCCCGGCGGCCTCCTGGTCGACGGAACCTGCGACGAGCTCGGGCGTCGCTGCGCGTGGGTTCTGCTCGACGCCGGGGGACCGCTGTCGCTGACGATCGCGTGGGATCCGTTCACCGTCGACAAGCCGTCGGACATCGCCGAGAGACTCCCGAAAGCGCTCATCCACCGCAACGTTCCCGGCGAGCCGATCCACGCGCTGCTGCAGGCCGCGGACCGAGCATGGTCGACGGCTTCTCCCCTCGCCCCCTTCGGTCCTCGGGTGCGGTGGCGCGCGGCGTTGGCCGGACTGAGTCGCGATGGTCTACCCGTCGTCGTGCATCGGCGTCGCATGCGCGACAACGTGCTGACGGTCCCGTGGGACTGTGTACGGCCGAACTCCTAGGTACAGGCCGATTTTCAGGTACAGGCGGACAACGCCAGTTCGACGCGCTCGGCCACCCGGTCGGTTCCGTTCGTGGCCTCGGCGTACAGCACCGACGGGTCGACGCGTCCGATCGCGACGGCATCGCCGACGACTTCGTCGAGCGTGATCTGCGAGATTCCGCCCGCGGCGAGGTCGAGGACCGTCCGCACCGGCGTCGTCATACGGAACGTGCCGGTGGACTCGATGTCGTGCGGTGTCAGCTGCAACCGGTGCACTGCGAGGCGCGTGTCCGCGAGGCGCAGATTGGTGTACGCCGACACGTGCACGAACTGCGGGTGCAGATGTCCGAACCCGTGCAACTCGGCGGCGCTCTGGTGCGAGATGACGGCGTCGCCGCCGAACCATGCGCACCACATCGCGAAGTGTTCGAGATCGTTGTGCGGCCAGTCCGACAACCTGCACAGGTTGCGTTCGACCTTCGTCCAGTCTCCCGCAACGATATTGGCGTGCATCGAGGCGTGTTCGTATCCGAGATCCTCGGCCTGTTCGATGGTGAAGTATCCGTCCTGACTCGCAGCCAGGCGACGCAATTCGAGGGCGCTCGGACGTGTGGTCATGCCGTCAAGAGTACGACAGCATGTGTTGCACATCACAAGATTCGATGCACTTCACCCTCCGCGCGGTGATTCACAGAGCTCTTTCAGAATTGTGCGGAAGACTGCTGCGAATGACACGAAGCAAAGCTCCTCTGATTGCGCTGCTCGTAGTTCTGGTACTCGTCGCGGCATTGCTGGGCGGCGAACTGTACTTCCGACAGCAGATCAAGTCGTGCCTGGCCGGACAGCTCGAAAGCGAGATCGGCAGTTCCGTCGACGTCGGCATCGGATGGAAGCCGGTGCTGCTGTCGCTCGTCGACAAGAAGGTCTCGTCGGTCACCGTCGACAGCAAGGACGCCCGGTTCGGCCCGGCCGAGGGCATGAACGTGCACGCCGAGGTCAACGACGTCGACCTCCAGCAGAACGGTGACAGCAACGGAACCATCGGCAGCTCGAGCGCCGACATCGACTGGTCCACCGACGGCATCGCCAAGACCCTGCAGTCGCAGGGCATCGGCGCGCTCGTGTCCGGGGTGACGGCGGATCAGTCGGCGGGCACGTTGTCGTTCGCCGTGGCAGGCCTCGCCCAGCTGACCGTCAAGCCGCAGATCAGCGGCGATCAGGTCCAGGTCGAGACCGTGAACGCGTCGATCCTGGGACTCGGCATTCCGACCGACCTCGTCGACAGCATCGTCGGCGTACTGACCGACAGCCTGCAGCAGTACCCGCTCGACATGAAGCCGACGTCGCTCACCGTCAGCGACAACGCGATCGATCTGCGACTCGAGGGCGGCCAGTACACGATGCCCGCCGCGCAGCCCGGTCAGACGGCCCCGCAGCAGCCGGAGGCGTGCAGCACGTTCACCTGACCGGGCCCCGAAAGTTAGGCCTCCAGACCGTCCAGCACGGCCCGCGTGCCGGACAGTCCGAGGCGCGTGGCACCCGCGTCGATCATCGCCAGGGCGGCATCCGTCGTTCGGATGCCGCCACTGGCCTTGACGCCCAACCGACCGCCGACGGTCTCGGCCATCAGCCGCACGGCCTCCACGCTCGCGCCTCCGGCCGGGTGGAACCCCGTCGACGTCTTGACGAAGTTCGCGCCCGCTCGTTCGGCGGCACGGCACGTCTCGACGATCGCCTCGTCCGACAGCGCGGCCGACTCGATGATCACCTTCAGCACCGGTGTCGGTCCGATCGCCTCACGGACGGTGAGAATGTCGGACAGCACCGCGTTGTAGTCGCCGGCAACAGCTGCGCCGACGTCGATGACCATGTCGATTTCCGTCGCACCCTGGTCGACGGCGAGGCGCGCCTCGGATCCCTTGACGAGCGAATGATGTTTGCCCGACGGGAATCCCGCGACAGCCGCGACGACGAGACCCTCCGCCCGGACGGGCAGCATCGACGGCGACACGCACACAGCGAGGACGCCGAGCTCCAGTCCTTCCGTGACGAGCGCGGCGACGTCGTCGGGCGTCGCTTCGGGCTTGAGCAACGTGTGATCGATCATGCGGGCCAGGGAAGCGCGAGTGACAGACATGAGACCACCCAACCACAGCGTCGCCCGCCCTAAGCTCGGGGACATGTCCCATTCTCGCGCGGCCGGAACCGCCGACACCTTCAACTCCACCAGCCGTGAATTCGATCTGATCACCCCTCTCGTCTGGGGTCCAGCAGGCCAAGCCCTGTCGTTCGCTCTGGATCTCGCGGCAGGTGAATCGGTGCTCGACGTCTGTGCAGGCACGGGCGCGTCGGCGATTCCCGCGGCGCAGGCGGTCGGTCCCGACGGCATCGTTCATGCCATCGATCTCGCCGACGACCTGCTCGAGGTGGGTCGCCTGAAGGCCACATCGGCCGCCCTGAGGAACATCGACTTCGTCTGCGCCGACGCCACCGAGTGGGAGGCTCCGAGCTCGATCGACGGCGGTTACGACGCCCTGGCCTGCAGTTACGGAATCTTCTTCCTTCCGGACATGGACATCACGTTCTCGCGCCTGGTGAGCGAAGTTCGGCTCGGCGGCCGCGTCGGCGTCACGGTCTGGCGCAAGGGCGCGGTCAAGGATTTCGGCGACGCCTACTTCGAGGTCATCGCTCGCCACTCCCCCGGCGACGGACACACCGGCCCGCTGTCGCGACAGGGATACGAGTCCAACCCGCTGCGCCGCATCGAGACCGCGGACACGCTCGCGGCGTGGCTCGAAGCACAGCGGTGCGAGTCGGTTCAGGTTCGGGAGCTGTCCAATCACGTCCCCGCCACCGAGGAGTTCGTCTGGAACCTCGTGCTGGGCAGCGGTTTTCGCGGCGCACTGGCCGACTTCGACGACGCGACCCGCGAGAGAGTCCGCACCGAGTTCCTCGAACTACTGACCACTCGCGGCATCGATTCGGTCGATGCGACGACACTGGTGGCAACCGGGGTCAGGACCGCCTGAGAGAATCGACGCATGAGTTCAGCTGGTGTCGCCGACGACCGTCGGTACGTTCTGTCCCTCGGATGCCCCGACCGCACGGGCATCGTCGCCAAGATCTCGACGTTCCTCGCCGAGGTCGGCGGATGGATCGTCGAAGCCGCGTACCACGCCGATCCGGACACGGGATGGTTCTTCACTCGTCAGGCCGTGCGTGCGTCGTCCGTCGACATGAGCATCGAGGAACTGCGCGCCCGGTTCGAGTCCGTCGCAGCCGAGATCGGCCCGGAAACCGAATGGACACTGGAGGATTCGGGCCAACGCAAACGCGTCGTCATCCTCGTCAGCAAGGAAGCGCACTGCCTGCACGACCTGCTCGGGCGCGCAGCCGGAGGCGAACTCCCCGCCGAGGTCTCGGCTGTCATCGGCAACCACAAGTCACTCGAACCGGTCGCCCGCGCGCACGGCATCCGATTCCACCACGTCGAATTTCCGAAGGATCCGGCCGAGCGCGGACCGGCGTTCGACGAGGTTCGCGAGCTCGTCGATTCGTACGACCCGCACGCCGTCGTGCTCGCTCGGTTCATGCAGGTCCTGCCGGAAGAGCTGTGCGAGCACTGGGCGGGCAAGGCCCTCAACATTCATCACAGCTTCCTGCCGTCGTTCGTCGGCGCTCGCCCGTACCACCAGGCGTTCGCGCGCGGCGTGAAACTGATCGGCGCGACGTGCCACTACGTGACCGCCGAACTCGATGCGGGTCCGATCGTCGAACAGGACGTCATCCGCGTCGACCACTCCGACGAGGTCGCCGACATGGTCCGTCAGGGCCGTGACATCGAGAAGCTCGTGCTGTCCCGCGGGCTGCGCTGGCACCTCGAGGATCGTGTCCTCGTACACGGCAGGAAAACGGTGGTCTTCAGCTAGGGCGCTCCGCACCCGTGCGCGGATAGTTGGCCCAGGGGCCGACTATCCGCGCGCGGGTGGCGCAGCCGCACTACAGACTGCGCAACCGCAGGATCTCGGAGTTGACGTCGTCGATGGCCTCGACCGAGCTCATGTGTCCGACACCCGGGACTTCGATGTACTTGCTGAGGTGGTCGTGCGATTCCAACGCCTCGGCTAGCCGGCGGGCATGCACGGGTGGGGTCAGCCGGTCGGCCGTGCCCACGAGTACCGTCGTCGGCACGCTCATGTTGGCCAGCGCTTCGTAGATGTCGAGGTCGCTGAGCGCTGCGCCCCAGATCCCGCGGGTGCGCGGGGCACATTCGAGGACGATCTTCTCGCAGAACGCCACCTCGGCAGGCGTCGCACTCGGCGCCATCGAGACGTACTTGATCGCCTGACGCGTCACCGGCGACGGCCGAAGCGGCACCGCCGACTTCAGCACGACACGACCGACAGGCACCGGAACCCGCGGGAAGCGAGTCGGCAGCGGAATGACGGTCGTCTCGCGTACGAGACTGTCGGTCGCCGTGCTCGCCAAGAGCACCGCGCTGACGAGAGAGTCGACCTGATCGGGGTAGCGACCGGCCCATGCCATGACCGACATACCGCCCATGCTGTGGCCGACCAGTACGGCCTTGTTGTCCTCGGTGACGGTCGCGGCGAGCACGTCGGCAAGGTCGTCGGCAAGGACATCCGGTCCGAGTAGCCTGGTCCCGACGTCGCTGCGTCCGTGACCACGCTGGTCGTACACGATCACCTTGTACTTCTCCGCGAACGCGTTGATCTGCGGCGCCCAGAAGTCGGCAGAGCACGTCCAGCCGTGGCTGAAGACGATCGGCTGCGCATCGTGATCGCCGTAGACCCGTACGTGCAGCTCGGCGCCGTCGTCGGTGACGACAGGAACGATGCGCGGTTCGAACGTGGGTACGTGGAGCAGTTCGTCGGGCTTCAACACCGCGCCCGCCTCCGACGGACCCTCGGCCGTCAGCCCGCTTCGACGACGAACCAGTACTGTCCCGATTCCTGCCGCTGCCGCAAGTCCTACGACTCCGACGAGTGCGCCTCGGGCAGCTCTCCGTGTGACCACGAACCGTCTCCTTCTTCTCAACTCGCCTGGCCGTCTGCCGGCCCTGCGCTTTCCCCGAACTTCGTGACGATGTCTTCCATGGTCAACGTGATCCGGCGGTCCATTGCTTCCGCGAACAACGCAGTGACCGTGCGGTGTGCGAGAGGACTCAATCTGTGGACCAGTTCGGCGACGTCCGCGACCGTACGAGCATCGGTGTCGAACGGATCTTGGCCGTCGGATACGAATCTGTCTGTGATCAACGCAACAAAGCGGCCTGCTACATCGTCGAGATCGCGTCGTACACCTTCGGCCTCGTCCAACATGTGAGCGACCGGAATACCGGCTTCGGCCAGCAGCCTCGCTGCCTCGACGAGCAGCGGATTGTCGACGCGGTAGGCATCGCCATCGGCGGCGATGACACCCAGCTCGACGCCGCGATGCAGGTCCGCGTCGGAGATGGCCCCGGCGAACATCGCATCCATGTCGGCCCGGCTCAGATGACGAACATCGCTGCCGACGCTTTTGACGCCGGTCAGCACGTCCTCGACGCGCATGCCGTACTGGGCCGCGGTCAGGAGCTCACTGATCGTCGCGAACGTGTAGCCACGGTCCAGCATGCTCGAGATGAGCGACAACCGAGCGAGGTGCGACTCGTTGTACCAGCCAGTCCGGCCTTCTCTACGCGGAGGCGGCAGCAGTCCACGATCCTGGTACACGCGCACGTTCCGCACACTGACACCGGCGCGACGCGCCAGATCGTCGACGCGATACTCGATCATGCGTAGACGATAAGCGTCGCCTCACCGAAACCATGCACGGACGCCCGTGCATGGGCTACTACCAGCGAGGACCGCGCTGAACGGCATCCACCTTGGGCCGGACGTCGACGAGGTAGACACACACCGCCACGACGCCGAGCAGCCCGATGAAGTTGATCGCGCCGAACAGGAACACAACCAGCAGAGCGACGATCAGAATGCCCAGCCAGACGGGCTTGGTGAGCTTGTCGACGGCCGTGAACGCATCGGGACGCTGACGAGCAGCGTGAAACACCGCGTACGCGGCACCGGCCAACGCGATGAGGCGAAGGACGAGGAGAATCAGACCGGTGAGACTGTCGACAGCTGGCACGTCGCCCATACTACGCAAAACGCCCCTCGCTCCGCTCGACCGCAGGCAAAACGCCCCTCGCTCCGCCCGCCCCCAGGCAAATCGCCCGTCACTCCCCCTCGAGAGTGACGGGCGATTCGGTGAGGCACCGGCGTCAGCTGGTGGTCTTCTTGGCCGGAGCCTTCTTGGCGGGTGCTGCGGTCTTCTTCGCAGCGGTCGCCGGGGTTGCCTTCTTGGCAGCAGGCGCGGTCTTCTTCAGCGGTGCGTCCTGGTTGGCGCGAGTCTTGGACTCGACCTTGCCCGCGACTCCGCTGACCTTCTGCGACGCGTCGGTAGCGGCTTCCTTCGCGTTGTCGCCTGCCTCGTCGATCTCCTCGGCCAGGTCCTCGGCGGTGTCGCGAACCTTGTCCGACGCGATGCCTGCGAGTGCGGCGGCACGCTCACCGACGGCGCGCGTCTGCGAGGCGACGGTACCCAGCGCCTGCTCGGTGAGGTCGACGACGTCGTTGGCGGCGGCGTTCGCACGGCCGAGGCCTTCTTCGACGGCCGGAGTCCGGCGGATGCGCTCGACGGTCTCCTCACCACGCTCGGCGAGAGACGTGTACAGATCGGAGGCGACCTTCAGGTACGCCTCGGCGACCTTGCGCAGTTCGTCCGGGGTGAAGCGTTCGCGCAGCTCGGCAATCTCGTCGGGAAGCTCGGCCGGCAGGTTCGCGAGGCGCTCGCGCAGGGATTCGACACCTTCGGTGACGTCTTCGGAGAAGTCCGCCAGGCGGGCACGCGCGGTGTCGACCCGGTCGGTCACCTCGGTGCCGCGGACCTCGGCCCGCGAGCGCACCTGAGCCACCACGTCGGCCACGGCTTGCACGACCGCGTCGCCTGCGCCGACAGCCGCATAGAGAGGCGTCTTGACGTTGTCTAGGTTCCTTGCATCAGTCATGGGGAAACTCCTGTATGGGTGATTCTGGTTCCGATTGCAGATCTGGTTCGGCCGACGCCCGGGTATCGACCGAGACGTCGTTCGCCGTGCGTGTTTGCTCGTTCTCGCGACGAAACGAGTCGTAGATCTCGATCAGCACGTGCTTCTGCCGTTCGGTGATCTCCGGGTCTCCGAGCAACGCATCTCGAACTGGACCGTGTGGTCGTTCCTCCAAGAACCCGGCCCGTACGTACAACGCTTCCGATGACACGCGCAGACCCTTGGCGATCTGCCCGAGCACCTCGGCGGATGGTTTGCGCAACCCTCGCTCGATCTGGCTCAGATACGGGTTGCTCACCCCCGCCCTCGACGCGAGTTGCCGCAGAGATACCTGCGCCGCTTCCCGCTGCGAGCGGATGTAACTACCGATGTCCGACGCGGCCGTACTGACGACGGTGGCGACCAGGTCGCCTGCCTCGGCCACGACATCGGTCGCCTCGGACACCTTGGCGACAATGCTCTGATTGTCGACGCGGGATTCGTCGCCCTGGGCTTCGTTGTCGGAATTCATGTTCACCGCTCGTTCCTGGCTCGAAACTTGTGGTTTCGGTGTACTGGGCCGACGTTACCCAAGGGTGCTAACTATTGCAAGCACTTCTGCTAGCGGCCGTGCGCGCACTAGAAGAGCAGATTCGATACCGAGTAGATGGCGAGACCGGCGATGGATCCGACGACGGTGCCGTTGATCCGGATGAACTGAAGATCGCGGCCGACTTGCAGTTCGATCTTGCGGCTGGCTTCGTCGGCGTCCCAGCGCGCGACGGTGTCCGTGATGATCGTGGTGATCTCGTCGGCGTAGTTCTTTGCGATGTGTCGGGCCCCGGCCTCCAGCCAACCGTCGACCTTGCCGCGCAGTTCGTGATCGTCGCGAATGCGTGCGCCCCAGCTCTGGATGTTCTCGCTGAACTTGCGACGCAGTGTGCTCGACGGGTCGTCGACGGATTCGACGATGAGCCTCTTCGCGACGTTCCAGGTGGCCGCGGCCAGCCCGGTGATTTCCTCACGTCCCATGATCTGAGCCTTGAGCGACTCGGCCTTCTCGATGGTCGCCGGGTCGTGCTGCAGGTCGTGGGCGTAGTCGACGAGAAACTTGTTGGCCGCCAATCGAATCTCGTGGTCGGGATTGGCTCGAATCTTCCACGTGAACTCGACGAGCTCCTTGTAGATCTTCTCGCCGAGCAGCGTATCGACGAACTTTGGCGACCACGTCGGGGAGTCACGCGAGACGACGCGATCGATCGTCTCCTGACTGCCGAGCGCCCACTGATGCGCGCGTTCGGCGAGCATGTCGATCAACGGCATCTGCCGGTTGTCGGCGATCAATTCCTCGAGCACGCGGCCGATCGGCGGACCCCACTGCGGATCGGCGAGTCGTCGCACGATGGTGTTGTCGATGATCTGCGTGATGTCCTCGTCGTTGAGCACCTCGACGACGCCGTGCAGAACCGTCGCGGATTCGGCGGCGACCCGTTCGGCGTTCTCGGGTTCGGCGAGCCAGGTGCCGAGCCGCAGCGGAATCTGCGCGGACTGCACCTTCTCCGACACCACGTCCGGCGCGAGGAAGTTGCTGCCGACGAACGACGACAGACTGGATCCGAGCTGGTCCTTCTTCTTCCTGATGATCGCCGTGTGCGGAATCGGAATCCCCAGCGGGTGCTTGAACAGCGCCGTCACGGCGAACCAGTCGGCGAGCGCACCGACCATGCCCGCTTCCGACGCCGCCCGCACGTACCCGACCCACTCGCCTGCGCCGCGCGATTCCTGCCAGCGGCATACCAGGTAGATCACCGTCGCGAACACGAGGAAGCCCGTCGCGACCGCCTTCATCTTGCGGAGGTCGCGACGTTTGGTCGCGTCGTCGAATTTCGTCAGCTGCACTCTCGCCATTGTGCCCTCGCCCCAGCGGAGCCGCGTCGACGTGGCGGATGCGTGGAACCATGGGCGGGCGCCTAAGCTGTGTCGAACGAACATACGATCGGGATACGGCGGATACACGTGGCGAGAAATGCGACATCGGCGGCCAAGGAGGAGTCGGCCTCGGCGGCCAAGGAAGCCCCCAAGGCCGAGAAGTCCGACGGGCGGAAGCGACGCTGGCGTGAGCACAAGATCGCGCGTCGAGAAGAATTGGTCGACGGCACCCTCGCCGCGATCCGGCTTCGCGGCCGCGACATCGGAATGGACGAGATCGCGTCGGAGATCGGTATCTCGAAGACCGTGCTGTATCGGTACTTCACCGACAAGAACGATCTGACGAACGCGACCATGAGCCGTTACGTCGAGACCACGTTGGCGCCGCGCATCTACAGCGCCATCTCCGAGGAACTCGACGAGTACGAGCTGACGCGGGCCGTCATCGCGGCCTACGTCGAGACGGTGGCCACGGACCCCGAGGTCTACCTGTACGTCATGGCGAACAGCGCCGGACCCAACCGCGACGTCGTCGCCGACTCCGAACGCATGATCGCCGAGTTGCTGGCGACGGTCCTCGGCGAGCGTCTGCGCAGTCGCGAGATGGATTCCGGTGGTTCGGTGCCGTGGGCGTTCGCGATCGTCGGCGCGGTGCAGCTGGCCACGCACTGGTGGATCTCGAACAAGTCGATGTCGGCCGAGGATCTGATCGACTACCTGTGCATGATGACGTGGGGCGGCATCCACGGCGTCGCGATGTCCGACGGTTCGCCCGCCAAGTTCAAGTCGCAGCCGCACCCGCTGGTCGTCGAGGACGAGGGCTGACCTACTCGGGCCGGTCGTCCTCGGGGTCGATCGGTACCTCGATGGACTGCTCGACGACGTCGGCCGGATCGGCCTCGGTGGGCAGTTCGCCCGCACCGGGCTCCTCGACGTCGGGATCGGGTAGTTCCGTGGTCGGATCGGTGAAGTCATCGGCCATGAGAGACAGCGTACCCATTCGACCCGTTTGAGACCGTCGTACGACGGTCATCCGTCACGCATGAGCAACTCACCGCTGAACGGCCGCAACGTAGCAATTCTCGCAACCGACGGAGTCGAGGAAGTAGAACTGGTACAGCCTCGTGATGCAGTCCAGAAGGCCGGTGCCACAACAACTCTCGTGGCACTGACACACGGCGACATCCAGGCGATGAACAACGACGTCGAAGCCGGCAACACGTTCGGTGTCGACCGTGTCGTCGCCGACGTCTCCCCAGACGACTTCGATGCCCTGATCCTCCCCGGCGGTACCACCAATCCCGACAAACTGCGCACCGACTCCGCTGCCGTCGATTTCGTACGACGGTTCGTCGAATCGGGCAAGCCCGTCGGCGTCATCTGTCACGGACCGTGGACGCTCGTCGAAGCAGACGTCGTGCGGGGTCGCACGTTGACGTCGTACCCGAGCATCCGTACGGACATCCGCAACGCGGGTGGGACCGTCGTCGACCAGGAGGTCGTCGTCGACAACGGCCTCGTATCGAGCCGCAACCCCGATGACCTGCCCGCGTTCTGCGAGGCGATCGTCGACCAGTTCTCGAAAGCCGCGTCGGTAGGTTAGCGTTGCCTATGCGCAAACTTGGAGCTTCGACGTTCTTCGCCCTGGCGGCTGCGGTCACGCTGGTCACCGCCACGGCATGCAGCAACAGCAGTGACGACGGGTCCTCGGATTCCGCCGCCGGGGCCACCGTCGACACGATCTTCGGTGAGGTGTCGGTTCCGGCCGATCCGCAGCGCGTCGTCGCACTCGGGTGGTCCGACGCCGAGACCGCGCTCGCTCTCGGCGTGCAGCCGGTCGGAACGAGCGACTGGCTCGGCGTCGGTGGAGACGGACTCGGTCCGTGGGTCGACGAGTCGTACGACACCGCGCCGACCATGCTCGACACCTACGATCTCGACGTCGAATCCGTTGCGGCACTGAACCCCGATCTGATCCTGTGGACGCGCAGCACCAACGACAAGGCCGTCTACGACCAGCTGTCCGCACTCGCTCCGACCGTCGCCGCCCCTCCCGGTACCGACATCGCCTACGGCACGACGTGGGACGGACAGATGCAGCTCGTCGCCGATGCTCTCGGCAAGTCCGACGAGGGCAAGCAGCTCATCGACGACACCAACGCCGACTTCGACGCGGCCGTGTCGGCCAATCCGGAGTTCGCGGGCAAGACCGTCGCAGTCGGCACGCTGTACAGCGGTCAGCTCGGCGCTTACGTCGAGGGTGACACCCGTGTCGAGTTCATGAAGAAGCTCGGGTTCGTCAACTCACCGACGATCCAGTCGCAGGCGAAGGACGGTTCGTTCACCATCGACCTGTCCGCCGAGAACGTCGGTCAGCTCGACGCCGACCTGACGGTCATGTTCCCGATCTTCACCACCGCGGACGAGATCACGAACAACCCCGGCATCCAGGGACTTCCGTCGGCTCGCGACGGCCGCCTCGTGGTGCTGGGCGACCAGAACCTCAGCAACGCCTTCTCGAGCGGTTCGGTGCAGGGAACCCAGTACGCCATCGAGAACGCGGTTCCGCTGTTCGCTGCTCCGCTGGCCAGCTGACGTGCGGCTTCGCCACCCGTGCGCGCTTGGTTGGCCCAGGATGCAACTATCCGCGCACGGGTGGCGAGGGGCACTAGCTTGTGCGTGCGCCGTACTCGTCGGCGCATGCTCGACTTCGGTCGTCGAGCCTCCCGCCTATTCGACGACGCCACCCACCGCATCCGCGTCGGCGCTCGCGGCCAGGGGAACCGTCCTGTCCAGCACGACGGACACCGGGTTCGACATGACTGCGTTCCCTCTCGGAACGACGGCTGCCACATTCGTCTACAACTCGATCTCGGGCGTCACCGGCGAATCGACCGAAGTGACCGGCGCACTGTTCGTTCCGTCCGGTCCCCCGCAAGTCGGGGGGCGTCCCGTCGTCGCCTATGCGCACGGCACCGTCGGAATCGAACCGGGATGCGCGCCGACGGAAACCGCGGATCTGGCGGGCGACACCGCAGCCGTCGCACGGTTTCTCGAGCAGGGCTACGCGGTGGTCTACACGGACTATCAGGGCCTGAGCAGCCGCGTCGACGCGCCGGCCCATCCCTATCTCGAACCGCGCACCGCAGCGTTCGACGTCATCGACTCGGTGCGTGCCGCGCGCTATCTCGACCCGTCGTTGTCGACGCGTTGGCTCGCCGCCGGAACGTCTCAGGGCGGCCACGCCGCTTGGGCGGCAAACGAATTCGACGCCAGCTACGGTCACGGACTGGATCTCGTCGGTGCTGCCGTCGTCGTACCAGCCCTCGATATCTCCCCCGTCGTCGACCGAGCGCAGGAGGCGACGCTGTCCGAGGGGCAACGCGCCCTGTATCCGATGATCGTCGAAGGCGCGGCTGCAGTCGACCCGGCGATCGAACCGGACGATCACCTGCACGGCGTGATCGGCGAGAAGTCGTCGGCGCTGATCTCGTGCGGCCCGGGTAGCGCACCTGCCCGGGTCATCGCGGACCAGCAGTGGCAGCCCGGAAACTTCAAGTCCTCGAACAGCGATGCGGCACAACAGCTTACGGGTCGACTACAGGACTATGCGCTCCCGAAAGCGGCCTCGTCCGCACCGATTCTCGCGGTGTACGGCGGCGCCGACGACGTGGTGCTGCCCGCATGGACCGAAGTCGCACTCGGGCGGGCATGCGGTTTCGGCGACACCGTCCTGCGGGTTCGCGTCGAAGGACAGGGCCACACCCTCACGCCCGGTGCGGAACTGGACGCGTGGATCGCGGACCGGTTCGCCGGGCGTCCTGCGCCGGGCAACTGCTAGCCCGCCGGGCTCCGCCGGCTCGCTCGGTCCGGGCTCCGCCGGCTCGCTCGGTCCGGGCTCCGCCCTCCCCCGGAGCGAATGTGGCTTTCCGGTCACTCGGAGTGACCGAATGAGGCCCTCGCTCGGTCCGGGCTCCGCCCTCCCCCGGAGCGAATGTGGCTTTCCGGTCACTCGGAGTGACCGGAGGTGACATTCGGTCCGTACAGGCCCGCGTGCCTAGACCCTTCCCGGAGGAAAACCGCCCTCGGCGACGGGACCCCAGGACTCGATCGTGATGCGTATCAACGACTTTCCCTGCTTGACCATGGCCTGACGGTATTCGTCCCAGTCCGAGTGTTCGCCTGCGATGCTTCGGAAGTACTCGACGAGCGGTTCGACCGAATCCGGCAGATCGATGACTTCGGCGGTGCCGTCGACCTGGACGTACGCGTCGTTCCACTCGTCGGAATGGATGCACAGTGTCACGGCCGAGTTGCGCCGGATGTTCACGACTTTCGCCCGCTCGGGATACGTCGCGATGACGATGCGCCCCTCCGAGTCGAGGCCGGACGTGACCGGTGAGACCTGCAGGCCGCCGTCGCGCTTGTGGGTGATGAGCGTCGAATGATGGCGCTTCGCGACGAATTCGAGAAGGCGATCGCGATCGACGGAATCTGCGGAAGCAAGTTTCGGAGCCATGAATCCCACAGTAGTGGGGCTAGGCTCGGCCGATGGCCAAGCATTCGAAGAACGCCCACGAGTCCCTCTGGTCGACGCCTGCCGTCGAGGCCCTCCGCGCGACGGACTCGACGCGCATCGACGATCTCGACTGCTCGTCGACTCCAGGTTTCGACGGAAAGAAGGTCGAGGGTCAGCAGCTGCTCGCCGAGCGCGGTGAGGTGCTGTCGTCGTTGCAGGAGAAGCTGTACGCCAACGGCCGGACGGGCGATCTTCGCTCGATCCTGTTGGTCCTGCAGGGCATGGACACTGCGGGCAAGGGTGGAATGGTCCGGCACGTACTGGGAATGGTCGACCCGCAAGGCGTCGACCTCGCGTCGTTCGGTGTGCCGACCAAGGAAGAGCGCGAGCACCACTACCTGTGGCGCATCCGCAAGGAACTTCCTCGCGGCGGGCGGATCGGTGTGTTCGACCGGTCGCATTACGAGGATGTTCTCGTCGTCGCAGTGCACGATTTGGTGCCGCGGCAGGTGTGGGAGCCGCGGTTCGACGAGATCAACGCGTTCGAGAAGGAGTTGACCGACGAGGGCACGCACATCGTCAAGGTCGCACTGTTCGTCTCACCGGAGGAGCAGCGGCGACGGCTCCAGGAGCGTCTCGATCGGCCGGACAAGCACTGGAAGTACAACCCGGGCGACGTCACCGAGCGAGGCTTCCTGCCGCAGTACCGGACGGCGTACCAGCGCGTCGTGGATCGAACGAACACGGACTACGCGCCGTGGTACGTCATTCCGGCCGACAAGAAGTGGTACAGCAGGCTCGCGGTCACGGAGCTGTTGATCGACGCTCTGCAGGCGCTCGAATTGGATTGGCCGAAGGCCGATTTCGACGTCGAGCTGGAGAAGAAACGTCTGGCGGAGAGCTGACCGTGTGCACGGAAATACATGGCAGCAGGAGTGGAGCCCGCGAAACGACCATGAAGCGCCGTGTATTTCCGTGCACTTGGCGCGCAGCGCCCTAGAACGTCTTCGCGTCGATGACGAAGCGGTAGCGGACGTCGCTCTTCAGCACGCGTTCGTAGGCCTCGTTGATCTTGTCGGCCGGGATGGTTTCGATCTCGGCGCCGATCTTGTGCTCGGCGCAGAAGTCGAGCATCTCCTGGGTCTCGGGGATACCGCCGACCATCGACCCGGCGAGGCTACGACGGTTCGCGGCGAGAGTGAAGCCTCGAACCTCGATGGGCTCGCTGGGCAGGCCGAGGATGACGAGCGAGCCGTTGATCGCCAGCAACGACATGTGGCGGTCCATGTCGATCTTCGCCGACACGGTGTTGATGATCAGGTCGAACTGGCCACGCAGCTTCTTGAACGTCGCCTTGTCGGAGGTGGCGTAGTAGTGGTCGGCGCCGAGACGCCTGCCGTCCTCTTCCTTGCTCAGCGTCTGGCTGAGCACGGTGACCTCGGCGCCCATCGCGTGAGCGATCTTCACGCCGACGTGTCCGAGTCCGCCCATTCCGATGATGGCGACCTTCTTGCCCGGGCCTGCACCCCAGTGCTTCAGCGGCGAGTACAGCGTGATGCCTGCGCACAGCAGCGGCGCGGCGACGTCGAGCTCGATGCCGTCGGGAATGCGGAGCACGAAGCCCTCGGTGACGACGATCTGCGTCGAGTATCCACCCTGCGTGATGGAACCGTCGGGAAGCTTGGAGTTGTAGGTCGCGATCACGCCCTCGAAGCAGTACTGCTCTTCTCCGGCGAGGCACGCGTCGCACTTGCCGCAGGAATCGACGAAACAGCCGACTCCGACGCGATCTCCGACCTTGTGCTTGGTGACGTCGGATCCGACCTCGGCGACGATGCCGGCGATCTCGTGTCCGGGAACGACGGGGTAGCTGGTGCCACCCCACTCGTTGCGGGCTGTGTGAATGTCGGAGTGACAGATGCCGGCGAACTTGACGTCGATGAGGACGTCGTTCGGACCGAGTTCCCTGCGCTCGATGGTGACCTTCTCGAGCGGGGCATCGGCAGCGGTCGCTGTGTACGCGGTAGCGGAAGTCATGAATACATTGCTACAGGCGCATCGATACCTGTGCAAACGATCCAACCCGCTCGACCAGGCTATTCCCCGGCCGAACGAGTCGATCGCAACAGCTTCGGCCCTCGATCTAGCTGTTTCGAGCCACGTTGTAGCCCAGCCACCCGACGTACGCGCCGAGCCCGACGAGACCCAGCTTGCGCGTCTGCGGGAGCGCGATGGCGGTACCCACGGCAAGTTCGGTGGCACCGTTGCGGCTGATCCAGCTGCGCGTGTCCTTCGGGAACGGCAGCTTGGTGATGCCTTCGAACGCCTCCGGAACCACGAAGTGCGCGGCACCCGTGGCAGCCAGCCCGATTCCCAAGACCTTCGGCAGGAATCCACCCGACTCGGTCGACTTGCTCATCCTCGATGCCCCCTGTCTGCACGTCGGCGCATATCGCGCCGTTGGAAACGATTCACGACGATTCGAACTTACGCAGCGAGGGTTCCAGTTACCAGTAGGCGACGCGGTGCGACTCAGCGCGCCACGCGCCCGTTCTCGTACTGGTAGAAGCCCGCGCCGGTCTTCTTGCCCATCAACCCGGCTTCGACCATCCGCAGCAGAAGCGGCGGGGCGGAGTAGAGCGGTTCCTTGAATTCCGTGTACATCGAGTCGGCGATGGACTTGATGGTGTCGAGACCGACGAGATCGGCCAGAGTCAACGGCCCCATCGGGTGCGCGAGCCCCAGTACGGTCGCTTTGTCGATGTCTTCTTTGGTGGCGAAACCGGATTCGACCATCCGAATGGCCGAGAGCAGGTAGGGCACCAACAGTGCGTTGACGACGAACCCGGACCTGTCGGCGGATCGGACGACCTGCTTGCCGAGCATGTCGGCGGCGAATCCTTCGGCTCGCTCGGCCACGGAGTCGCTCGTCTTCAGAGTGGTGACGAGCTCCACGAGCGGGAGCACCGGCACCGGGTTGAAGAAATGCATCCCGACGACACGATCGGGTGCTTTCGTCGCGATGCCCAGTTTCATGATTGGGATCGACGAGGTGTTGGACGCGAGCACTGCGTTCGGGTCCGAAACCACCGAGTCGAGCTCGGCGAAGATATCGGCTTTGATCTTCTCGTCCTCGACCACCGCTTCCACGACGAGCTGGCGATCGGCGAAATCACCGAGTTCGGACGTGAACCGCAGCCGGAACGCGCATTGCTGCCGTTCACGCTCGGTGATCTTGCCGCTACTGACACCACGGTCCAACGACCGCAGGACGCGTGTGCGTCCTGCGGTCGTCAGCTCGCGTGTGGGCTCGTAGACCAGCACGTCGGCGTGGGCACGTGCGCAGACTTCGGCAATTCCTGCCCCCATCTGCCCGGCACCTACGACGCCTACTCGCTCAACAGTCACAGCTCTATCCTTCGTATCTCGTCGCTGGGCAACAGCTACAGGCGAGAAGGGGGTAACTCTGCTGGGGAACGCCCAGAACAGATCCGTACGAGTCAGGCGGCCCGCAGCGAAACGCTGGGACCGCCTGACTGGTGCGCTGAAGATCCGGGGAGGCGGACTGGATCAGTGGAACTGGCCCTCTTCGGTGGAGCCCTTCAGTGCAGCCGTCGAGGTGTTCGGGTCGACCGTGGTGGCAATCGAGTCGAAGTAGCCCGCGCCGACCTCACGCTGGTGCTTGATGGCGGTGAAGCCACGCTCTGCGGCAGCCTTGAACTCGCGCTCCTGCAGGTCGACGAAGGCGGTCATGCCCTCGCGTGCGTAGCCGTGGGCCAGGTCGAACATGCCGTAGTTGAGCGAGTGGAAGCCGGCGAGGGTGATGAACTGGAACTTGAATCCCATTGCGCCGAGCTCCTTCTGGAACTTCGCGATGGTCGCGTCGTCCAGGTGAGCCTTCCAGTTGAACGACGGCGAGCAGTTGTACGCGAGGAGCTGGTCCGGGAACTCGGAGCGAACCGACTCGGCGAACTTCTTCGCGACCTCGAGATCCGGGACGCCGGTCTCCATCCAGATGAGGTCGGAGTACGGAGCGTATGCCTTCGCGCGAGCGATGCAGGGCTCGATGCCGTTCTTGACGCCGAAGAAGCCCTCGGCCGTGCGGGTGCCGTCGAGGAATTCCTGGTCGCGCTCGTCGACGTCGGAGGTGATGAGGGTTGCGGCCTCGGCGTCGGTGCGGGCGATGACGACGGTCGGCACGTCGGCGACGTCGGCAGCCAGACGGGCGGAGGTCAGCGTGCGGATGTGCTGCTGGGTCGGGATGAGCACCTTGCCACCGAGGTGGCCGCACTTCTTCTCCGACGCGAGCTGGTCCTCCCAGTGCGAGCCGGCGACACCGGACGCGATCATGGCCTTCTGCAGCTCGTAGACGTTGAGGGCGCCACCGAAACCGGCTTCGCCGTCGGCGACGATCGGTGCGAGCCAGTTGTCGACGGAGGTGTCACCTTCGACACGGGCGATCTCGTCGGCGCGCAGCAGCGCGTTGTTGATGCGGCGCACGACCTGCGGGACCGAGTTGGCCGGGTAGAGGCTCTGGTCCGGGTACGTGTGGCCGGAGAGGTTGGCGTCGCCTGCGACCTGCCAACCGGAGAGGTAGATGGCCTTGAGGCCTGCGCGGACCTGCTGAACGGCCTGGTTGCCGGTCAGTGCGCCCAGCGAGTTGATGTAGTCCTCGTTGTTCACGAGATCCCACAGGATTTCGGAGCCGCGACGAGCAAGGGTCGCTTCCTCGACGACGGAGCCCTGCAGCTTGGAAACCTGCTCGGCGGTGTAGTTGCGCGTCACGCCCTTCCAGCGAGGGTTGGTGTCCCAATCCTTCTGGATCTCTTCGGTGGTTCTCGGGGTGCCGGTGGTCGACATCGTCAGCTCCAGTCTTTTCTGATCTGATCGGGCCGCTCGTGCGTATGTTTCTTCACACCGTTGCAAGGCCCTGCGGGTGTTCTTCAAAACAATGGCACACCCCAAAAGCGCACGTCCACCTGTTACGAGTGCCAATCTTGGCTAGCTTTTCACAACACCTTGCTAACGTTGCGAAGAATTAACCGAAGTCGCGCCCACCCGTTCGGAGGGCTTCCCTACTGGCCAGTAGGAAGAAAGCGCAGTTCATGAACGCAATTTACGAAAAGGTGCGTCGGATCCAACAGGACAATCGTACGGTTTAAGCAAATTCTTCTGAATCGAACCAGCAGTTAGCAACTGTGACCGGAATCACATCCACCGTACCTCTCGAACCGGACACGACCCCGCGTCACATACGACAACGCCGCCTCGCTCGGGTCCGAGCAAGGCGGCGTGCGGGGGCGGTCGAACGACGTCAGCGACTCACTCGAACACGGGCGCGAGCGGTACCCGACGATGCAACCACGGTGCTGGGGATGCGCGAGACGGACGTCCCGCGGGCATTGTCGAGGACTCCGAGCACTCCCATTGCCGCGATCAGAAGGCCGCCGACGACCGCGAACATGTCCGTCACCATCAGTCCGGACGGGAACGTGAGCACGACCGGAGACAGTGCCAGCATCGCCCCGAGTGCGAGGTGGGCCCAGTGACTCGATCTCGATGCACTCGACATCGCCCACAATGCCGTGCCGGCCGACACCATGCCCAGTACGAGGATGGCTCCGGACACTCCGGCGTCGCCCTCGACGGGAAGCCAGATGGTCGACACCACGAGTACGACGCCTACCGCCAGAACCACTGCGTCGCGCGATACCTCACGAAGATTCTCGGACATGTGATTCGCCTTCCTTACTTAGACACCCAAACTTCTTTAGCCATGCAAACGAGCATGTATCCGGTATACGCCCCTCCGAAGCGGTCCACTGCGTTGGACTCCGGATCGTGACCCACCAGACGTCCGCGAACGTTGTTAAGCCGGGTCTTCGCAGGCGTAACCTGGGTCAATGCCCAAGACGTTCGTGGGTGCACGGCTGCGACAGCTGCGCACGGAGCGCAAGATGAGCCAGGTCGCGCTGGCCGGACATCTCGAGATCTCGGCGAGCTACCTCAACCAGATCGAACACGACGTCAGGCCCTTGACGGTCCCCGTCCTGCTCCGGATCTCCGAGGTGTTCGGGGTGGACACGTCGTTCTTCTCGTCCGAGGACGACACCAGACTCGTGGCCGAACTTCGCGAGGTGGCTCTCGACCAGAACATGGGCATCGCCGCCGATTCGCACGAGATCGCGCAGATGGTCTCGTCGCACCCTCAACTGGCGAGGGCGATGGTGACCATGCACCGGCGCTACCGCAATACGACGGCTCAGCTGGCCGCCGCGACCGAAGAGCGCTTCTCCGACGGCAGCGGGAGCGGCTCGATCAGCAAGCCGCACGAGGAAGTGCGTGACTACTTCTACGAGCGGCAGAACTACCTCCACGAATTGGACACTGCCGCCGAGGAATTGACGTCGCGCATTCGTTTTCACCGCGCCGACGTCGGGAACGAGATCGCGAAACGTCTGCAGAACGTGCACGAGGTGCAGATCGTCAACCGCATCGACCTCGGCGAGAACGTTCTGCACCGGTTCGACCCCGAGAGCAGGCTGCTGGAGATCTCCCCTCACCTGTCCGGCGGTCAGAGAGTGTTCAAGTTCGCCGCCGAACTGGCCTATCTCGAGTGCGGCGACCTGCTCGATCGGATGGTCGAGGAGGGCAACTTCACCAGCGAGGCGTCGAGGAAGCTCGCGATTCTCGGATTCGCCAATTACTTCGCCGCCGCGACCGTGCTGCCCTATCACCAGTTTCACGACGTCGCCGAGGAGTTTCGGTACGACATCGAGCGTCTGTCGGCCTTCTTCTCGGTCAGCTACGAGACCGTCTGCCACAGACTTTCGACGCTGCAGCGGCCCAAGGTTCGTGGAGTCCCGTTCTCCTTCGTCCGTGTCGATCGCGCGGGTAACATGTCGAAGCGTCAATCGGCGACGGGTTTTCACTTCTCGTCGAGCGGCGGCACGTGCCCGCTGTGGAACGTGTACGAGACGTTCGCGTACCCCGGAAAGATCATGACGCAGATCGCCGAGATGCCCGACGGCCGCAGCTATCTGTGGATCGCGCGGACCGTCGAGCGTCGCGCTGCTCGGTACGGACAACCGAGCAAGACGTTCGCGATCGGACTCGGGTGCGAGCTTCGACATGCGAGCCGACTCGTCTACGCCGACGGCCTCGACATCCACGGCTCGGCCGTCGCAACGCCGATCGGTGCCGGTTGCCGGGTATGCGAACGAGCCAACTGCCCGCAACGAGCCTTTCCACCGCTGGGGAAAGAACTCGACATCGACGAGCACCGCAGCTCCGTCTCGCCGTATCTCGTTCGATAAATCACCCGCCGTCTCACCTTCTCGGAAACGACCGGACGGTGGACGATCGGATGATGGACGCCACCCCCGCAGCGCGACGCAGCCCGATCGACGCGTTTCTCGAGTCTCCGCTGTCCGGACTCGCCCCGTGGATCGCGATGTCGCTCATCGTCGGGCCCGGGAGGTTCGAGGAAGCCGCGAGCATCGCGCTCGGGATGTCGGTGCTCTTACTCGTCCTCGGGCATAGGCGGGAGTGGAGCCTGCGGAACGACCCGGATCGACGCGGCGGCCGGGTCAAGACGATGGAATGGTTCGACGTCGCCTACTTCGCGGTCATCGCCGTCATCGGACTGTTCGCGAGCGACCGAGTGATCTCCTGGATGGAACTGTGGTCCGGCGAGATGACCAACATCGCGCTCGTCGTTTTCGCGTTCGGCTCGATTCTGCTGCGCAATCCGTTCACGATCGAGTACGCGAAAGAGCAAGCACCGGAGGAAGTCTGGGACACTCCGCTCTTCCGCAAGATCAACTATCGGATCACACTCGCATGGGCGCTGGCTTTCGCGTTCTCCGCACTGGCCGGCCTCTACGGGGTGATCGTGCTGCACACGTCGGACAACTTCTGGACCGGGTGGATCCTGCAGATCGGGGCGCTGCTCTTCGCCGTCGCCTTCACCGAGTGGTACCCCGACGCCGCACAGCCGTCGGAACCAGGACCTCCCCTGCTCGCCTTGTTCGACTGGATCCCCGCATACGTCGGCATCGTCGGCGTGGCACTGTTGATCACCGAAGCCGGTCCCACCTACCTCGGCATCGCGCTGATCGTGGTGGGCCTCGTCGGTTTCCTCGCGGTCCGCCGCAGCGCGCGGTCCAGGAAGCCTGCTACGACCGGGCAGTGATCACCGCGCCGACCGCAGAAGCGCTCCCGCGTCGGCGAATGCTTTCGCTCGTCGCGTGATGGTCGGGGGCGCCGCCGGCTCCCCCTGCCACAGCCGGAACAACGTCGACATGCTCAGCACGAGACGTTCGGGCGAGTCCCACGAGCTGAATCGCTTGAATTCGCTCGATCGCAGCATGTTTCGAGCGGCCTGCGTCGCACCGAGGCCCGCGTCGAAATGTTCACGACCCGCCTCGCTCACCCACGTCCAGTAGTCGTGCACGGCCTGAATTTCCGCAGCGCCGCACAGAGGTCCGTGCCCGGGAACGTACACCGCAGCGTCGAGCGACAACAGATGTTCCAGCGCGGCCGTCCAGTTCTCGAGCGGCCCGTGCCACAGGATCGGCGTCGACCCGACGAAGAGCAAGTCACCGGCGAATACGACACCCGCGTCGGGGACGTGTGCGATCAGGTCTCCCGCGGTATGCGCGGGTCCGAGGTAGCGGAGTTGCACCTCGCGGCCGCCGACGTCGATACGCTCGGTGACCTCGAAGGTGTGGTCGGGCATGCGCGGCGTCTTGCGGGGAAACTGTGCACCGCCGCGCACGCGGTTCATGTAGCTGCCCATGTGTCCTGCGGGACCGGGTATCCAACTTGTGAGAGCACCCAGCGATGCGAACGCATGCACCGCCGAGGGAGGGGTCTCCTCCTTCATCGCATGCAGTGACGCCGCGCTCGTCGTGATCCGCGCGTCCGCGGGGACGGTGTCGTTGCCCCACCAGTGATCACCGTCGGAATGGGTGTTGACGACCTCGGTGATCGGCGTAGCGCCGGTGAGCGAGGCCGTGTCGTCGGCGATCCGTCGAGCCTCACGCGTGTCCCATACCGTGTCGACCACCATCGCCGCGGTCCCGGGGTCCACGACCAATCCCGTGTTCGCCTGCCCCCAGCTCCCCGGTTCCCACAGGAAGGCCCATACGTCGTCGGCGATCTGCTGCGCAGTCATGTCGACGACGGTACAGGTGGGCTCTCAGACTTCCTCGTTCTCGAACTTCGCGTTTCGACGCTTCATCCGCCAGATCACGATTCCGACGAGTCCTCCCCCGGCGACGGCCCCGACGACCCCGCCTGCCCAGGAACTGGCGTCGGAGAACGTCTCCGGTTGCAGTTTCACGAGCGCCGAGACGTAACCGAACGCAAGTAGCGCCGCCACCACGAGCCCGCGCACACGGTTGACCTTCGCCGCGGTGTAGAGATTGACGCGTCGGGCTGCCGAATAGGCGATGGTGAGCAGGTTGATCACCGTGAGCGTCACCAGAATTCCCAGTGACACCCGGGCGCCCGTACTCCCCGAAACCCACGGCAGGACGGCAGCGCCGATCAGCGAAGCCCACTGGAACAATTGAAAACCTATGGCGGAGGCCTCGTTCCACACATCACGCTGGCGTTCGTCGTCGTAGAATTCGTCGTCGAGATCACCGACGAAACGCATGGTTCTGACGAAGGCGTTCACGACTGCTCCTTCACGAGTTCGTTCAGCTCGGCTTCGTCGTCGCGGGCTTCCTGCTCTCGCACGAGCCGTCGGCGTCGCATCACGGCATAGACGCCACCTAGTCCACCGACCAAGGCGCCCAACGCCATTCCGACGAACGGTGCCGAACCGACTCCGTCGAGATACTCCGACGCGAGCACGATCATCGCGGAAAAGGCTGCGATCAAGTAGATTCCGCACGGCAGCAGAACGCGCACACGCATCAGGCTCTGCGACGCGTACATGTCGATCCCGCGGGCTTTCGCGTACGCGAGGACCGTCGACGCGATCGTCAGATATACCGCCAACAGCCCCAACGCAATCCAACTACCGGCGACGCCGAACAGCAACGGGAGCAGGCATACGACGATCAAGGATGTCCACACGAAAAGCTGAAATCCGATCGCCGACGCCTCGTTCCACACATCGCGCTGGCGTTCGTCGTCGTAGAATTCGTCGTCGAGATCGCCGACGAAACGCATGGTTTTCGTGAACGCACTCATGATTCCTCCAGATCGAACAGGGTCTCGACGGTTGTTCCCAGTGCCCGTGCAAGTTTCAGCGCCAGGTACACACTCGGCGCGTAATCACCGCCTTCGACGGAGACGATGCTCTGCCTGCTGACACCGCAGGCCTTTCCGAGCTCCGCCTGCGTCAGCCGTGCCGCCTTGCGGTGGTCGCGCACCGAATTGGTTCTCGATGCGGTGGTCATGCGTAAAAGTCAAGCGGACTTGTCATGGAATGTCAACCCCACTTGTCATCGGCGGAAATTTACCCTCCTGTTGTGCGCCCACGGGCCTGCAGACCGCACAACAGGAGGGTAAATCGGGGCCGGATCGGGCACCGGAACGGTTGTTTACAGCCACGTAATCCACGAAACGAACTCGTGACCGTAGAAAATACCTGCGCAATACACGGCCTTTACTGTTCCCAATCGCGAATACAACTCCGTATACAAGCGAAAGGGCGTCCGCGATGCCTGCTCTTCCTTCCAGCAAGTTCGCCACCCGGGCGCTGGTCGTTCCGGCCGCGCTGGCGATGGTCGGCTTGACTCTCACCGCGTGCGGCAGCCGGGCGAGTGACACGGCGTCGAGCGACGGTGGCTCCTCTGCGCAGTCCTGCGTCGACACTTCCGGTGACACGATCAAGGTCGGGTCGCTGAACTCGCTGTCCGGCACGATGGCCATCAGCGAAGTGACGGTGCGTGATTCGATCGCACTGGCCGTCGAGCAGATCAACGCGTCCGGCGGCGTGCTCGGTAAGCAGATTCAGGTCGTGTCGGAGGACGGAGCGTCCGAGCCCACCGTGTTCGCCGAGAAGGCCGAGAAGCTGATCAGCAGCGACTGTGTCGCAGCAGTTTTCGGCGGCTGGACGTCGTCGTCGCGCAAGGCGATGCTGCCGGTATTCGAAGACAACGACGCACTCCTCTACTACCCCGTTCAGTACGAGGGTCTGGAGGCGTCGGACAACATCTTCTACACGGGTGCGACGACGAACCAGCAGATCATCCCCGCGCTCGACTACCTGAAAGAACAGGGAAAGACCTCGCTCTACCTCGTCGGTAGCGACTACGTCTTCCCGCAGACCGCCAACCGAGAGATCAAGGCGTACGCGGCGGCGAACGGCATCGAGATCAAGGGCGAGGACTACACCCCGCTCGGCTCGACCGACTTCTCGACCATCGTCAACAAGGTGCGCGCGGCCGACGCCGACGCCGTGTTCAACACGTTGAACGGCGACTCGAACGTCGCCTTCTTCCGCGAGTACACCAATGCCGGGCTGAATGCTGCTGACATGCCGGTCATTTCGGTGTCGATCGCCGAAGAAGAGGTCGCGGGCATCGGCGCACAGAACATCGCGGGCCAGCTGACGGCGTGGAACTACTACCAGACCGTCGACACCCCGGAGAACACGACGTTCGTCGCCGATTACAAGGCCAAGTACGGCGCCGACAAGCCGACGTCCGATCCGATGGAAGCCGCGTACACGTCGGTCTACCTGTGGAAGAACACCGTCGAGAAGGCAAACTCGTTCGCGGTGAACGACATTCAGGACGCAGCCGACGGCGTCAGCTTCGCCGCACCCGAAGGCGAGGTCGTGATCGACGGCGACAACCACCACATCTCGAAGACTGCGCGCATCGGTGAGATCCGCCCCGACGGCCTGATCTACACCGTCTGGGAGTCGCCGGCTCCGATCGAGCCCGACCCGTTCCTGGAGACCTACGACTGGGCCGCCGACCTCAACTGATACTGCGGCTGCGCCCCCCGTGCGCGCGAATGTACAGCGGGCTATACATTCGCGCGCACGTGCGGCAACGCCGCCTCCCCGAAGGAGCCACACATGGATGTCGTTGTCGGGCAGCTGTTCACCGGCCTGTCGATCGGTTCTATCCTCTTGCTCGCCGCACTGGGACTGTCGCTGACGTTCGGCCAGATGGGCGTCATCAACATGGCACATGGTGAGTTCATCATGGCCGGTTCGTACACCGCGTACGTCGTACAGCAAGTCATCTCCGCCGGCGGTGCGTCGCTGTTCATCTCGTTGATCGTCGGATTCCTCGTCGGCGGCGCCATGGGCGTTCTGCTCGAGGTCACGTTGATCCGACGCATGTATCACCGTCCGTTGGACACGCTGCTCGTCACGTTCGGCGTCGGACTGATACTTCAGCAGCTCGCCCGGGACATCTTCGGTGCTCCTGCCGTCAACGTCGTCTCGCCCGGCTGGCTGTCGGGCGGCGTCGACATCCTCGGGGCCGTCGTCCCGAAGACCCGCATCTTCATTCTCGTCCTCGCCGTCGTGTGCGTCGTCGCTCTGTCGTTCGCACTCAAGACCACCCCGATGGGTCGACGCATCCGCGCGGTCGTCCAGAATCGCGATCTCGCGGAGACGTCGGGCATCTCCAGCCGTACGACGGACATCTCGACGTTCTTCATCGGCTCCGGCCTCGCCGGTATCGCGGGCGTCGCACTGACTCTCATCGGATCGACGAGTTCGACTGTCGGACAGAGCTATCTGATCGACGCGTTCCTCGTGGTCGTCGTCGGTGGCCTCGGCCAGATCAAGGGCGCGGTGATCGCCGCGTTCACCCTCGGCATCGTCAACTCGTTCATCGAGTACAACACGACGGCCTCGATCGCCAAGGTCGTCCTGTTCGTCCTCATCGTGATCTTCCTCCAGGTCCGCCCCCAGGGACTGTTCGCGGTCAAGACAAGGAGTTTGGTGTGAGTACCTTCGTCCAGAAACGTGGCGCCTGGCTGGGGTTCGCCGTCGCCGCCATTCTCCTGTTCGCCGTCGCTCCCGCTGTCCTCAGCGACTTCCGACTGAACCTGCTCGGCAAGTTCATCTGTTACGCGATCATCGCCGTCGGTATCGGATTGGCCTGGGGCCGAGGCGGAATGCTGACGCTCGGCCAGGGCGTCTTCTTCGGCCTCGGCGCGTACATCATGGCGATGCACCTGAAGATCGCCGACGCCGACCTTCGCGGTGACGCAGTGCCGGACTTCATGTCCATCGCGGGCATCCGCGAACTGCCGTCGTACTGGGTTCCGTTCCAGTCGCCACTGGTGACCATCCTCGGAATCCTCTTCGTTCCCGGTCTGGTCGCGCTCGTCCTCGGTCTCGGTGTGTTCAAGCGTCGCGTCAAGGGCGCGTACTTCGCGATCCTGAGCCAGGCACTCGCCGCCGCGTTCGCCATCCTCCTCATCGGGCAACAGAGCACCGGAGGCTCGAACGGACTCAACCGTTTCCGCACTTTCTTCGGATTCAATCTCAATGATCCGGCCAACAAACAGATGCTGTTCTTTATCGCGGCGGGTGTGCTGCTCGCAGTCGTCGCGATCACCCGCCAGTTGATGTACTCGCGCTACGGGGAATTGCTAGTCGCAGTCCGTGACCAGGAGGAGCGCGTCCGCTTCCTCGGATACGACCCGGCCAACATCAAGATCGTCGCGTACGTCACCGCGGCATTCTTCGCGGGTCTCGCAGGCGCACTGTTCGTTCCGATCGTCGGCATCGTCTCCCCCAACGACGTCGGTATCGTCCCGTCGATCGCGTTCCTCATCGGCGTCGCGATCGGTGGCCGCACGACGCTGCTCGGCCCCGTCCTCGGCGCGCTCGGTGTCGCGTGGGCACAGACCACGCTGTCCGAACAGTTCCCGTCCGGGTGGACGTACGCGCAGGGTCTGCTGTTCATCGTCGTCGTCGGATTCTTCCCGGCGGGCGTCGCGGGCTTGTTCGCACTGAGGCGTCGCAAGAAAGCCGACGAAGCATCCGTCGTCGACGTCGAAGAGAAGGAGCTGGTCAAATGATCCACACCGACAGTCACCAGCCGACGTTCGGCGGCAACGCCGGCATGTCGAGCCAGTACCTCGAAGTGCGTGGCCTGACGGTCAGCTTCGACGGCTTCAAGGCCAACACCGACGTGAATCTCACGCTGATGCAGGGTGATCTGCGGTTTCTCATCGGCCCGAACGGTGCAGGCAAGACCACGCTGATCGACGCCATCACCGGGCTGGTTCCGGCGACGGGATCGGTCACGAAGTCGGGCGTCGAGCTGATCGGGAAGAAGGTCCATCAGATCGCACGCCTCGGTGTCGGACGAACGTTCCAGACCGCCAGCATCTTCGAGCAGCTCACCGTCCTGCAGAACCTCGACATCGCGGCCGGTGCCGGGCGCTCATGGTCGACGATGCTGCGCAAGCGCAAGGCCGTCAGCGCCGAGATCGAACAAGCGCTGGAGACGATCGGCTTGAAAAAGCACCGCGACAAGCCGGCCGGAATCCTCGCGCACGGCCAGAAGCAGTGGCTCGAGATCGGAATGTTGTTGGTACAGAACGCCGATGTACTTCTGCTCGACGAGCCCGTCGCCGGCATGAGTCACGAGGAACGCGAGGAGACCGGCGAACTGCTTCGGCGAATCGGCGGTGAGCGCACGGTGGTCGTCGTCGAACACGACATGGATTTCATGCGCGCGTTCGCCACCTCCGTCACCGTCCTCGCGGGTGGTCGTGTTCTCTCCGAGGGCACCGTCGCCGAGGTCCAGGCGGATCCGAAAGTCCAGGAGGTCTATCTCGGCACCGCCGCGGCGGGCGAGGAACTCGACCAGATCGCAGAAGAAGGGGCAGGAGATGCTTGAACTCGTCGACGTACGAACAGGTTACGGCCGCAGCGAAGTCATCCACGGCGCGTCGCTGACCGTCCCCGCCGACGGTGTCGCTGCCGTCATGGGGCACAACGGCGCAGGCAAGACGACGCTTCTGCGCGCTGCGGTCGGTCTGCTGAAGGTCGGCTCGGGCAAGATCATGTTCGACGGGGCCGACGTCACGGCCCTGCGGCCGAGCGCTCGCGTCGCCCGCGGGCTCGCGTACGTCCCCCAGGGCCAGCAGTCGTTCGGGCAACTCACCACAGCCGAGAACCTGCAGGTCGTCGCCGATGGCCGTAAGCGCGGCAAAGCCCTGATCGATGAGGCGCTCGACCTGTTCCCGGCACTGAAGGATCTGCTTACCCGTCGCGCAGGCCTGCTCTCCGGTGGGCAGCGACAACAGCTCGCGATCGCGCGCGCCCTCATCACCGAGCCGAAGATGATCGTTCTCGACGAGCCGACCGAGGGCATTCAGCCGTCCGTCGTCGCCGAGATCGAACGCACCATCCTCGAGCTCACTCGTCGCGGCGGTCTCGGAGTTCTTCTGGTGGAGCAGCACATCGGGTTCGCACTCGAATCGGCGCAGCAGTACTACATCCTCGAAGCCGGCCGCATCACGTCGTCCGGCACCGGTGGTAGCGACTCCGAGGCCGACGTGCGTGCGGCGATGGCGATCTGATCGCGACTGCCCATGCCACGCAGGGACCTTCGCGAGAAGGTGTATCTCTCACTGCGACGCGACCTCGTCTCCGGCGCGATCCCGGCAACCGAACGACTCGGGGAGGAACGACTCGCAGAGCTCTACGGCGTCTCACGTACACCCGTGCGTGAGGCGCTCGCACGACTTCTGGCCGACGGCCTCGTCATGCGCGGCGACGACGGGCTGTACCCCTATCGTCCGCACGTCGGTGACCTCGCGGACCTGTACGAATTGCGAACGACGTTGGAGCTGCAGGGAATCACGCGCGTCGCCGCCGGGTCGGTCCAACACGACCCGCACATGCTCGGACCGGTCGTCGAACAGTGGAAACGCTTGCGCTCCACGCCGCCCGAACCGGACGTCGACTTCGTCACCCAGGACGAGCTGTTTCACGTCGCACTGCTGAGGTCGGCGGGAAACCGAGCACTCGCCGACGCTCTCGAGACGGTCAACGCCCGGATCCGGCCGGTCCGAATGTTCGGCTATGTCGCACGCGACAGTGTCGTCGACACCATCGACGAGCACATCGCCATCGGTGAAGCGGTGTTGGCAGGGAAGTTCGACGCGGCCCGGGCATTGTTGTCGTCGCATATCGACCTGTCGCAGAACGTCGTCATCGATCGCGCTACCCAAGCGCTGTCGATGGCGAGATTCGCACTGTCCGTTCAGATTTGACCGTTCAGTTCTGCTCGGCCAGTATCCGGTCGATGTCGTCGAGCACTGCCTGTCCACCCTTCGGCCCGACGCCGGTGATCCAGAAGGACTGATCGACGGCGTGCGGGTTGGGCAGTGCCGCAGCATTTTCCGTGACCGCCGCCGGAATCGCCGCTGGATCAGCCGGATTCGTCGCGGTGACGACGATCAGATCGGCCCGAGCCTGCGCGGCGAGCTCCGGCGACAGGTCGACGGAGATCTCGTCGGCCCACTCCGGGCGCGGCGGCGTCGTGAAGCCCGCACATTCGAGTGTGCTGCCTGCGAACGACAGCGGACCGTAGAGCGTCAGCTGGTCGTTCCGCGGGCGGATGAGCTGCGCGGTCTTGCCTGCCGTGTCGTGCTTCGCTGCGATGTCGTCGCACCGATCCGCATAGTCGTCGAGCAGGGCCTCGGCTTCGCCCTCGCGTCCCAGCGTGCGCCCGACGAGACGGACGTTGTCCTGCCACGGATCGGACTGCGACGCCATGTACACCGTCGGTGCAATCGCCGAGAGCTGCTCGTAGTACTCGCCGTGCCGCGTTTCGGTTCCCAGGATCAGGTCGGGCTGCAGCGCAGCGATCGACTCGATCCGCGGTTCGGCGACGGTACCGATCGGCGTGATGTCCGCAGCCTCCGCACCGAGGTACGCGGGCACACCCGTCGTTTCGCTGAGCACCGCGGTTCCCACCGGGATCACCCCGAGTGCGACGGCCGTGTCGAGCTCGACCGGTTCGAGCGTCACGACACGCAGCGGCGACGCAGGCACTTCGGTGGTGCCACGAGCATGGTCGACGACGCGAGTGCTGCTCTCACTGCCGGACTGCGCCTCGCCCGCGTCTGCCGACGAACAGGCCGTCATCACCGTTGTCATCGCTGCAGTCGCGATGACGATCGCGAATGCTCGTAAGTGCGTTGTCGAACTTGCCACGTTCAATCCTTCGTTCATCGACCGGTTTCGGGATGAGGTTAGCCTAAGCATTACCTCCGCAGCGCTTCATCCCTGCCGTGCGACGTCTTTACTGATACTTTGAACGACGAATTATGTTCGTTGACACCCGTGACGCTGGGAGAATGGCTTGACGGCAGCACCGGATCGCACGCGCATCGAGTTCCCCGACATCAGTTCTCGGGCGTGGGAACACCCTTCCGACCGAGCAGCGCTGGTCACATTGCGCACGCTCAAGGGATTCGACACGGTTCTCCGCACACTGTCCGGGCTACTGCAGGAACGTCAGCACCGACTGATGTATCTGGCGACGTCGGTGCGCGTCGACAGCAGGCAGTTCAAGGATCTCGACGATCTGCGCGCCGACTGCGTCGAGATTCTCGGCGCCGCCGAGACTCCCGAGATGTTCGTGCTGCAGTCGCCTGCGGTCAACGCGTTCACGATCGGTATGGACCGGCCGTTCATCGTCGTCACGACGGGTCTGCTCGACATCCTCACCTACGAGGAACAGCGATTCGTCGTCGGACACGAACTGGGTCACGCTCTGTCCGGCCATGCTGTGTACCGCACGATTCTCATGCACCTGATGCGTCTGGCCGGAACGATCGGCTGGATCCCGGTGGGCGGCTGGGCACTTCGCGCGATCATCGCCGGACTCATGGAATGGCAACGCAAATCGGAACTTTCGGGTGACCGAGCCGGATTGCTGTGCGGGCAGGACGTGCACACCGCGTTGCGAGTGCAACTCAAACTTGCGGGCGGCGCGCGGATCAGCGAAATCGACATCGACGCGTTCCTCGCGCAGGCAGCCGAGTACGAGGCCAGCGGCGACCTGCGCGACGGCGTGCTGAAGCTGCTCAATATCGAACTGCTGTCGCACCCGTTCTCGGTTCTTCGTGCAGCAGAGCTGAAGAAGTGGGTCGACAGCGGCGAATACGCGGCCGTCCTTCGTGGGGAGTACCCGCGCAAGTCGCAGGACCACGAGGCGAAGGTCGGCGACGAGTTCCGCTCTGCAGCCAAGAGTTACAAACAGAGCTTCGACACGTCCGAAGACCCGCTGATCAGGACCCTGCGTGACCTCGGCAGTGGTTTCACCGGAGCCGTCGACGCCGTCGGGAACGGAATCGGTGACGTCGCGTCGGACATCAAGAATCGCTTCGATCACTGGCGCAAGTCGTGACGACGTCCGGACGCGTGCACGCGCACTGCGCCGCGCTGCCGGACGCCGAGCTCACCCACCCATTCGGTCCCGAAACCTCTGTCTACAAGACCGGCGGGAAGATTTTCGCCGTGCTCGGAGCCGGTGACGACGGCAACGACAGAGTGACACTGAAGTGCGCGCCCGAGCACGCGGAGGTGCTCGTCGGCGAACACACGCACATCGTGCCGGGCTACCACATGAACAAGCGTCACTGGGTCACCATCCAACTCGACGGCGATGTGCCCGACGGTCTCGTCGAGGATCTGATCGAGGAGTCACACGCTCTTGTTCACAGGAAACGTGGTGCGCGGTAGGCGTCGCAGGTAGCGTCGGGCCGATGAGCACACCTCGGATTCCGACCGGTTCTTTCAAGCAACTCGGCCCGATCAACTGGGTGTTGTGTCGCGTCCTGTCGAAAGTCGCCGGGACGCCCGATGCGCATCTGTTCAGTACGGTCGGTCGCGCCAAAGGGCTGTTCCGGGGTTGGCTGATCTTCAGTGGTCGAATGATGCCGGGTGGCCGAATTCCGCCCAAGGAAACGGAATTGGTGATCAACCGGATCGCGTATCTGCGCGACTGCGGTTACGAGATGGATCATCACAGCCGTATCGGACGTCGCTTCGGCGTGACGGCAGAGCTGCTGGCTCTCGTGCACGAGGGGCCGACGGCCGAGGGTCTCAGCCCCAAGCACCGTGTCATTCTTGCCGCGACGGACGAATTGCTCGACACCAAGGATTTGTCCGACCCGACATGGAAGGCACTGTCGCAGGAGTTCGACGAGCGGCAGATGATCGAATTCCTGTTCCTCGTCGCGCAATACGACGGTCTCGCAACGACTATCGGGACCCTGCGCGTGGAACGGGACTTCTGACAGCTGTTCTCGACGCCTGGTTATGCGCAGCCACAGTCGGCGAGCGCACCGACGTTCTCAGAGCACGACTGTAGGCGGCACACGTCATGCTCTGTGTGCCGCTGGGTGCAGGATGTGGTGGTCGGCCGGACTCAGCTGGGGCGGGCCGTCCTGCAGCCCACCACCCCAGCCGCCGCCGATCAGGCGGCCGGTGGATCGACCTCCCCACCAACCGAATCCGGCCCGCCCGCAGATCCTCTACCGCCCGACACCCCGGTCGCCGGCTGCCCACCGGGTGTTCCCGCATCGGACCGGGTGGCCTGATCGTCGCGAATGTCATCGAAAAGCTCGGGCTCGGGCTGGAGGGGCTCGGGCTGGCAGGCCGCGCGCGTGTCCGCCTCGTACATAGGCACACCCGACGCAGGGCTATCCGGCGCAGGCATGTCCGGTAGCGGAACCTCCGGGCAGGGATAGATGTACTCGTTCGGGTGATGAAAATGATTGACCCGCCCCCTCCGGCTCGGATCGATCGACGCCGGCGCATGCCACAACGTACGCCCCGCATACCGATGCCCAGGACCAGCCTTCGTCGTCGCCCACCCATGCTCCCCGGACCCGACAAGCCGATGATGCTGATCGCACCCGAACGTCAAATCCTCGATATCGGTATTACCACCGGCCGCCCACTCCGTCACGTGATGGACCTGCGACCACGTCGCCGGACGAGTACAACCAGGAAAACTGCACCCACGATCGGCCGCGATCAACACGATCCGCTGATCCTCCGACGCAATCCGCTTGGTCCGCCGCAACTGCAACGGCCGCTCCTGCTCATCGAACAACACCAGATAGTGATGCGCATGCGATGCCATTCGAATGGCATCACGCATCTTCACCAACGACCCCGTCGCCGTCACCGCATGACCAGTACCAGCCTCGAAATCCTTCCACGACATCGACACCACCGCCGTCACCGGCAACCCCCGATGCCGACCCATCTGCCCCGACGCCAACATCTGCTGAAGTACCCCAGGTTTTGTTCCGTTCTTTGTAGGAGGATGGAGCTATGCCACGTCAGTACCCGCCGGAGTTCCGGCAGCGAGCAGTGCGCATGGTGGAGACGGTGTTGGAATCCGACGCCGAGCTCTCGGAGTTCGAGGCGATTCGCCGGGTCGCCTCGAAGCAGCAGATCGGTGAGGAGACGCTGCGCAGGTGGCGACGCAAGGCCCAGGTCGATGCCGGTGAACGGCGGGGGGTCAGCAGCGACGAGCACAACGAGATCCGCAGGCTGAAGAAGCGGGTCGCCGAACTCGAGCGAACGAACGAGCTACTGAAATCGGCGAGCGCGTTTTTCGCCTCGGAACTCGACCGGACCACGACGAGATGATCGCGTTCATCGACGCGTACCGCGATCGTTTCGGGGTCGAGTTCATCTGTCGCGCTCTGCGGGCGGCGGGTGTGGTCTTCCTTACCTCGCGAGGCTATCGTGCAGCGAAAAGCCGTGTTGCATCGGCACGTTCAATCCGCGACGGCGAACTGGTGCCACTGGTGAAGACCGTGCACGAGAACAATTACTCGGTGTACGGAGTCAAAAAGATGCACGCAGAGCTGAGCCGCCGGGGTGTTCGGGTCGGCCGTGAACAGACGCGCCGGTTGATGCGCTGCGCCGGGGTGCGCGGTGTGCAACGCTCGAAGAAGGTGTTCACCACCCGACCCGACC
>NZ_JABUCO010000018.1:0-107146 GCF_019835205.1 Rhodococcus sp. BP-261 | reverse complement strand
GACACGGCCGACAACGACGAAGTAAGCGACGCAGCCGCGACCGCAGAAGAAACCGACACCGGCACCGACACCGAAGGCGCCGAGCAGGACGCGAACAGCACGACCACTGCCGCCGACGAAGGCGAAGGCGAGGAAGGCGACAGCGACGCGGTCGAGGGCGGGGCTGGTCACGACAGCGAGACCACCGAGACCGCCGAGAGTGGAATTCCTGCGGCCGAGACCGACGACCAGGTCGAGGAAAACCACAGCGACGCGGCCGACGACCAGGTCGAAGAAGACGGCAGCGAGGCGGCCGAAGGAACGGCCGGTCACGAAAGCGCCGAGCCGGAGGGTGATGCCGGGGACGCCGCGGCCGAATCCGAGAATGACCCCGCAGCTACCGGACGCCCGGCATCTGTCGATCATCTGACGTTCCACCCACTCGGACGCGGGCGACGCCGACGCGGACTACGCCTGCCGAAACCCGCTGCAGGCGCCTCTCGCGCACAGACTGTCCCCGCCGACACCGCACCCTACCGCGGCTCCTACACACTCATCGCCGCCCTCGAGAAAGCAATCGCCGCCAACCCCGCTGTCGCGCAGGCGCTCTACCCCGACGGCCACGGAGGATTCATCGAACCACCCGCCGGAGCACTGCAGTACAAGCCCCGCACACAGCTCGCCGACCTGGTCCGTCACCGCGACCGCACCTGCCGATTCCCCGGCTGCGACGTCCCCGCAGCCAGCTGCGAACTCGACCACATCATCCCCTACCTCCACCACGACCCCGCCCACGGCGGCTGGACGATCCTGACCAACCTGCACTGCCTGTGCCGCTACCACCACTCCCTCAAAACCATGGGCGCCTGGCACACCACCATGCTCGCCGGAGCCATCGAACACTGGACATCGAACTCCGACAGCACCGCCGTCACCCTCCCCGGAAGCAGCGTCGGCGCAACCGATCTCACCGGCCACACACTCACACCACACATACCCCGCAAACGCCGACCCACATGCGAAAAGACATCACACGAACCGGAATCGACAGCCCCACCGCCCGACGAGCCCGACAAAACCAGCGAGCCCGACAAGACCAACGCGACAGAAAAGACCAGCCAGGCCGAGAAGGCCAGCGAGACCACCAACCACGATCAACCCACCGACCCCTGGAACGTCGACATCACCGGAAAAGAAAGGGTAGACGCCGATGACCCAGCACCGTTCTGACACAGGCGATCCGACAACGACGATCCCCTGCCCCACCGTGATGGCAGGACAGGGGATCTACGCGTCATGGCCTGAGGTCGGGGGCTGCCATGTCTTGGTGCTGCGTGGCTCAGCCGGCGTAGGTGCTGAGGTCGTAGACAGTCGTGCCGTCGACAGTCGTGGCCGTGAAATTGGCGGCCACCCATTCTGCGATCTCGGACGACGTACTGTCCGAGCCACCGCCGGGACCGCCCGGTCCGCCCATGCCTCCGCCCTGACCACTCGAGATGTAGTACTTCACCTGATGGTCCGCGACATACGCGATGAACTGGTCGAGCGTCGGAGCAGGGTCACTGCTCCACCCACCGATCGCCATGACGGCCGTATCGGTAGCCAGCTCGTACGTCGCGGCCGACTGCGAACCGTTCACCGCGGCCGACCACGTGGTGCCGGCAGATTCGAGCAACTCGTTCACCGCATCGGACGATTGCGACGACATACCCGGGCCGCCGGACGGAGCGCCGCCGGACGGAGTACCGCCCTGGGTGCTGTCGGACACCGACGCGCCGGGCTGCTGACCATCACCCGTACCGCTGGGCACCTCACCGCCGGACATTCCACCGGCCGGCATCTCACCACTCGGCATTTCACCACCGGGCGCCTGACCGTCACTCGGCATCCGCATGCCGCCGCCACCCATGCCGCCACCCATGCCGCCGCCCATACCGGTATCCGAGACGGCACCGGTCGGACCAGCGGTCGGGATGGATCCACCATGCGCGGTCGCCGCCGTCGCGATGGCGTACGACGTCCCACCACCGAGTCCTGCCAGCGCCCCGACGATCAGCGCGACAGCCGCCAACTTCCGGAACCGACCGGCCGCAAGCCACAGCGCAGCTCCGACGACCGTGCCCACCAACAAGATCCATTTCAATGCGGGCAGCCAATCGGCATTGCGGTTCAGCAAGACCCACGACCAGATTCCGGCAGCGAGCATGACTGTCGCCAGACCCGCTCTGCCCCAGACCGATTCACGGCGCAACCACAGTGCGTACCCGCCCGTACCGATCAGACCTGCGATCGCGGGCGCCAGAGCCACCGTGTAGTAGGGATGAATCGTGCCGGACATGTAACTGAAGATCAGGCCCGTCACGAGGAACCAGCCGCCCCACAGCACGAGCGAGGCTCGCAGCAGGTCCGTCCGCGGCGCGCGACCGCGAGCAATCAACCCGAACACCAACGCGATCAGCGCAGCCGGAACGAGCCACGAGATCTCGATACCCATCTCGCTGCCGAACAACCGATCCAGGCCGGTGGCGCCGCCGAAACTGGAACCCGCAGCGGCGCCGCTCATTCCGCCGCCACCGCCCCCACCGCCGTTGCCGCTTCCTCCGAAGATGCGCCCGAGCCCGTTGTAGCCGAGCACCAGATCCAACACGGTGTTGTCCGTCGAACCACCGATGTACGGACGAGCATCGGCAGGCCACAACGCGACCGTCACGACCCACCACCCGGCACCGGCGATCAACGCCGCGAAAGCACCGACGAGATGCAGCAGGCGCGCACGCAGACGTGCTTGTCCCGCAACGAGATACGTCAGTCCGAACGCGGGCAACACCAGCAGGCCCTGCAGCATCTTCGTCAAGAACGCGAATCCCAGTGCGACACCGGCGAACGCGAGCCACATCGCAGCACGAAGACCGACCGCAGTCTGCAACGACCGCACCACGAAGTACGCGCCCACCGTCATCAGCAGCACCAGCAGCGCGTCGGGATTGTCGAACCGGAACATCAGAGCAGCAGCGGGAATCGACGCCAACGCAGCACCGGCCAGCAGACCGGCAGTCGGATTCGCGACCCGCTTCACCGCGGCATACACCGTCGCCACCGCGCCGACACCCATGAGCGCTTGCGGGACGAGCAGGCTCGCGCTGGAGAATCCGAAGATCCTCGCGGAGAGGCCCATCACCCACAGCGACGCCGGCGGCTTGTCGACGGTGATGAAGTTCGACGAGTCGAGCGAACCGAAGAACCACGCCGTCCAGTCCTTCGAACCCGCCTGCGCCGCCGCGGCATAGAAGGTGTTGGCGTAGCCGCTCGCAGTCAGATTCCACAGATAGAGCACCGCCGTGGCGACGAGCAGCGCGGCCAGCAGAACATGATCGCGGTTCGACGTGAAACGACGCGCGCGGCGGTGCCGAGACGCAGCGCGCGGCTGCGGAGTCGCTCGCGGTGGCAGAAGTGGTGTGGTCACGGTGGTCCTCCATCGAAGATGTCTTGTGACCAGAGTGACCCCGCTACTTGCGGCAGGCCTGGGAGCTCGCTCGAGGAAAGCAGTGAGTCTCGGGCGCCGTCGAACGAGGTACTACCGACGCTTCTCCTCCGATTCGGCCCCAGCCGCATCGTCGGAAGCGTCCTGAGCAGCCGCCTCCGCCTCCCGCTCCTGACGCGCGGCCGCGATGCCGGACATCGTCCGCAGCGGCACCTCCTCGACGAACAGCACGAGCACGAATCCGACGACCATCAGAATCGACACCGCCAGGAACACGTAGTCCATCGCGTTCGAGAAACCTATGCGGAACGGCTCGGCCAGAACCGAGTCGATCTTCTGGATGAACGACGAGTCGGTCAGCGCACTCCCCGCGACCGAGGAATCGTGCGTGATCAGTGCGTTCGCGAAGCCGGACTCGAGCGGATCACTGCTTGTGGCAGCCGTCTTCACAGCCTCCTGGAACTCGGGATCCGAACTGGCCGCCACGAGCGCATCCCCGGTCTTCGGAGTGAGCTGGTTGAACAGCATCGACAGAAACACCGCGACACCCAGCGTCGCTCCGATCTGGCGGAAGAACGTCGCCGCGGACGTCGACACACCCATGTCCTTCGGTGGCATCGCGTTCTGGATCGCCAACGTGAGGGGCTGCATCATCGACCCCAGTCCGATGCCGAACACAGCCATCACGATCATCGTCTGCCACAGCGGGGTGTCCGCACCCACGTAGTGGAACGCGAACATCGCAACCGCCATCAACGCGGTGCCGACGATCGGGAAGATCTTGTATCGGCCGGTCTTCGAGATGACGCGACCCGACACGATCGACGCGACCATGAGCGCCCCGACGAGCGGAAGCGTCTGATACCCGGCGAGCGTCGGCGACGAGCCCTTCACGACCTGCAGATACTGCGGCAACAGCGAGATACCACCGAACATCGCCGCACCGGCGATGACACTGACCGCGATACACAGCGCGAACAGCCGGTTCCGGAAGAACCGCATGGGGATGAGGGCGTCGTCGCGCATCTTGATCTCGACCAGAACGAACAGCACGACGCCGACGACACCGATGGCGAAGCATGTCGACGCGCGCGCCGACGTCCATCCCCAGACGCGGCCCTGCTCGGCGACGATCAGCAACGGGACGAGGCCGATGGTCAGCAACACCGCTCCCCACCAGTCGACGCGCGCCTCCCGCCGATACACGGGCAGATTCAGCACCCGCCACACCACGACGAGCGCGATGATGCCGAGCGGAACGTTGATGTAGAAGACCCAGCGCCACCCGGTGATCCCGAGGATCGACGACTGGCCGGCCAACAGGCCACCGATGACGGGACCGAGGACGCTCGACGTGCCGAACACGGCCAGAAAATAGCCCTGGTACTTCGCTCGCTCACGGGGCGGCACGATGTCGCCGATGATGGCCAGCGCCATCGACATCAGACCGCCCGCGCCGAGGCCCTGCACGGCCCGGAACGCAGCGAGCTCGTACATCGACGTCGCGATCCCACACAGCATCGAGCCGACGACGAAGATCGAGATGGCCGTCATGAAGAACGGCTTGCGCCCGTAGAGATCGGACAGCTTGCCGTACAACGGCGTCGACACCGTCGAGGTGATCAGGTACGCCGTCGTCACCCACGCCAGGATCGAGAACCCGTTGAGGTCGTCGGCGATCGTACGCACCGACGTCGACACGATCGTCTGGTCCAACGCAGCGAGGAACATGCCGAGCATCAGCCCGGACAGGATCGTCATGATCTCCCGGTGGCTGTACTCGCCGGAATCGGATGCCGTCACGTCAGGTTGGGATACCACGCTTGGTCACACCTTTACGTTTTGTTTGCTTACGTCATGCAACTAAAAAGCAGACCACCAGCATGCTCGCGGCCGGATGAGATTGCAAAGAGATTTCACCCGGCCGGGCACGTGAGAAGAGCAGAATTCGACACCATGCCCGACAACCAGGTTCAGGTTCGCAGAGTTGCGGCGCACTACGGCATTTCGCTGATCGTCCTCAACGTCGTCGCCGCGGTCCAGGTCGGATTCGTCGTCGCTCTACTGGCTCGATCCGAGTCGACGTCGGTGGCAGGTGTCCTGACCGACCCGGCCTACAGCGCATTCCGCTGGATCGTGCCGCTGGGCATCACGACCGGCGCAGCGGCAGGTGTCCTGCTGATCGTTCCCACTCTGCGGTGGGTCGCGCGCGGGGACGTCCCGACGGCAGGACAGTCCCGGCACGCTGTCCGAACACCGCTGCGTCACACGATCTCCCACCTGGTGATGTGGCTCGTCTTCGGTTTCGCGCTTGCGCTGCTGACCCACGACACCGATCGCGACATCACCGTGCTGATCGTCGTCGGCACGGTCTTCGGCGCCGTGACGACCGCGGGCACGGGCTACCTTCTCACCGAGCGAGCACTCCGCCCGGTGGCCGCGCTCGCGTCGGCGACGGCACCGAGAACGCGGCCGGAATCATCCGTCCTCACCCGGCTCATCGGCACGTGGCTGGTCTGCACGGCGATTCCCGTCGCGGCGATCACGCTCATCGTCGTCGTCCACGCCACCGGTACGCCCCTGAAGATCGAGGCACCCATCGAGCTCCCGATACTGATCGTGTCGGCGATCGCGCTGGCCACCGGCTTGCGCGGGACGATACTCGTCGCCCGGTCCGTGTCGGAGCCCGTCCGTGAAGTGAGCTCGGCCATGACGGAAATCGAAGACGGCAGAACCGACGTCGCGGTCCCGGTCTACGACGCTTCCGAGATCGGAACTCTGCAGCGCGGATTCAACAGCATGGCCGCCGGGTTGGCCGAGCGTGAGCGTCTTCGTGACCTGTTCGGTCGACACGTCGGCGCACAGGTCGCCTCGCGCGCGCTCGAGGAGTCGGACTTCCCCCGTGGCGACGTCCGCTACGCGGCGGTGCTGTTCATCGACCTCGTCGGGTCGACGTCGTTCGCCGTCGATCATCCGCCCGAACGCGTCGCCGAAGCATTGAACGAGTTTCTCGCGATCGTCGTCGAAACCGTCGACGACAACCTCGGCTTCATCAACAAATTCGAGGGCGACGCGGCACTCGCGATCTTCGGTGCGCCGCAGCCCATCGACGACCCGGCAACGGCTGCGTTGCGCGCCGCACGCGATCTGCGCGTCGCGCTGCAGGTACTCGACTCGATGGATTTCGGAATCGGCGTCGCAGCCGGACAGGTCTTCGCCGGCGACATCGGTGCGAAAACACGCTACGAGTACACCGTCATCGGCGAGCCGGTGAACTGTGCGGCGAGGCTGTCGGACCTGGCGAAGACCGAACCGTCGCGGGTCCTCGTCGCGGCGGATCTCGTCGACGTCGCCGCGGCCGACGAGGCCGAGCAGTGGCATGGCACAGGGCACGTCACGTTGCGGGGTCTGGCCGCGCCGACGGCCGTCGCGACGCTCGCGGGAAGCACTACCGGTCGCGAACGCGCTGAATGACCTCCCGCATCGTGTGCGGGTAGATGCCCTCGTCGGCCAGCTGACGACGAGTCTTGCGACGCGTCAGCAACACCCCGACGATCGCGACGATCCACACCGGGTACTGCGCGAGAAAGGCGACGCGGAACGCGTCGAACGTGTAACCGCCCAGCGCCTGCAGAATCCACCCGATCGCGGCGATCACGAGGAGCGACGCCGTGAACCCGCCGATGTTGACCATGCCCTGAGCCGTACCGAGGTTCGCGCTCGGGTTGAAGGTACGGGCGTAGTCGAACCCGATCATCGACCCGGGACCACCGACCGAGATGACGACGACCAGCAGCACCAGCAGCCACAACGGCGCGGGGCCGGGCAGCGCCAGCACGATGCCCCACATCGCGGCATTGCTGACCATGACGGCCAGCACCAACCACGACCGACGCATCGGATACCGGCCGGTGAGGATGCCGAGGCAGATGCCGGAGAACACCGACGACACCACCGAGATGGACAGCAACCCTCCTGCCGTCGACGCCGACAGACCCTGCCCGGACGTCAGGTACGGAATGCCCCACAGCAGCGCGAACACGGTGATCGAGAACTGCGTGCCCATGTGACTGAAGAAGCCGAGCCGCGTGCCAGGGCGCTTCCACACCTGGCCGATCGACCCGAACGTCTCCCGCAGGGACGTCGTCGATTCGACGACGTCGGCGCCGGCAGGTGTGTCCCGAATCAGGGACAACGCGAGCACGAAAGCCAACAGGCCGAGCGACGCGGCACTGCCGAACGCGAATGTCCACCCGGGTCCCTGCAGCAGAATCAGGAACGGCACCGCGGACAGAATTTGTCCCGACTGCCCGATCAGACCGGTCAGCTGCGACACGATCGGCACCTGACGCGGCGGGAACCATCGCGGCACCAGCCGCAGCACCGAGATGAACGTCAGGGCGTCACCGATACCGACGAGGGCACGGGCCGCGACGGCCACCGGCAGCGACTCCGTCACGGCCAGCATGACCTGCGCCGTCGTCATCAGAAGCGCACCGAGCGCGATCATCTTGCGCGATCCGACACGGTCCAACAGCAGTCCTGCCGGGATCTGCATCGCCGCGTACACGACGACCTGCAGCACGACGAACGACGACAACACCGCTGGGTTGATCGAGAAACGAGACGCCGCTTCGAGACCGGCGACGCCGAAAGCAGTGCGGTGAAGGATGGCGACGATGTACGCGAAGACGCCGACTCCCCACACGACCCACACCGTTTTCACTGTGAACATTCTGCCGGGTGGCCTGTGGAAGGATTCGACCCGGCGGCGCGAGGCGAAGAGAAAGTGAGCAATCCCATGACCGACAGCTACATCCTGGTGCTCAACGGACCGAACCTGAACATGCTCGGTACCCGTCAGCCCGACGTGTACGGTCACGAAACGCTCGACGACGTCGTCGCCCTGTGCGAGAAAACCGCTGCCGCGCACGGACGCACCGTCCGCGCCGAACAGTCGAATCACGAGGGCATGCTCATCGACTGGATCCACGAAGCCCGTGGGAAGGCGTCGGGCATCGTGATCAACCCCGGTGGTCTCACTCACACGTCCGTCGCACTCCGGGATGCACTCGTCATCCCCGAGGTGCCCATCGTCGAAGTGCACATCAGCAACGTCCACGCACGCGAGGAGTTCCGTCACCACTCGTTCGTCTCCCCCATCGCCAGCGGAGTGATCGCCGGACTCGGCATCGCGGGCTACGGATACGCCGTCGAGCGGATCGTCGCTCTTACGTAGCGCTCAGGTTCGCGCGCTTATCCTGGCCGGAGGACTTTTTCGGGTGAGCGAGGGAACCAGTGAGCAACAACAGCAAGAAGAAGGCACAGGCAGCCGCTGCCGCTCTGCAGGGCAAGAGGGACAAGCAGCGCCGCACACTGATCCAGATCGGTGTCGCCGTCGTACTCATTGCGCTCATCGCCGTCATCGGATTCTCGATCGCATCGAAGAAGTCCGACGACAGCACCGCAACACCTGACGCCACCCCGTCGGCAGTCACCTCGGACGGCGCCATCCGCATCGGCGACCCGAACGCCGCCGTCGTCGTCACGGTCGTCGAGGACTTCCAGTGCCCGGCCTGTAAGCAGTTCGAAGCCATCAGCGGTGACACCCTCTCGGGCCTCGTCGCCGACAACACCGTCGCGGTCGACTACAAGCCCATCGCGATTCTCGACCGCATGTCGTCGACCAACTACTCCACCCGCGCAGCCAACGCGAGCATGTGTGTCGCGGACGCGGACATCGCCGATTGGCCGGCGTGGCACACGGCCATGTTCGAGCAGCAGCCCGCCGAGGGCGGCAGCGGTCTGACCGACGACGAGCTCGTCGCCATCGCTGCCTCTGCAGGCGCGGACAGTGCCGAGGTGGCCGGCTGCATCACCGACGGCACCTACACCGACTACGTCACCAGCCAGACCCAGACCGTGCTGCAGGGCGGCGTCACCGGCACCCCGACCGTCTCGGTGAACGGCACCGTGGTCCAGAACCCGACGCCGGACGGCCTGCGCGCGGCCATTTCCGCAGCACAGTGAGACCCGCGAGGGTCACCGCGTGGGTCCTGTCGATCGGCGGCGTCCTCGGACTCCTCGCCGCACTGACACTCACGATCGAGCGGATCAAGCTGCTCGAGGACGCGTCGTACGTGCCGTCGTGCAGCCTGAACCCGGTACTGTCCTGCGGCTCGGTCATGACCACCGAACAAGCCGCGGTCTTCGGATTTCCCAATCCGATCCTCGGCATCGTCGCGTTCTCGATCGTCGTCGTCACCGGCGTTCTGACGCTCGCGAAGGTCGAACTCCCGCATTGGTACTGGCTCGGTCTGAGCCTCGGCACGCTCCTCGGCGAGGTGTTCGTCCACTGGCTGATCTACCAGAGCCTGTACGAGATCGGCGCACTCTGCCCGTACTGCATGGTCGTCTGGGCCGTGACGATGCCGATCTTCGTCGTGTCGCTGTCGCAGCTGGTCGATCGCCAGAGCGCAGGCACGGCGGCGAGGCTCCTGCTCGAATGGCGGTGGACGATCCTCGCTGTCTGGTACGCGATCGTCGTCGTCGCAATCGGTATCCGCTTCTCGGATTACTGGGCGACGCTGATCTGAAAGACTTTCTAGAGCACTGCCACAGCGTCGATCTCGATCAGTAATTCGGGCATCGCCAAACGAGCTACTTCGACGACGGTCTGCGCGGGCCGTGTCTGCGGGAACAGCTCACCCAGAATTCTGGTGTACGTATCCAGATTGCCGATGTCGACGAAGTACACCGTCACCTTCACGACGTCGTCCAGCGTGCCGTCCGCGGCCGCGAGGATGAGCCGGATGTTCTCGAAGGCCAACCTGATCTGCGCCTCGACGTCGTCGATACCGGCGAATCGACCGTCGGCGGTGATCGCCGTCTGTCCCGACAGATACAGGGTGCGCGAGGCGTTCGAGGTGACGACGCACTGCGACAACAACTGCTCACCCGGGTCCCAGACTGTGTCCGGTGACAGCACTTTTCTGGTGATGACGACCCCTCCTTGTGATCGGGGACAACTTTACTGCGAACCCAACACCGGCACGGCCGTACTAGAACTCGTTTCCGTTTCGGCCCGCGAATCATCTCGGCAAGGCATGATGTGTGAGTCAGCTCACGCGAAGGGGTTGGCGTGGCATGTCGGGGAGAGCTCGAGCACCAGGAGTTGTACATGGCAGGCGATCCGATCGCAGTGATAGTTGCCGTCATCGTGTCCGCCGCAGGCGCCGTAGCAGGAACCGATCTCCCCCAACCTGTCCAGGATGCGGCCGAGGATGTGGCTGCCGCAGCGGAGAACAGCGCGCCCGGGCTGACGCAGCAACTCGACGACTTGCTGAAGTCGATGCCCGAGCCGGCGCGGGACGCGGCGAGCGCAGCACTCGACAACGGCGCCGCCGCCCTCGAAACCGCCACTGACCCACTGTTGCTCGAGAAGCCCGCCGAGCCGGAGGCGCTGCCGGCGCCGGAAGCCGGGGCCGCCCCGGCACCCGAGCCGCCGGTTCCGGAATCACCCACCCTGCCCACCACGGAATTGGCGGCGAGCGTTCCCGTCGCACCGAGTGCGTTCGCGCCGTCGCTGTTCCCGTCCGGTGCAGGCACGATGCAGTTCGGCTCACTCAGCTTCTCGCTGTCCGACCTCACCAACCAGACCGCGTTCATGCCTGCCGCCGAAGCCGTTCGCCGGGCACTGTTCCCGGGCATGCCCGCGACGTTCACCGGTGTCTCGCTGTCGCCGATCGGTGCGATCACCGCATTCGTCCCCTGGCTGACGCGCGCCGGATCGCTCTGCGAGGGCGTCACGGCCCCGACCATCGCTGCGCTGTACGCCGCGGAGAACGGTTTTCGCTACGGCCCGACGTCACCCGTGTCGAGTTCGGGCGCACGAGGCCCCGGCCAGTTCATGCCGTCGACGTGGCGCAAGTACGGCAAGGACGCCGACGGCGACGGAGTGGCCGACATCAACGGCATCGCCGACTCGGTCATGGCGTCGGGAAACCTGTTGTGCGACATACATTCTCAGGTATCGAAATGGAAGTCCGACGGACGAGTCCAGGGCGACACACTGGATCTGACGATCGCCGGGTACAACGCAGGCGCCGGAGCCGTGCTTCGATCAGGCGGAATGCCGTCGGGAACACCGGATTACGAGAATCAGACGAAACCGTACGTCGCCAAGATCCGAGCGATGGAACCACAGTTCGCCGCGTTGCTGACGCCGTTCTCGGCGCTCGACCTTGCCGGAATCGGCGGCCGCGTCGTACAGCTCGCCATGGACTACCTCGGCCTGCCCTACGTGTGGGGCGGCGGCAACATCAACGGCCCGTCGGGCGGCGGGTTCGACTGCTCAGGACTGACGTCGTACGCGGTGTACAAGGCGTCGAACGGCACGCTGAAACTACCGCGCACGTCCGAGACTCAGTGGAACGTCGGTACCGAAATTCCGCTGTCGATGGCGCAACCCGGCGATCTGCTGTTCGGCAACTGGCAATCCGGCGGCCCCGGCCACGTCGCCATCTACATCGGCAACGGTCAGATGGTGCACGCACCCACCACGGGCGACGTCGTCCGAGTCGCACCGGTGTTCGCGGGCATGAAGGCGCGGCACGTGCTCTGAGCAGCTACCTCCCGTCGACGGCGCCGGTGTCAGTCGTCGTCGACGCCGCGGGCCACGAGGGCGTCGCCCATGGCATCTGCGGTCCGCAGTGCCCGCACGAGAACCGGTGTGGCCAGTGCCGTCATCGACCACTGCAGGCCGCGCGCCTTCCGCGCCTCCGCGACCTCGTGCACGATCGTGGCGAGCAGCGGAATACACCGGATCGCGAGGGCGAGCATCAGACCGACGCGCTCGGGGTCGACGCCGAACCGTCGTAGCGGCTGCAGTGCGCGAGAGACGGTATCGAGCATGTCGCTGATCCGCGTCGTCAGCGTGAAGAGTGCCGCCAGCGCGACGGAGATCAGCAACAGCCCGCACACGACGAGGGCACGCTGCCACGACGTGATGATCACCTGGAACACACCGATGATCAGGAGCATCCAGACGATCGGACGTAGTTGCGCGACAGCGACTTTCGCCGGAATGCGGGCTGTCGCGAACAGTGCTGCGACGACCACCGCGACTGCACCGACGGCTACTGGCGTGCGGACCAGGATCGTCGCGGCGAGGATCGCGACGATGAGCAGCACCAGTTTGACGCCCGCAGGCAGTCGGTGCAGCAGCGAGTTCCCCGGTCGATACAGCCCGATCACGCGACGAGCTCTCGATAGGCGGGCACGGCGTCGTCCGGGGTGCCGTCGAAGGCGACGCGACCGTCGTCGATGACGACGACGCGCTCGAAACCGTCGAGCAAGACCAGCTGATGCGTCACGACGATCACTTGCTGATCCATCGAATTCAGTGCCTCGGCGACGACGCGTGCGTTGCGCAGATCGAGCAACGTCGTCGGCTCGTCGGCGATGACGACCTCGGGATGCCGGATCAGCACGGCACCGATCGCGAGCAACTGCTTCTGCCCACCGGACAGCAGATGCGACGGATGGTCGGAATGGCCGTCGAGCCGAAAGCGCACCAGAATCTCCCGGACACGTTCGGCGATCTCGGTCTTGCTCAGCCCGGACCGGCGTAGCGAGAACGCGAGATCCTCGGCGACCGTCGGCATCACGATCTGGGTGTCCGGGTCGGTGAAGACGAAGCCGACCTTCTTGCGGATCTGTGCGCCCTTCTTCGACGCGTCCACGCCGTCGACGGTGACGGTGCCCGACGTCGGGGTCAGCAGACCGTTGATCGTCCTCGCGAGCGTCGACTTGCCCGATCCGTTGGTGCCGATGATGCCGACGCGGCGCTCGGTGATAGTCAAACTGATGCCGCGCAACACTTCTCGTTCCCCGAACGAGTGCCGCACCGAGTCGAACACGATCTCACTCACCACGCACGCTCCACGATCATCGCAATACCTTGCCCACCGCCGATGGCGCAGGCCGCAAGCCCTACCTCGGGTCCGTCGCCCACAAGCATTCGAGCTGCCAAGCGCACCAACAGAATTGCGCCCGACGCGCCCCACGGATGCCCCATCGCAATGGCCCCTCCCTGCGGGCAGACGATGTTCTCGTCGACGCCGAGGCTGTCCGTCACCGCCAGGACGACCGACGCGAATGCTTCGGTGATCTCGACGATTCCGACGTCCGCCAGCGCGACGCCGCTGCGTCGTAGTACCTTCTCGATCGCAGGCACCGGACCGAGGCCCGGTAGCGCCGGATCCGACCCGGCCACCGCCGAACCCAGAACACGCAGTGCGGGAAGTCCTTTCGCGCGCGCTTCCGTCGTCACCGCGAGAGCGGCTGCGCCGTCGGAGATTCCGCACGAGTTGCCCGCGGTCGCGGTGCCGTCGGCCCCGAAGCTCGGGCGCAGGCGCGCGAGCCTCTGCTGGGTCATGTTGGGTCGAATTCGCTCGTCGCGAGAGAGGCCGACGATCGGGACGATCTCGTGGGAGAAGTCGGTGGCCGCGGCGCGTGCATGCGACCGCGCGGCGTACGCGTCCTGCCGCTCGCGGCTGATTCCGAGCTTGCGCGCGAGATCGTCGGCGGCGACGCCCATGTCCGGGTCGGGAAAGCCGTCGGGCGCGAAGGGAGCACGGGTGTAGCGGACGGGAGTTTCATCAGATGCCGGTGGCCAGAAGCGCCACGGCGCGGTACTGGCCGACTCGACGCCACCGGCCAGGATCAGCTGGTCCTCGCCGCTGCGGACACGCATCGCAGCGTGCATGACGGCGTCGAGGCCCGATCCGCATTGGCGGTCGACGGTCACGCCGGGCACGTCGACGCCGAGTCCGGCGCGCAGGGCCGCGATGCGGGCCGGGTCACCGCCCGGACCCAGGCAGTTGCCGAGCACGACGTCGTCGACCTCGTCGGAGCATCCCGATTCGCGCAGCGACGTCACGACCGCGGACAGCACGGGCGCGGCAATATCCGTCGTCGTCAGATTCTTGAGACCGTGCCCGGCATTTCCGATCGGCGTCCGCCACGGCGCAACCAGAACGGGCATCGCAGTCATGACAACGAGTCTTTCACCCGACCACGCGCGATCTTTCCGCTGCCCGTACGTGGCAACTCGTCGACGACCACCCAGCGGCGTGGAACCGCCTCTTTCTGCAGTCGGCGACGGGCGTGCTGTTTGACCGTGTCGAGGTCGCCGTCCAGCTCGACCACCGCGGTGACCGTCGCGCCGAGCACGTCGTGCGGTGTACCGATCGCGGCAGCTGCTCGGACACCGTCGATGGCGTCGAGAATGCGTTCGACATCCTCGGCGACCACGGTCGTGCCCCCGACGTCGATGACCGCATCGCCGCGGCCGAACACGGCGAGTGTGCCGTCGTCGGACAGCTCGGCCAGGTCGCCGACGCCGAGCCACTCGGGCGTTCCGAGCGCAGCGTACGGGCTGCGGACGACGAGCAACCCGTCGTCCACTCGTGCCTCGACGCCGTCGAGAAGTCTCAGCGGCTCGGGCACCCTGCGCGCGGCAACGAGCGATAGTTCGGCGGCGCCGTAGTACTCGATGAGGTCGAGGCCTGCGGCACGCTCCTGCGCGCCGGCGTCGAGTGCGGTTCCGGCGACGACGACGGTCCGCAGCTGTGGAGCGTCGTGCACGAGCCGCCGCAGTACCGCGGGCACGGCGTGCGCGGCCGTCGCGATCTGCTCGTCGTCGGTGACGCACGCACCGATGTGCAACGCGTGGACGGCCGCGAAAAGGTGCATCGTCGCGTGCAGCGGGCCGGTGATCAGGACCGTGTCCTCGGGCTTCAGACCCGTGATCGCGGTGAATGCATCGAAGCTGTCGGCCCACGACGCGACGGTACGCGCCAGTGGCCTGGGGCGTCCGGTGGATCCGGACGTGGCGACGAGCAGCCAGGCTCCCACGGGAATTTCGCGGGACTCGGGCCTGGCATCGGGATTCTCGACGCGTACTGCTGTGCCCCGGCGGGCAGCGGCAAAGACGGCGACGAGGGCCGTCGGAACATCGAGTTCCGACGCGTCGCACACGGGCTCGTCGGGCCACGCGTCGATCGCTGCGTCGAACTCGGCATAGGTGACGGTCCGGCCGGCCCACCTCAGTGCCGGCGCGTCACCTACTCCGCCGAGCACTTCGGTCACGAACGGATCAGGCCCGGGTAGGCGCGGTGCACGCTCTTGGCGACGACGGTAGCGATGACGACCTTCAGCGCATCACCGGGCAGGAATGCGAAGTTGGCGGAGATGGCACCCCAGACTCCGATGTCGGTACGCAGCAGCAGGCCGAACGTACCGAAGACGTAGATGACGAGAATGCCGCCGAGCGCGTTGATCAGCAGGCCGAGCACGACGGGATACTTCGGCAGAATGCGTGCCGTCAGCAGGCCAATGACCAAGGCGGCGGGAATCCAGCCGATGAGGTACCCGGCGCTGGGTCCGGCGAGAGCGGTCAGACCTGTGCGTCCACCCGACAGCAGGGGTAGGCCGATCAGCGTCAGTGCGATGAACACGACGACGGCCAGCGTCCCCTTGCGGGCACCGAGGATCGCTCCGGCGAGGATGACGCCGAGCGTCTGCAGCGTGATCGGAACACCACTGAAGCCGACGGTGATGGCGCCGGGCAGGCCGAGCGCTGCCAGCAACGCAGCGAATACAGCGATCTGAGCCATGTCACGGGCCGAGATACGGAAATTCGAACCGGCCACTGTCGACTCCTGTGCGCCTGCCATGCTCACTCCTCGTGATGCGAACTTGAACGGCGTTCAAGGTAGCAGGTGGGAGCGGCGGTTCGAAAACGACTCGACCACCCACAGCACGAAACCGAGTGCGGGGAACGCGGCACCCAGCGCGCAGACTGCCGGCCATCCCGCCCACGTGTAGACCACGACGGACAGTGCACTGCCGATCGACCCCGCCAGGAAGTAGGTGGTCATGTACGCCGTGTTGAGTCGGCTGCGGGCGTCGGGTCGTAGCGGGTAGAACAGGCTCTGGTTGCTGATGTGGGTGCCCTGGATGCCGAGATCGAGCAGCGCGACACCTGCCGCCAGAGCCAGAACGTGCTGTTCGCCGACGGCAAGGAGCAGGAAACTGAGCGACGTGGCGAGGACGAACAGCCCTGTCTGGCGCTGCGCGTAGCCACGATCGGCGAGCCGACCCGCGAACCGCGCCGCCAGCGCACCGGCGACGCCGACCAGCGTGAACAGCCCGATTCGCGCGTCGGACCAGCCATAGGCAGGCCCCGCGAGCAGGAATCCCACCGACGTCCAGAAGACGCCGAACGACGCGTAGGTCGTGGTTCCGTACGCGATCCGCCACCGGAGAACGCGCTCCTCGCGAACCAATGCCACGACGGACGCCAGCAGACCCCGGTACGTAAGCGAAGCGTCGGGCGGAACCGTCGGCAGGGTCCGCACCAGCACGTACGCGAGAACCATCAACGACGCCGCGACCACGAAGACAGCCCGCCAACCGCCGACCTGCGCGATGAGACCGGCGACGACCCGCGACAACAGAATGCCCAGCAACAGCCCGGTCATGACGTTGCCGATCACGCGTCCGCGTTCGTCGTCGGAGGCCAACGACGCGGCCAGCGGCACCAGAACCTGACCGACCACGGAGCCCGCACCGGCTATCACGGCTGCGCTGGCCAGGACCTGCCACGACGGTGCTGCTGCCATGACCACGAGGGCCGCGCACGTCACGGTCAACATGACGGCCAACAGCTTTCTGCGTTCGACGAGGTCACCGAGAGGGACGAGCATCGCCAGCCCCACCGCGTACCCGATCTGGCTCGCAGTGACGACCAGTCCGACATTCGTGGTCGACGCGTGCAGGCTCTCGGCGATCGCGTCGACCAGTGGCTGCGCGTAATAGCTGTTCGCCACCACGAGGCCGGAAATCAGTGCCATCACCGCGGTCAGGCGTGAGTCCAGTGGTGCGTCGGCAGTTGCACGTGTTCGCATCACTGCATCGTCGCGAGAATCGCTTCATCGATCCAACACATAATTTCTATCGTTTCGTTCGATAGAGTCGAACAATGGAACTGCGACAACTCGAACACTTCGTGGCGGTCGCAGACCTCGAGCAATTCACCAAAGCCGCAGAGCGACTGCACATTTCCCAATCGGCTCTGAGTTCGTCGGTGCGAGCCCTCGAACGTCAGGTGGGCGCGCAGCTCTTCGAGCGCACGACGCGACGCGTCCTGCTGACATCCGCTGGTGCCGTTCTGCTTTCACATGCTCGCCGCATCATCGGCGACGTGGCCGCTGCCCGTGACGATCTCCGAGGCGTGGACAACCTCGAATCGGGATCACTGGCGGTCGGTGCCGTGCAGACGTTCACCGCCGTGGACCTACCCGCCGTCCTCGAAACGTTCCACAACGACTACCCGAGGGTGCAGGTCGTGCTGCGCGAGGCAACCACGACGACGTTGCTGGACGCAGTCGAGGAAGGCTCGCTGGATTGCGCGTTCGTGGCCCTGGATGCGCAGCCGGTGCCCACATCCCTGTTCGCACTACGCACCTACGACGAGCCCCTGACGGCGGTGGTGGGCGCGAACCATTCGCTCGCCGACCGCCGCCGCGTCGCACTGTCGACGCTCGGCGAGTACCCCTACGTCGATTTCGAGGCGGGCGTCGGACTGCAAACCGTGGTCGACGCGTTGTTCGACGATTCGAAAGTGGTGCGCGACATAGCGTTTCGAGTCAGCGACATGCGTCGTCTCCTCGATCTCGTGGAACGCGGGCTGGGCGTCGCGGTCATACCCGTGGCCATCGCGCAGGAACGACCGACTCTGCAGCAGCTCGACATCGACGTCGTCCCCGCGCCTCGGCGATCGTTGGCGCTGGTAAGTCGTACGCGGCGTCCGGTCAATTCGGCTGCGCGGGTTTTTCTCGACCGTATCGGCATACGCGGGCGTCAAGAGTAGAAAAATAGTAGGGCGGGTTTTGCGTAGCCGTTCGACGTCAGCGACTGGCTTTTTATTTTTTCTGCGCTACAGTCAGCATCAAGACTTCGAGTGGAAAGAAGGTGTGGGCCGTGATCCCCGACGTTGCGCAGGTGGGTTAGCGTTTCGACGCTTCACCACCTCGCGTGCGATCCGCGCATATTCCGACTGGATCGTTTGCAACGCAGATCATTTCGGCCTCGTCCGCTGAACATTTCGGACCATTCTCGTCCGATGCTTCCCATTTTGCGTCACTTTTTTGAGTTGCAGGGCCAACCTATCTCGCGACGAAGCAGCATTCGCATCGTCGCCGCCACAAAAACACTGCGCTAGGAGAAAGTATGACTGTCATCGACAATGCGCCGATCGGCTCGTCGAATTCGGATGATCTCCGCGACGAATTGACGGTCTTGATCGAGCGACGAACGGTGCTGTCGCACAACGTCGCAGTACATCGTGCGATGGGAGATCTCGACAACAACGACCCCTACCATCGCGCACTCGAGTCACTGCTCACGGTGGACCGTCGGATGGCCGAGCTGAACGCACTCATCGCCGGCAGCACCACCTGCACGCCGGTCGAGAACGGAACGGCCCACGTCGGTTCCGTCGTCACAGTGCGATTCGGCGACGACGACAACGACGTCGAGACCTTCACTCTCGTGAGTTCCGGCGTTCTCGCCGATGCCGGCGTAGGTGATACCTGCTCGTCGACGTCACCATTGGGTGCGGCGTTGGTCGGCAGCAGGGCAGGCGACACACGCACGTACACGCTTCCGACGGGCTCGTCGTGCACGGTGCACGTCGTCGGAATTGCGTGACGTCCTGGTCGTCACCTTTCCGCCGACGATCGCCCTACTGTCCCGAGAAATCATCCCAGCAAACGAGGTGGATGTGACCAGCACATTCGCAGTGCAAACATCGAGGCCGCTCGGTCCCGTCGGAAAGTTCTCATTTTCCCTCGCAGACGAGCGATGGCATTGGTCTCCCGACGTGGCCGCGTTACACGGATACCCCGCCCAGGACATGACACCGACCACCGCAACGGTCCTTTCCCACGTTCACCACGCCGACCGCGGCCACGCTTTCGGTGTCATGGCGAAAATGGCCGAATCCACGACGCCGACTTCTCGGAAGATTCGTATTCTCGACACCCGCGGACATTGTCGACACGTCGTGCTGTTGGGTAGCCGAGCTGCGGGTTCGACAGCGCACGACCTGAAAACCTCCGGTCTTTACATCGACATCACCGAAACATACGACCACGATGTCGAACTGGCCGTCGCAGAGCGTGGCCACAGCGTCGGTACGACGCAGCCGCGCATCGATCGAGCTACCGGAATGTTGATGCTGGTTTACGGAATTTCCGCCGACCGAGCCCTGAACCTTTTGATGTGGCGCTCGCACGACACCGGTACCGAAATATCCTTGATTGCAACACGTTTGCTCGACGCCGTCGGTGAGTGCGGCATGGCGGAGCCACCGTTGCGCGAGCGCTTCGATCATCTGCTCCTCACCGCACACACCCCTCGTCCACCTCTCATGGACCAACCGACAACAGTTCCAACTATCGAAAGGCCGATCTCGATGGCTGACCGGATGCCAGGAAAATCTCTTCGAAAACCGACGCAGTCACTGAAGGAGAAGCGCGCCGAGAAGCGCGCGAAAGCTCTCGACGATGCCTCGACGACGCGGAAACGTAAGCGTTGAAGTGGCCCGGAATAACTACCTTCGCAAGTTCGGGTCAAAGTAGTGCGCGCCTTGGATGGTTCCCCCGACAAGTACCCGTCGGGGAACCATCTGCCGGCTTACTGAGGTAGAACGCTAGACGAGGGCAACAACGCAGACTCGCTGTCCGTGCCGAGTTTTCGGTGCTTCGCAAACCAATCGAAGGGATGCGTTCATGACCTCGCGATCCACCCCGGCCGTTGCGCTGCGCGCACATGCTCATCGACCATGTGCAGGCAGAAGGACGCCCAGAACTCGTAACCGCCCTACACGCGCAGATACGGGCCATGGTCGATGTCCTGAACGCATGCCTGACCAGCGCGCCTCGAACCTGCCGTCGTGCGATCGGCGAGGATAGGAGGATGTTGATTTCGGTAGGGCACGGCACACTCGATCGGCACGGTCTCACCGAGTTGTTCCGCACCGCTGAACTCGATGCGATCGTCGATATCCGCAGATTCCCCGGCAGTCGCCGAAACCCCGACGTCGCAGCAGATGCCATGGCACAGTGGGTACCTGCGATCGGAATTGCGTACCTGCACGAGCCTCGGCTCGGTGGCCGTCGCCGTCTGCCGGCAGGCGAGCCCGCACAAGACACTTGGTGGCAAGTCCCTCAATTCGCGGCTTACGCTGCGTACACCCGAACACAGGACTTCGCCGACGCGATCGGCGAACTGCTCGAACGCTCGACGGAGAGCGCAGTTGCCATGCTGTGCAGTGAAAGCGTGTGGTGGCGGTGTCATCGCCGCCTGGTCGCCGACGTCGCCACCCTGCAATACGGTGTGACAGTGCATCACCTCGCACACGATGGAAAAATGTCCCTACATCCTGTCGCCGCCGGCGCCCGGCTTCGCGACGACGCAGTGGTGGTATGGGACGGCGACCGATCACCCTGACCTACCGAAGGTATTGAGACACAGTGCAGTAACCCAGTACGGCGTCACCGACCACAGTGGGACAGTGCTCTGCACCGAAGGCATCAGGTAATACCGACAGGTCTTCGTGCATGACCTCGACGCCGCGGGAACCAAGCGCAACGCAAGACGGGCGCCTGGGCCGGAATGGGCGACCGATCGACCGTCAGCCCAGCCTTGATGACGCCACGACACAGACACCGATGGACCACGATCCATTCGACTGAAGAAAGTCGACTTGGCACGATGAGCTGATGACAACCAAGTTGACCATGGACTTCAGGTCTCCGCTGCCCGCGGGGTGGTCGGAACTGGACAGGGTTGTGCAGGAACAGTATTGGGAGATATTCGAGGGTAGATACGGGTTTCGCCCTGGGATCGACTCCGAGACGTGGCCAGCAATCATAGAACCGTCTCCATCGATAACCTTCGACGTAAGCGCCGACCCCATCCGCACGAAGTCGTCCGCCGCTGCCCGAGTAGACGCGGTCAACGCCGAAGCCCTGCGGTGCTTCGTCACCGAATTCGCTGACGACCCCACCTTCGTGGTCCTCGACTGGCAACACAGGTGCTACCGCTTCGACGCGAACGCCCACGCCGCCGCAATGGAGCACGCAGAGTGGCGCGTGCCCGTCTACCCGAACGGCGATTACTACATCTTCGGCCGAGACAACTTCAGCGAGGGCACGTTCGGCCACCCTTGGGAACAAACCTTGTGCGTGTACGGACCCCGAATGGTCGCCACGCTCGGACGCACACTCGCCACCTGGCTCCCCACACTCCGTACCAACGGCCACCCGATCGACTGACGTCGACTGGCTCTCGCGCCGGTCCCGTGGGCGTGGCCGACGCAGCGTTACCCGGCCCGCCGATCCATCGCAGATCAGTGCAGACACCGTTTCCAGGACGATGCCGCATACTCGACCAGAACGCGGACCTCTGTCAGAACCCTCGAGGTCAGCTCGGAGAGAAACCCTGAGTGTCCAGCGAAATCCACAACGACGCGAAGCCGACGTAGATCAGCGTGAACCCGATCAGAAAACTAGCTACCACCGCACGTCCCCGTCGGGATCGCCACAACACCAACGCCCCTACGCTGTACATTATCGCCGGCGGGACCAACCATGTCAGCCAGTAGGCGATAGGCGGGCCAGGTGCAATCGAGGCCCGATCCTTCACGGGCACAGCGAAGATCGGCAATAGATCAGGTGCATTACGAACTGCCCACGTTGCGCCGAACCACCCCAGGACACACCCCATCAGCACGCCCAGAAATGGAAGAAACGCAGTGAGCGCACCGGACTCGCTTCGGTCGTCGTCGTTCAACGGCGTTCGGTGGCTTCGAAAGTCATGGACCAAGCTTCTCATCTTTCGAACGGACCGCGCTGCCGCGTGCGCCCCTGACCTCAACTGGCACATAGACTGACGCGACGATCGAAAGAGGGCGAACTATGCGAAGTCTGTGGGAGCAGCTGCGGAGCGACAGCCTGATCTGGCGGTTCCCGCTTTTCGACGGCGCAGGCCAGCCCATGGGCAATCCCGAGTTCGATCCGCCCGAGGCATGGATGCGTGCGCTCGACGCCGTCGGGCGCGACTTGCAGTGCCTTCGGGCGGGGCGTGAGGTGACGATGCGTCATCTGACGTGGGAGTTCGAGATCGATCCCGACTATCACGTGTCCATTGGCTGGGATGGCAACGACGATATCGGCGGCTTCGGTCGCGGCGCGGGAATGTCGATGGACGCGTCCTACGCCGATGCCGCCGCATGGGTGGCGGAAGTTGTGCAAGACAAACTCGCTGGATACCAATTCGTACAATGGCCGAGCCGAGGGCGGTATCTGTTAAGGCCACGGGCCGACGAGACCGGTGCACGATGGGTCGACCCGCATGATGGGAGCGTCGTCGCCGATATCGGATCCCTCTGCAGACACCGATAGAGCAAGGGCCGGTGTCCTCTCGTAGCGTTCGAACGTGTTCGACGCATGGAGCGCGAGATGGGTACCCAACTGGCTTCGACGACTTCACCGCGACCCACCTCGACGGCCAGTGGTACGAGCTCATGGCTGTGTGGCACGACCGATCTTTCAACCGCCGATCGACGACCGCACACATTGCCCTCGACGCGAACGGTCAGGACAAAAGCGACGCGACGTCGAGTTCGACTGTCCTGCCGCCCCTTTCGATTCCGCGCACACCGAGCCCGGCAATCCAAATGCGGCCTTCCTCATCGACAGTGACATCGGGCCTGGACGTCTTGATCGGCCGAACGGACAACACCGCGAATGTGACTGGATTCAGTACGACGAACAACCATCGCCCGTCTTCTCTCGGCGGGAGCTGATCACCGTCGTCGACGGGCCACCACCCGTGATGTCCATAACCGCTCGGGCGGTGCTGAACAATCCATACATGGTTACCTATCCGCCCGCCCGACAGAAATCGCTGCGCGAGTAACGTCTCGCCCGACCGAGCGTCGATGACGCCGTGGTAGGTGAACACTCGAATGCCGGCGACTGTTCGAACCACGAATAACGCTACGGGGCTCTCGATTTCATGACCTGGACGGTAATAGCCGCTTCGGTCGATCTCGGAAACCTCGACAGTGCGGCGGGGACGTCCCAGCGTCAGCAGCAGGAAACCTGTATCGGTCGGAGCGCAATCGATGACAGGGCGCAGACCGCCGCTAGGCGTCGAAACATTCTGTTGCTCACCACTACTGCTGATGATGACTACGTGGTCTTCGGTGACGACCAGCAACGAACCTTGTCGGGCGGTCGCGAATCGGACGGGACCCAAATCGAACCGGACAACGGACACAACGCCGTCAACAATGTTGCACCGCAACACGTCCGATCTACCGGCGACCCAGCATCCTGAATAGTCAGCGAACACCCGTCGTGGTCGGGGATCCGCGAGCGCGCTCACCACACCCGCAGGCAGCACGTACTCAGTCGCTGCCGCAGCACCGATCGGATCGACAACACGCACTAAGACCGGCAACTCCCCGTCCAGGAGCCACAGCGTCGATCCAGCGGCGCTGACGGCCGACGGTACGACGCGAGGCCGGATCGGCGCCGGCGGGACGTTGTCGAGGTCGAGGTCGATCACCACTCCCATGTGGTGCCGCCTGCTGTCGCCTGGTTCAGGATCCCGGTCGCCGGGGACGTTGTCGAACCACCGCGGCGACGTCTCGATATCCTCCAACTCGAGCGTATCGGCCGTGCCGTGAATCCAACCCTGATCACCGTAGACCAGCGTGCCGAACACGTTGCGAACCCGCGTCACCAGACCGCGCACAGGTTCAGTCCGGCCGGCATGATCGACGAAGAAGCTCCCATTTTCGGCGATCTGCCCGACAACCGGGCGATCTGCCCGCCATGCTGCCGACCATCCGTCGCCCCGAAGTACGGTCTCCCACTGCAAGTGACCATCGGGGTGGCGCAACGGTTCGCGGTCCAACGTGGGGTGCGCGACGGCTCGAATCGACCCGAGTCTCGGATCGGTGACGGGTTCTGCGCAACGAAAGAACTCGAGGCTGATCGCCAACGGCTCCCCCACCGCGGGCGGCCGGACTGATCCGTCCTCGATTAGCCACCCGTCGACCATCACGGTCAACACACGCACAGTCATCGGCCTGGATTCGCTTGTAGGACATCGTCGACCGTGTGGCCGATCCAGCGTTCGTACTGATCCGCGGGCGCCAGCTTCGGAAAGAATTCCCGTCGCAGATCGGCAATGATCTTTGGGTAGTCGTAGTCCTGACTCTGCAACAACACTCGCCCTGGGACATCGACCCGTGCTTGTACTTGGGCCACGGTGTGGAGAACGTTGAACACTGCCGGTAGTGGCTCGCTCCCGCTTGCGTCTGTCAGAGCGTTCACCGAGGCCAAAGCAAGCGTCGGGACCTGTTCGCCGTTGTCCGACGTTTCCCACAGATGGATGCGTGCGTCGTCGTGGAAGGCGTCCCACACTTTGGTGCTGTGCCGGTCGTCGAACGGGACTGGAAGCGGAGAGCCGTTGTCGAACGCCTCGAGGCCCCCGCGGATCCAATCGATGTCCGCGACACCGGCGATCGTGTAGGCCCGCCGCGCAGCCCACGCAGCGATCGTGCGCAGTTTGGGTGCGCGGGCTCGGGCCATGGCGTCGACGAGCATTCGGTCGTGCCCTGCGAATTGTTGAGCGTAGGGCACGCGTGCGATCTTGTCGGTGGGCGGCCGCCCGCCCCAGTCGATAGCGTTTTGCTTGACCGAGCGCGCCATCTGTTCGTAGCCGTACTTGATGTACATGGTTGCGTCCGCGACGGGATCGGGGTCCCACCAGTTTCTGACCTTGTGGACGATGATGTCGTTGTTCCAGGCCGTGTCGGTCTTGTGGAGTCGACGCATTGCGGCGGTTTTGGCAACTCTCCAGATCTGAACGAGGTACGACTCCGTTGGGTCGGTGACGGTCAAGTCCCAGTTTGCATCTCGTCCGCGTCCGCTGACTCGAAAGGTGTTGAGCCCTTTCGGGATCGATAGCGTCGGGAAGTCCTGGGCGACCTCGCCGCCCATGGTGAGGACTCGGAACGGTTCGCTTACCTTGATTGTGGCTTCTTCGATGACTTCCCACTCGCCGCTGGTGCTGGGGTCGCCGGGATCGGTTTCAAGTAGCTCGACCATCACCGATACCGGGCCGTAGGCGACCCCGGTCATGACAGTCACGAAGTTCGGCCCGACTTCGATGACGCTGCCGGTCGCAGTCGGTTCGTAGGTCTCTGCGGACTGCGATCCCACAACGAACTGGTGATGGTCAGCATGGACAGTTCCGGTGTACGTCACGAAATCGGTCCCGGCAGCGGATTTGTTCCAGCAGTCCGCCGGTTGCTGCCGAGGAAAGACCAGGACTCACCGCACGTCTTCATGACCGAAGCTTACGAGATGACCAACGGCGACATCGGGTCCATAAGTTTCCGCAGTCCCTTTTGATTAGGTTGCGTGGACGTCAGTGGGAACAACACCCGTCGACATGCAATCCCTGGCGTTGTCAGCCTCCGGATCGCGCTGCGTGCACGCGCAGACGAGCTCGTCGGGCGGACCGTGCGCTGCGTGGCAATAGCCCTTCCAGTCGGCGGCCTGGTTGCCACCGCGGCCGGGGTCGGGACAGCATGGCTCTACGACTTCACCACCCGCGTGTCGACGACGATTCCGGTCGTCCTTGCGGTGCTGCTGGTTCTCGCCGCCACATTCGCTTTGGCGCGACTGTGGGCGCGGCGTGTATCGGCCACCTGACTTCGCCGACAAGGGGCGAGCGCACCTCACTCCTCCAGGCTTTGACAAATTTACCCTTCGATTGTGCGGTTTCAAGGGTCGAAAGCGCACAATTGGAGGGTAGATTTCGCTAACTTCCTATAGACCACGTCCAGTGTCCGGTCACAGCTCAGGATCGGCTGCGAATCGAGCCAGCTCGGTGCTCACCACCTCCGGAAGGCCGTTGTTCTGAGTCTGCGCCGCCGTCAGCACGTCGAGGTGGTTGTACCCCTGCACGACGATTCGCGTGTCGTTCGGATGGCCCGACGGAGGCAGATCGATTCCGCCGCTTCCCTGCAGCGTGAGGATCGGGCTACGGTCCGCTCCGTCTCGGTGTATCCGATGTCCACTGATCGCGGTGGCGCCCGATTGAGCCAGATCGAACGTCAACGCAGTCGGGAAATACCACTCCGTGAAGTCCAGCGGCGGCTCCGCGAGACTGCGAGCCAGCTGAGTGATGGATGTGACCTCACTGGTGGAATCGGTGTAGCGCGCGGTCTGCTCCGAGCCGTCGAGCGCGTCGTAATCGTTCCAGGTGTACACGACGTCAGGATCGCCGAACACCGCCGGTGCAGCTTTGCGCGCATCGCCGAGCGCACTACCGATCACCGGAAGTGACTCCATGCCGGGCAGAGTGGGAAACGACTTGTCCACGACGGGCTGTGCGCCGATGAAGCCGACGCTTGCCTGGAGAAAGCCGAAAGGCTGGGAATTGTCGTCGAGCAGTGCGCCGAGCACGGCGTCGTTGGTGGCGTTCAGGGTTCGCACCGACGGGCTGCCCGTCGCAGCCGTCGCGGTGTCCTTCGACAGCAGAACCCGCAGTGTCGCATCGATGTTCGTGTTGCGCGGCAGAACGTCAACGAGATCGTTCACGCCGTCGGGATCGATGCTGGCTGCGACGCCCGCCATCGCAAGGAGATTGGTGGTCTCGGGGTTGATGACGGCCGGTAGTCGCAGCACCGGCAGTGCACCGTCGACACGGGCCGCGAGGTCGGCGATCGGATCGGCCACTGCGCGAGGCACTTCCAGATCCGGAATGCCTCTCAGCAGGGGTGGCGTTCCCGCTTTCACGATGGTGTCGAGCGCGAAATAGCCGGCGCACTGGTTGAATCCGGCGTCGTCGAGTGTGCCGGGATTGCCGTCGAAATCCCACTCGGCGAAGTAGCCCGTCACGAAACCGCCGAGCGAGTGTCCGCCGCACAGCATCTTCTGTTTGCGCATGGCCGGATCCGGCATCTCGATGCGCATCACGTCGTACTGATCCCGCAGCGTCTGTTCGAGTCCCTGGCGCGCGAGCCACGCCGTCGCGTCGCCGTCGACGAAACCGCCGAATCGTCGACCGTCCACCTCGGCGCCGCCGTAGTAGTAGTCCGACGCGACCGTCAGATCTCTCGCTGCCAGCGCCGCCTGCGTACCGGTGTGGTCCTCCATGCAATTGGACCGTCGATCCAATGCCCAGAACTCGATATGGGATCCCGCCGCGGCGGCAGCGGACACGGTGTTACGGGCAACGGACTCGAAGGCACCGGCACCCTCGTAGATTCCCGGTTGCGCGACCAGAATGCGGTCTGCCGCGGTCGATTCCGTCGGGCCATCGACCGACCGCCACCGCAGGTAGGAGAGGTAGTCGCATTCCGGAGGACGTCGGAGCGCGTCGGGCGGTAGTGGGGCAAGCACCGACACGACGGATCCGACGACGTCGGTGACCGGCGACGACGATTCGATCTGCTCCTCGCTTCGCGAGACGGCAGGTTGCGCGACCGCCGGAATGCCTGCCAGTAGCAACACGACCATTACCCCGAAAACCGTCGACATCGTTCGCACGCGTTGGTCCCCCCCGGATTCACTCACCGCTGTTCGACGAGGAGACTCTAGAACGAGGGACCGACATCCGTGCGCGATACGGTGGTACTCATGACGCGAACTTTGGTGCTCATGCGACACGGCAAGTCCGCCTACCCCGACGGGGTGGAAGATTTCGACCGCCCCCTCGCCGAGCGTGGCGAGCGCGAAGCGGGACTGGCAGGCCAGTGGATCACCGAGCACTTCGGCGCCGTCGACGCCGTGTTGTGCTCGACGGCAACGCGCACCCGCGAAACACTCGCCGCAACGAAGATCGACGCACCCGTGACCTACGAGGAGCGCATCTACGGGGCGTCGCCGGAGGAGATCATCGACGAGGTCGCACTGACCGACGACTCCGTCTCGACACTGCTCGTCGTCGGCCATGCGCCCGGAATACCGTTCACCGCACTGGAATTGGGCGAAGCCACCGGCTCCGAGGCAGCCATCGAGATCGGCCGCAAATTTCCGACGTCGGCGATCGCTGTTCTCACCTTCGACACGTCATGGTCGGAGATCGGACGCGGCACCGGCGCGCTGACGCACTTCCACGTGCCGCGCTAGCTCAGCTCTTCAGTTTCGCGCCGACGAACCCGACGACGCCGAGTGCGATGAGCAGCAGAAGGGCGGTTCCGAAACCTGCGAGCCACCACACGAGCGCGAAGATTACCAATGCGGGTGCAGCGGCGATCAACGCAATGCCGGGGCTTTCGCGCACCGTCTCGAGTGCGGACTGAGCATGAACGCGGTCGAGCTTCTTGCCTGCCATGTCGAGCACCTCTCCTGCGTCGGATATGTCCTAGTTCTCCACAGTAGCGCGCATCGTCTGGGTGCCGATGACCCTGAGCAGGTCGAACTTCTCGCGGGCATCGGTCCCCGGAAGGGGCGAGTAGACGATGAGATGCTGGCCTTCCTTCTGCGTCGCGAGCGTCTCGCAGTGCACCGCGACGACTCCGACGTCCGCGTGTACGAACCGTTTGATCGCGGACGCCTTGAACGCCACCCGGTGCTCGCTCCAGACCGACTCGAACTCCTCGCTCTCGGCACGTAGACGGGACACGAGTGTCGTCGCCTCGGGATCACCGGCTCGGCGCGCTGCGACGGCTCGCAGATCCGCAACCTGCTTGTGCGCCATGCGATCCCAGTCGTCCTCGACGAATCCGCGTCGTGCGTTCGGATCCATGAAGAACCGCCACACCACGTACCTGTCCATGCCGGTGTACTCGGGCACGCCGCCGGACAAGGCGTCGAACATCGTGTTGTAGGCCAGGATCTCGCCGAGATCGGTGACGACGAACGCCGGGGTGTCGTCGAGCTTGGTCAGCAGATGCATCAAACCGGGGCCGACGTGTTTGTCCGCACCGATCCGCGTCGGAGGCGCCTGCCCGGCCAGAATGTACAGGTGGTCGCGCTCGTCGTCGTCGAAACGCAGCGCACGCGCCAGCGAGCTCAGGATCTGCGTCGACGGATGCGGACCTCTCCCCTGCTCGAGGCGCGTGTAGTAGTCGGTGGACATCCCGGCCAGCAAGGCCACTTCGTCGCGTCGCAACCCCGGTGTTCGACGCCTCACGCCGGGCGCGACACCGACGTCGGCGGGAGTCAGGAGTTCACGGCGTCGGCGAAGGAAGTCTGCGAGCTGGTCTCGTTCCACGTCGTTCAGTGTGCTCTTCTCCGGCGCGCCCAGCCAGGGATCGGCAGTCCCACGACAAGCGCATCGACAAGGCCGCGCCTGCCGACGCCGTCGCGGGCGACCGATACGCCGAGGCCCAGATGGCTCAGCTCGACAGCGAGGCCTGAACCAGATCCATCAACGCGGCATCGGCGTCGAACAGGGCTTCTCGGTCGTAGGTCGACGTCGATGCCAGAATCTCGTCGGCGCCGGTTCGATCGCTCAACCGATCGAGCTGTGCCACAACCATTTCCGGCGTTCCGTGAACGCCGGTGGCAATGGACTTCTCGACGCGATCGCGCACACGCGTCGGAGCCGCGTCGAGATCGATGTTCGACGCCGGTGTCAGCGGCGGGAATTCGCCCGTCCGTCGCGATTGCGCCATCGCCCATGCCTCGGGGAGCACCAACTCTCGCGCTCTCGACGCCGTTTCGGCGACGGTGATGTCGAGCGACACGATCACCGTCGGCGCAGGGTTGCGCTCGGTGGGACGGAACCGACGTCGGTAGTCGTCGATCGCGGAACCGTCGCCGTGCAAGATCGGGCCGCCGACGACGACGGGAAGTCCCGCCTCCGCCGCGACGGCCAACCCCTGCCCCGTCGCGAGCACGTAGACCGGCGGCGACGGCACCGCAGGCCGCACCGTGACCGGGCCGGTGCTGTCCAGGTAACTACGGAGTTCGGCGAGGTCGTCGATGAACGTGTCCGCTGCTACCGTGCGCAAAGCCCTGCGCACCGGCTCGGTGAATCCCACCGAACGGCCGACCCCGGCGTCGACCCGGCCCGGGTAGAGCGCTTCGAGCATCGCGAACTGCTCGGCCACGACGAACGGCTGATGGTTCGGGAGCATGACGCCGCCCGACCCGATCCGGATGCTCGACGTCCTGGCACCAATCGCCGCCAACAGCACCGGCGGTGCGCCACTCGCGATCCCGGGGACCCCGTGATGCTCGGCTACCCAGAATCGGTGGTAGCCGAGCTTCTCCGCGTTGACGGCACGGTCGATGGTCGCGTGAAGCGCCGTCGCGTCGGACGAGCCGTCACGGGTTCGGGAGCGATCGAGAAGCGACAGAAGCACGTCAGAGGCAACGAGTTACGCGTCGCGCATATTTCTGGAGGTCAAGCGGGCAGACCCTCACGATCCTCGACGATTGCCGCATCCAACGAGGCCAGAGACCGTTCGAGAAACTCGGTCGGGACGGCAGGCATGCCCCCGATCTGGTCGCGGACGAACGACGGCGTGTCGGTCCAGTCGTAGGTCAACGTGACCCGGGTGCCGTCACCGTCCTCGGCGAGGTCGTAGCGCCACCACCACCCGCCGGCCTCGAGCACCCCGTCGTCGTTCACTGTCGTCGGCAACCACCCGATAGCGCGGTTCGGTTGGAAGACCGTCACGAGATTGTGAATGACGTAGTGGCCCCCTGCCTGCTCGATGTACATGTTCATGGGGAAGACCTGACCGGGGCCTGTGATCGGGGTCGGTTCGATGGCGTCGCGCACCCAATCCGTCGGTTCGGTGCGGTGGTGGTTCGACGGGTCGGCCAGAAAGGCGAACACGGTCGACGGGGGCGCGGAGACGGTGCGGCTGACGGACAGGCGTTCCGGGTCGTTGATGTCGTGCATTTCTCGTTCCTTCTCGTAGGCGTCGTCGCAGGTTCCGACCCGGCGCGAGCGAAAAATTCATCGCCCCGCACACAGAGGACCGAAGCTGTCCGCGATTCGGGTCACACTGAGACCCGTCAACCGATCGAGACCGAGGAGAGACATCGTGGACATTCGCATCGAACTCATCATGATCCCCGTGACCGACGTGGACCGGGCCAAGAAGTTCTACACCAGCATCGGGTTCGTCGCCGACTACGACGAGCGCCCGACCGACGACATTCGCTACGTGCAACTGACCCCGCCCGGTTCGGCGTGTTCGATCGCCATCAGCGAGAACATCACGAAAGCTGCACCCGGCAGCGTCGAGGGCATGCAGGTCGTCGTCGATAGCGCGCAAGAGGCTTACGACCACCTCACGGCCGCCGGGTTGGAGATCGATCCCGTCGTCGACCAGGGCTGGGGGAAGTTCGTGTACTTCTCCGATCCCGACGGCAACAAGTGGGCGGTGCAGGAGCTACCGAAGGGCTAGTCCGCACGACCTGCGCTCGACCAGCGGAAACCAGCATTTTCCCGACATACGGTCGCTTTTTGGCAACCGGATAGGGAAGAATGTCCGGCGGGTCGGGGTCGAGTGCAGGGGACGAAACACGTGAAACGCAGGCAACTGCTTCAACTGGCAGCAGCGGGACTGGTCGGAATGGCCGCACCGCCGCTGGTATCGGCGTCCCGGGCCGGCGCGATCCCCATCGGCGTCGGCTCGATCCGCAACCTCGTTCCGGAGTTGTTCGCCGATCCCCCTCGACCGCCGGATCACTCGTCCGTCATCGTCGTCGGCTCCGGTTTCGGCGCCAGTGCCGCTGCCCTGAGGCTCGCTCAGGCCGGGCGTCGGGTCACCGTCCTCGAACGCGGCCTGCGCTGGCCACGTGACCCGTGGCGCGACATCTTCACTGCCGACATGACAGCCGACGGCCGTGGTCTGTGGCGTCAGGGATCGTTCACCAACATCACGGGCATGCCCGTGGGGCCCGTCGACCGCTTCGGCGGTGTGCTCGACACGACGCGCTTCGAGAACCTCTCGGTGTGGCGTGGTGCGGCCGTCGGCGGTGGATCCATCGTCTACACCGGCGTCACCATCGCGCCCGACAAGCGCTTCTTCGACATGTCCTTCGGCGGGCGCCTCTCGTACGACGAGATGGCCGCCACGTGGTACCCGAAGGCGCGCTCGATGCTGCTGCCGTCGACCATGCCTGCCGACATCTACAACAGTCCCAACTTCTCGCATTCTCGTACGTGGGACGACCATGCCCGACGCGCCGGCTATTCACCCGAGCCCGTCGACGGCAACTGGAATTGGAACGTCCTCCGCGACGAGATGTCCGGCCGGTCGCGTCCGTCGGCGACCATCGGGGCGAGCACCTTCGGCAACAGCAACGGCGCCAAGCACGACCTGACCCAGAACTACATCCCGCAAGCCGAGGGCACCGGCAACGCACTCATCGCGCACAGCCACGAGGTGGCCGCCATCGGCACCGAATCGGGTGGCCGCTACCGCGTCGAGGTGCGACGCCTCGACCCCGAGGGCAACGTCGTCGAAACCCGAACGCTCACATGCGATTCGCTCGTCCTCGGCGCAGGATCGATCGGCACGACGGAACTGCTGCTGCGCGCCCAGGCGACGGGCGCACTCGGCAACCTGAACGAGTTCGTCGGCCGCGGTTTCGGCACCAACGGCGACGCGTCGATGACCCGCTCGCTCGGCCCCGCGAATGGCGGACCGCAGGGTGCGCCGTGTGCGTCGCGCATCGTCGACGAGTCGGGACTTCCGTTGACCGTCGAGAACTGGTACGTCCCCGGCGTTCCCTGGGACCTCGGATTCCTCGGCTCACTCGGCATGACTATCGATCCCCTGCGCGCGAACTTCTCCTACAACGCCGCGACCGACTCGATGTCGCTGTCCTGGCCGAAGGGCGGTAGCCGCGACACCGTCGAAGCCCTACGCGCAGTACAGAATCGGATGGCAGCAGCCGGCGGAACCGTCGTCTCGGCCGAACCGTTCACCCGCGACGTCGACGACACCTTCACCGCCCATCCGCTCGGCGGGGCGGTGCTCGGTGACGTCACCGACTCGTACGGCAGGGTCAAGGGCCACGACGGCGTCTACGTCGTCGACGGCGCCCTGATCCCCGGCAGCACGGGTGCGGCCAACCCGTCGCTCACCATCACCGCGTTGGCCGAGCGCAACGTCGCTCGCATCATCGCCGATGGGCGCTGACGCGGCCGTGCGTGGATAGTTGCATCGGGGTCCAGCTCTCCACGCACCGGTGCGTCAGCGCAGGTCGATCTCGGGGCTGCCGTCCGGAACGGTGACCGTCGCAGCCGTGCGGACGGCGTTGCCGGGTGTGGAGACCGCGTCGAGAACCCGTACCTCCGAACGCCATTCGCCCGGCGTCAACGACGCACGCAGATAGCCGCGTCGCGCATTGCCGAACTTCACGTGGGGTGAGCCGTGCGCAATAGCGGCGCCTGTCGTGTCGACGTCGGCACCGTCCTTGCCCGACGCGATCGACGTCGTCGCGATCTCGACACCCACCACCGGCGACACCTGATCCTGGTAGTCGCGTCGAAGCTCCGACACGATCGTGCGGTGGATGTCGCCGACGATCGACGCCACGTTGTTCGTTCCGCGGTCGCGTGCACCATCGAGAATGCGGTGGCGCGACGCCTCGTACCCGCTCCAGGGATCCATTCCTACCTTGCGGTCGGCGTCGAGTCCGCGTGCGAGATCCGAGATGACAGTCTGGTGCGCAAGGAAATTCCACTTCGATGGCGAGGAGAAGCCGTCGAGAATCCACTGCTCCTGCTCGGCGCCCGTGATGGTGCGCGACGGGTCCGCGGTCTCGGCGTTCTGCGCGTGCTCGCCGTCGCCGTTCGCCTGATCGCTGCGGTACTGGCGGGTGTCGAGAACGGAGAAGTCGACCAGATCGCCGAACGAGAAGCGCCGGTACACCTTCATATCGGGGCCTGAGGGTCTCAGATTTGCGCGGACCGGTGTGTTCTCCCACCACGCCTTGAAGGCATCGGCTCTTCGGAGGAGAAATTGCTTGGGATCGTCGTCGTCCTGACTGATCTGCGACGCCCAGTTGTTGTCGACCTCGTGATCGTCGAACGTCGTCACGAACGGAGCCGACGCGTGCGCCGCAGCCAGATTCTCGTCGGCCTTGTACATGGCATACCGGTCGCGATAGTCGTTGAGCACATTGGTTTCTCGCGCGGCAGAGTCGGGCCGCGCTTTACCTGCGCGCGCTCCCTCGTCCTTGATCGCATACTCGTAGATGTAGTCACCGAGGAAGAACACGACATCGAGATTCGACGACGCCAGATCCTTGTACGCGTCGAAGAATCCGTCTTCCCACTTCTGGCACGAGGCCCACGCGAAGTCGAGACGGCCGAGCGACTGACCCGGTGCCGGAGCAGTTTTCGTGCGACCCACGGTGCTGGCATGTGCACCGACGAGGAAACGGTAGAAGTATTCGCGGGCCGGCTCCAGTCCCTTCACGTCGACGTGGACCGACCAGCCGTCGAATTCCGTAGCCAGCTCGACACCTTGGGTGACGATGCGCCCGAACTTCTCGTCGGCTGCGATCTGCCACTGCACCGGAACGACGCCCGGGTTCATACCACCCAGCGGCGCGAAAGGATCCGTCGCGAGCCGAGTCCACAGGACCACCGAGTCGGGCAGCGGGTCACCGGACGCAACACCCAGTCGGAACGGAAAGTCCGGCGGGACAACCGATTGTGCATCCGCAACGGGCGACCCGGCCAGTTCGGGAGTGAACGCCAGCGCACCGACAAGCGCACTCCACGTCAGAAATTGTCGCCGCGTCGAGCCCCCTCGTAGGGAGATGTCACGGCCGATGGATACGTCGCTTCCTCGTCTCACCATCGTTCGAGGCTCTCGGACGCCGGTCAACGGGACCCGTCATCGAGGGGACGTGCACATGAACCGATCACGAAGGGCCGTAGTTGTCCGCAATCGACGGCATGCTGTGTTCCATGACCACACCGGATCGCTCAGGATCGCAGATCGACCATCTCAACGTCGGCGTCTCCGACCTTTCCGCGAGCGCAGCCTTCTACGGCGCCGCCCTCGCACCCCTCGGCATCACCGAGATCATGCGGGTTCCCGCGGGCACCGACCAGCTCCCCATGATCGCCTTCGGATGGGCCGACCGAAAACCATTCTTCTGGATCGTCGACGCCCCAGGTGCGCAGATCGGTCCGCACACCCATCTTGCGTTCACCGCTGCCGACCACGACACCGTCGACGCCTTCCACGTCGCCGCTTTGGCGGCCGGTGCCGTCGAACTGCGACCGCCCGGCCTGCAGCCCGAGTACCACGCGTCGTACTACGGCGCGTTCGTCCGGGATCTCAACGGTATCGACCTCGAAGCGGTCTGCCACCGATAACGCGAAAAGCCCCGCATCTCACAGGATGCGGGGCTCTCGTCGTGAGTGCGAATGTACAGCGGGCTATACATTCGCACTCACGTGCGCCGAAGGCGCCTACCGGTATTCGTTGGAGAAACCGTAGTCGTCGAGCGGCACTGCGGCACCGGTGTTCTGGCCGAAGCCGTCCGGGCTGTAGTACTGATCGTCGTACGACGGCACCGCGTATGCCGCGGCACGTGCCTCTTCGGTCGGCTGCACCTGGATGTTGCGGTACCGGTTGATACCGGTTCCGGCCGGGATGAGCTTACCGATGATGACGTTCTCCTTGAGGCCGATGAGCTTGTCGCTGCGGGTGTTGATGGCCGCATCGGTGAGCACACGAGTGGTCTCCTGGAAGGACGCTGCCGACAGCCACGAATCCGTTGCCAGCGACGCCTTGGTGATACCCATCAGGACCGGACGTCCGGCTGCGGGCTCGCCGCCCTCGGACACGACCCGACGGTTCGACGCCTCGAACTCGCTGCGCTCGGTCAGAGAACCGGGCAGGAACTCGGTGGAGCCGGAGTCGATGATCGTGACGCGACGGAGCATCTGGCGCACGATCGTCTCGATGTGCTTGTCGTGAATCGACACACCCTGCGACCGGTACACCTCCTGGACCTCGTTCACCAGGTGAATCTGAACCTGGCGAGGACCCATCACGCGCAGAACCTCGTGCGGATCGGCAGCACCTTCCATGAGCTGCTGGCCGACCTCGACGTGGTCACCGTCCGCCAGCAGGCGCTCGGTGCCGTCGTCGTGCTTGAAGACGCGCAGACGCTGACGCTTCGAGAGCTTGTCGTAGACAACCTCTTCGCCGCCGTCGTCCGGAATGATGGTGATCTTGTAGAAACGATCGCCGTCCTCGAGCTGGATGCGTCCCGACACGTCCGCGATGGGAGCCTTGCCCTTCGGCACACGTGCCTCGAACAGCTCCTGCACGCGAGGCAGACCACCGGTGATGTCGTCTCCGGCGACACCACCCTGGTGGAAGGTACGCATGGTCAGCTGGGTACCGGGCTCACCGATGGACTGTGCGGCGACGATACCGACGGCCTCACCGATGTCGACGAGCTTGCCGGTCGCCATGCTGCGTCCGTAGCACGTGGCGCAGACGCCGGTGCCGGTGGTGCAGGTGAGCACCGAACGGACCTTGACCGTCGTGACGCCTGCCTCGAGCAGAGCATCGATGGCTGGGTCACCCAGGTCGTGTCCACGAGCGACGATGACGTTTCCGTTGTCGTCGGTCGCGTCGGCGGCCAGCGTACGAGCGTAGGTGCTGGTCTCGACGTGAGCGTCACGGATCATCGTGCCGTCGGCGAGCTTCTCGGCGATGGTCGTGGTGATGCCGCGCTCGGTGCCACAGTCGACCTCGCGAACGATGACGTCCTGCGACACGTCGACGAGACGACGCGTCAGGTAGCCCGAGTCGGCGGTACGAAGCGCCGTGTCGGCCAGACCCTTACGAGCACCGTGCGTGTTGATGAAGTACTCGAGGACCGTCAGGCCTTCCTTGAAGGAAGACTTGATCGGACGCGGGATGAACTCACCCTTCGGGTTGGTCACCAGACCCTTCATGCCGGCGAGCGAACGAACCTGAGTCATGTTTCCGGCTGCGCCGGACTTCACGATCATCGGGATCGGGTTGTCGTCGGGGAAGTGCGCCTCCATGGCCTTACCGACCTGCTCGGTCGCGTCCTGCCAGATCTTGACCAGAGCCGAGTTGCGCTCGGCGTGGTCGAGAGCACCACGCTGGTACTTCTTCTCGATCTGGTCGGCCTGGGCCTCGAACGACTCCATGATCTGCGGCTTCTCCGGCGGCACGAGCACGTCGGAGATCGAGATGGTGACGCCCGAACGCGTGGCCCAGTAGAAGCCTGCGTCCTTGAGCTTGTCGACGGTCTGCGCGACGACGATCATCGGGTAGCGCTCGGCGAGATCGTTGATGATCGTGGCCTGACGCTTCTTCGGCATCTGCTCGTTGACGAACGGGTAGTCCGCCGGAAGCAGCTCGTTGAAGATGACGCGTCCGAGGGTGGTCTCGGCGGTCCAGCCGTCGCCACGGTTCCAGCCGTTCGGGAACAGCTCGGCCTCGATGTCGCGCGGCGGACGCTGCTGCGTCAGCCGAACCTTGATCTGCGACTGCACGGTCAGCACGCCACGATCGACGGCCATCTGTGCCTCGGCCGGGCTCGAGTACGTACCGAACTCGGCGGCGTCGGCGCTGGCGTCGACGTGCTCGCCCTTGGCGCCCGGATCGAGGCGCGTCAGGTGGAACAGACCGGTGACCATGTCCAGACGCGGCATGGCGAGCGGACGGCCCGATGCAGGCGACAGGATGTTGTTCGACGACAGCATCAGCACGCGTGCCTCGGCCTGAGCCTCGGCGGACAGCGGCAGGTGCACGGCCATCTGGTCACCGTCGAAGTCGGCGTTGAACGCCTCACAGACGAGCGGGTGCAGCTGGATGGCCTTGCCCTCGACGAGCTGCGGCTCGAACGCCTGGATGCCCAACCGGTGCAGCGTAGGTGCACGGTTCAGCAGCACGGGGTGCTCGCCGATGACCTCTTCGAGGACGTCCCACACCTGGGGACGCTGACGCTCGACCATGCGCTTGGCCGACTTGATGTTCTGCGCGTGGTTCAGATCGACCAGACGCTTCATCACGAACGGCTTGAACAGCTCGAGAGCCATCAGCTTCGGCAGACCACACTGGTGCAGCTTCAGCTGAGGACCGACGACGATGACCGAACGGCCCGAGTAGTCGACGCGCTTACCGAGCAGGTTCTGACGGAAACGACCCTGCTTGCCCTTGAGCAAGTCGGACAGCGACTTCAGCGGGCGGTTACCCGGTCCGGTGACCGGACGTCCACGACGGCCGTTGTCGAACAGGGCGTCGACCGACTCCTGCAGCATCCGCTTCTCGTTGTTGACGATGATCTCGGGAGCACCGAGGTCGATCAGTCGCTTGAGGCGGTTGTTGCGGTTGATGACGCGGCGGTACAGGTCGTTGAGGTCGGACGTCGCGAAACGCCCACCGTCGAGCTGCACCATCGGACGAAGCTCCGGCGGGATGACCGGGACGGCGTCGAGGACCATGCCCATCGGCGAGTTACGGCCGGCCTGGAACGCTGCGACGACCTTCAGACGCTTCAGTGCGCGAAGCTTCTTCTGGCCCTTGCCGCTGCGGATGGTCTCGCGCAGGATCTCGGCTTCGGCGTCGACGTCGAAGGTCTCCATGAGCTTCTGGATCGACTCGGCACCCATGGCGCCGGTGAAGTACTCGCCGTAGCGGTCGGTGAGCTCACGGTAGATCAGCTCGTCGACGATGAGCTGCTTCGGAGCCAGCTTGGTGAAGGTGTTCCAGATCTCCTCGAGACGATCCAGTTCACGCTGCGCACGATCGCGGAGCTGACGCATCTCGCGCTCGCCGCCGTCCTTGACCTTGCGGCGGACATCGGACTTCGCGCCCTCTGCCTCGAGCTCGGCGATGTCGGCTTCGAGCTTCTGCGCGCGAGCCTCGAGATCGGCGTCGCGCTGATCGGCGACAGCCTTCTTCTCGACCTCCATCTCGGCCTCGAGCGTCGAGAGCTCGTTGTGGCGGAGCTCGTCGTCGACCGAGGTGATGACGTAGGCAGCGAAGTAGATGATCTTTTCCAGATCCTTCGGAGCCAGGTCGAGCAGGTAACCGAGGCGCGACGGGACGCCCTTGAAGTACCAGATGTGCGTGACGGGTGCAGCCAGTTCGATGTGGCCCATGCGCTCACGACGCACCTTGGCGCGAGTGACCTCGACGCCGCAGCGCTCACAGATGATGCCCTTGAAGCGGACGCGCTTGTACTTGCCGCAGTAGCACTCCCAGTCCCGGGTGGGGCCGAAGATCTTCTCGCAGAAGAGGCCGTCCTTCTCGGGCTTGAGCGTGCGGTAGTTGATGGTCTCCGGCTTCTTGACCTCGCCGTAGGACCAGTTACGGATGTCGTCCGCCGTGGCCAAGCCAATGCGGAGTTCATCGAAGAAGTTGACGTCGAGCACGTAACTTCCTTTCCCCGTGATGGGTGTTGTACTGCCGAATCGAAAACAAGAACTAACGCCCCTGGGCCCGCGTCACTGCAGGCCCGGGGACCAAGAACTACTGGGCGAGGTCGTCGACCGTGGCAGCTTCGTTGCGGGAAAGGTTGATTCCCAGGTTGGCTGCCGCACGCTCGAGATCTTCGTCGTCGCCGTCGGCCATCGTGATGGCTGCGCCGTCCGAGGACAGCACCTCCACGTTGAGGCACAGCGACTGGAGCTCCTTGAGGAGCACCTTGAAGGACTCGGGAATGCCGGGCTCGGGGATGTTCTCGCCCTTGACGATGGCCTCGTACACCTTCACGCGACCGACCACGTCGTCGGACTTGATGGTCAGAAGCTCCTGCAGCGTGTATGCCGCACCGTAGGCCTGCATGGCCCAGCACTCCATCTCACCGAAGCGCTGACCACCGAACTGGGCCTTACCGCCGAGGGGCTGCTGCGTGATCATCGAGTACGGACCGGTCGAACGAGCGTGGATCTTGTCGTCGACCAAGTGGTGCAGCTTGATGATGTACATGTAGCCCACCGACACCGGGTACGGGAACGGCTCGCCGGAGCGGCCGTCGAACAGCGTGGCCTTGCCGTCGGGGCCGACCATCTGCTCGCCGTCACGGTTCGGGATGGTGCTCTCGAGCAGACCAGCGAGCTGGTGCTCCTTGGCGCCGTCGAACACCGGGGTGGCGATGTTGCTGTCGGCCGGAGCCGCCAGCATCTCCTCCGGAAGGCGGTCGGCCCAATCGGGCTTCGTGCCGTCCGCGGCGATCTGCACGTTCCATCCGGTCTTGCCGATCCACCCGAGGTGGGTCTCCAGAACCTGACCGATGTTCATACGACGCGGAACACCGTGCGTGTTCAGGATGATGTCGATCGGGGTGCCGTCGGGCAGGAACGGCATGTCCTCCTGCGGGAGGATCTTGCCGATGACGCCCTTGTTTCCGTGGCGGCCTGCGAGCTTGTCGCCGTCCTGGATCTTGCGCTTCTGCGCGACGTACACGCGCACGAGCTCGTTGACGCCGGGAGGCAGGTCGTCGTCGTCCTCGCGCGAGAACACGCGAATGCCGATGACCTTTCCACTCTCACCGTGAGGAACCTTCAGCGACGTGTCACGAACCTCGCGAGCCTTCTCACCGAAGATGGCGCGCAGCAGACGCTCTTCCGGGGTCAGCTCGGTCTCGCCCTTCGGCGTGACCTTTCCGACCAGCACGTCGCCGTCACGAACCTCGGCACCGATACGGATGATGCCGCGCTCGTCGAGGTCGGCGAGGACCTCGTCGGAGACGTTCGGGATGTCACGAGTGATCTCCTCGGCACCGAGCTTGGTGTCGCGGGCGTCGATCTCGTGCTCTTCGATGTGGATCGAGGTGAGAACGTCCTCTTCCACGAGGCGCTGCGACAGGATGATCGCGTCCTCGTAGTTGTGGCCTTCCCACGGCATGATCGCGAGCAGCAGGTTCTTGCCGAGCGCCATCTCACCGTTCTCGGTGCAGGGACCGTCGGCGAGGACCTGGCCGGCCTCGACGCGCTGACCCTCGTCCACGATCGGACGCTGGTTGGCACACGTGCCCTGGTTCGAGCGCGCGAACTTGCGCATGCGGTACGTCTTGCGGCTGCCGTCGTCGGCCATGACCGTGACGTAGTCCGCGGACACCTCTTCGACGACGCCCGTCTTGTCGGTGATGACGACGTCACCGGCGTCGACGGCAGCGCGGAGCTCCATGCCGGTACCGACGATCGGCGACTCGCTGCGCACCAGCGGGACGGCCTGACGCTGCATGTTCGCGCCCATGAGGGCACGGTTGGCGTCGTCGTGCTCGAGGAACGGAATCATCGCGGTGGCGACGGACACCATCTGGCGCGGCGAGACGTCCATGTAGTCGATGTCGGCGGACGAGACGAACTCGACCTCTCCACCCTTACGACGGACGAGAATCTTGTCCTCGACGAAGCGACCCTGATCGTCGACGAGCGAGTTCGCCTGCGCGAGCGTGTGGCGATCCTCTTCGTCGGCCGTCAGGTAGTCGACCTCGTCGGTGACCTGGCCGTCGACGACCTTGCGGTACGGCGTCTCGATGAAGCCGAACGGGTTGACCCGCGCGTACACCGAGAGCGAACCGATCAGACCGATGTTCGGACCCTCGGGGGTCTCGATCGGGCACATGCGGCCGTAGTGCGACGGGTGGACGTCACGAACCTCGAGGCCCGCGCGCTCACGCGACAGACCACCGGGGCCGAGAGCCGACAGACGACGCTTGTGCGTCAGACCCGACAGCGGGTTGTTCTGGTCCATGAACTGCGACAGCTGGGACGTTCCGAAGAACTCCTTGATCGCAGCCACGACGGGACGGATGTTGATCAGGGTCTGCGGCGTGATCGCCTCGACGTCCTGAGTGGTCATCCGCTCGCGAACAACGCGCTCCATGCGGGACAGGCCGACGCGGATCTGGTTCTGGATCAGCTCGCCGACCGTGCGGAGACGACGGTTGCCGAAGTGGTCGATGTCGTCGACCTCGACGGGAACCTCGACGCCGCCGGGAGCCGTCATCGAGGTCTCACCTGCGTGCAGACGCACGAGGTACTCGATGGTCGCGACGATGTCTTCCTCGGTGAGGGTCGACGCGACGATCGGCTGGCCGGAGTTCAGGCCGAGCTTCTTGTTGATCTTGTAGCGGCCCACGCGAGCGAGGTCGTAGCGCTTGTCCTTGAAGAACAGGTTCTCCAGGAGCGTCTGCGCGCTCTCCTTCGTGGGGGGCTCGCCCGGACGCAGCTTGCGGTAGATGTCGAGGAGTGCCTCGTCGGTACCGGCGGTGTTGTCCTTCTCGAGCGTGGCCATCAGGATCTCGGAGAAGCCGAAGCGCTCCGTGATCTGCTCGGTGGTCCAGCCGAGAGCCTTCAGCAGCACGGTGACCGGCTGACGACGCTTGCGGTCGATACGAACACCCACGGTGTCGCGCTTGTCGACGTCGAACTCGAGCCATGCACCACGGCCGGGGATGACCTTGACGCTGTGCAGGTCCTTCTCCGTCGTCTTGTCGACCGTGTGGTCGAAGTAGACGCCGGGGGAACGAACGAGCTGCGAGACGACGACACGCTCGGTGCCGTTGATGATGAACGTGCCCTTGTCGGTCATCATGGGGAAATCACCCATGAACACCGTCTGGCTCTTGATCTCACCGGTGTTGTTGTTGATGAACTCGGCAGTGACGAACAGCGGAGCCGCGTACGTCATGTCCTTGTCCTTGCACTCGTCCTGCGAGGCCTTGACCTCGTCGAATCGAGGATCGGAGAAGGAAAGAGACATCGAGCCCGAGAAGTCCTCGATCGGAGAGAGCTCCGTCAGGATGTCCTCGAGACCACCGGTGACTTCACCGTCACCGCGCGCGGCGGCACGGTCGCGCCAGGACTGCGCGCCTACCAGCCATTCGAAAGAGTCCGTCTGTACATCGAGGAGACCGGGTACCTCCAACGGTTCGCGGATGTTCGCGAACGAAACCCTCCTCGGGGCTCCCGGTGTTCCGACAACTGCCTTGGTCTGGCTAGAGACTGCCAAGATGCGTCCTTCCAGCACCTCACGCGGGCCGCTCGTGCAGTGCGACCGCCGCTGTATCTGCTTGCTATATGTGGGGCGAATTCACTGGTCACAACCAAGACCGAATCCCCACTGCAATCTCTTCGAAGTTCGACTTCGCAGACACAGCAATCGAGAGGTGGACAGGAGGCAGCCAGCGCAACGTCCAAAGGTACCCCACATCGGCGCAGAGCGCAACAGGGGCATCAAAAGTAGCACCCGAGATGTGAACCTGCGTGGCGCTCGGCGGCGTGTCGCGGGTCTGCGAATCGGTCCTCCCGATCGCTGCGGGGTGCTTCCGGGACAAGAGTGACCCCTCGCCGCGCCCGCGTCAAGAGGGACAGCCCCGCGTGGCGCAAAACCGGCGGGTCTCGGGCCGGTCCGGTTTTCGTGCGCGCGGGTTCCAGGGGGCCGTGATCGCGGCCGCGCAGGTTTCAGCCGGCGCGCACGTTGCAACCCGCGCATTCGCTGCAACGTGCGCGATACGGAACTCGGGCCACCCCGGAATCGCAGCCGCGCAGGTTCTAGCCCGCGCGCACGTTGCAACCCGCGCATTCGCTGCAACGTGCGCGGTACGGGGCGCGGGGCCCACCCGGGATCACAGCCGCGCAGGTTCCAGCCGGCGCGCACGTTGCAACCCGCGCATTCGCTGCAACGTGCGCGGTACGGGGCGCGGGGCCACCCAGCCGCTCACCCCGGACACACATGGGAGCGTTCCAGTCGGCCGCGTTACACCGTTCGCACTCGCTGTAAATCTGTAACGACCCACAGCGCCGGAATGGTCGGATTTCGTTGCGCCGCAACAGTTCCTGTGCTTCATTCGAAATCTATTGCCTGGCAACGCTATTCACAACGATAGCGACCACGGCAGAACCGCCCCACCCCCAGGCAAAGTTCAATCTTGTACTTTGCCAACGCGTATCGAGACAACGAGTGCCGCACCATCATTCCTATGGCGGTTCGGTGCAGAGTCTGGTTGTATTCACCCGACTCGGGGAGTTCGCTGTCTTCACGAGCGCAGTACGTATTCGGGGTCGGACGGGGCTCACATCTCTGGTGGGCCGTCGCACAGTAGTCGGGGGAGATTCATGGTCGAGATTGCACTTGTCGGTATCGGATGCCGATTCCCGGGCGGAGTTCACGACGGGCAGAGTTTCTGGGAGTTCATGATCTCGAAGGGCGACGGCATCGTCGACATCCCTGCCGATCGGTGGAACGCCGACCGGTTCTACGACCCCGATCCCGAGGCGCCGGGGCGCATGTACACCCGTCGCGGCGGGTTTCTGACGCAGTCGCTGTGGGATTTCGATCCCGAATTCTTCGGCATCTCCCCACGTGAGGCGTCGGTGACCGATCCGCAGCAGCGTCTGCTACTCGAGGTCGCATGGGAAGCCCTGGACGACGCGGGGCACGCCGGCCGCATCACGGGCGCTCCGATCGGCGTCTACGTCGGCGGATTCACCAACGACTCGGCCGGGCTTCGTGGTGCGCCGTCGGTGCGCCCGTTCATCAATGCGCACAGTGCCACCAGTTCGTCGCACACGTTGTTGTCGAACCGCATCTCGTACGCGTTGGACCTGGTCGGTCCGTCGATGACCATCGATACGGCGTGCTCGTCTTCGCTCGTCGCGATGCACGAGGCCGTCCGCGCCCTCGACCGCGGTGAATGCGACATGGCGCTCGTCGGCGGCGTCAACACGATGATCCGTCCCGAGACGTTCGTCTCGATGTGCAAGGGCCGCTTCCTCGCGTTCGACGGCCGATCCAAGTCGTTCGACGCCACCGCCGACGGGTACGGCCGCGGTGAGGGTGCGGGCATGGTGCTGCTCCGGCCGCTCGCCGACGCGGTGCGCGACGGTGACCGGATCTACTCGGTGATCCGCGGATCCGGCGTCAACCAGGACGGGCGCACGATCGCCATCCCCGTCCCGAACCCCGTCTCGCAGCGCACGCTGGCCGAACGGGTCTGCGCGGAGGCCGGTATCGACCCCAGTGAGGTCGGATACGTCGAGGCACACGGAACGGGCACGGCCGTCGGCGATCCGTTGGAGATCGAGGCACTCGGCGGCGCCTACGGCACGGTGCCCGGTCGTACGACTCCGCTCGTCGTCGGATCCATCAAGGCGTCGATCGGCCATACCGAGGCAGCCGCCGGCATCGCGAGCGTCATCAAGAGCGCCCTGTCGATCCACCACAGAACCATCGCGCCGCAGGCCTGGCTGGAGGCGCTCAACCCTGCAATTCTGTTCGACGACCTGCAGATTCGCATCCCGCTGGATCCCGAACCGTTCCCCGACGCGTACTCCCGGCCCGTCGTCGCCATCAACGGTTTCGGCTACGGCGGCACCAACGCGCACGTCATCATGCACGACGCGCCCGCCTCCGCGGTGTCGACGCCTCGCGTGTCGGGTCCGCGGATCTTCCCACTCTCCGCCCGCACCGACGCAGCCGTCCGCGAGGTCGCGGCGACTCTCGCCGACCGTCTGCAGTCCCTTGTCGAAGCCGCACCGGATGCCGCCGACGACATCGTGCGCGCATTCACCGCAGCGGCGTGGACGCGTCGGGCACACCACCCCGTCCGCGCGTCGGTCAAGTACACCGACGCCACCACCCTGCTCGAAGTCCTACGCGAATTCGCCTCGGGTACCGGACAATCCGCACATACCGTCGACGGCGGCGGCGCACCCGTGTTCGTGTTCAGCGGCATGGGACCGCAGTGGTGGGGCATGGCTCGTGACCTTCTGAACGAGGGTGGCGTCTTCGCCCATGAAGCCCGGATCATCGACGACGCGTTCACCGAGATCGCCGGATGGTCAATCATCGAGGAATTGAGCCGCGACGAGGAGTCGTCGCGCGTCACCGACACCGAAGTCGCGCAGCCCGCGAACTTCCTGGTGCAGGTGGCGCTCGTCGCCGAATTGCGGTCCATGGGAATCGAACCCGACACCGTCGTCGGCCACAGCGTCGGTGAGGTCAGCGCCGCCTACATCAGTGGCGCACTGAGTCTGCACGACGCTCTCCTCGTCAGCTGTCATCGCGCGCGGCTGCAGGCCACCACGGCCGGCAGCGGATCGATGTTGGCCGTCGGACTGTCGGAGGCCGACGCCCTGGCCCGACTCGCCGAGGCGGGCGACGACATGGTGTCCCACGTGTCCGTCGCAGCCGTCAACAGCCCGACCGCGGTGACGCTTGCAGGCGACGTCGAACACCTCACCTCTTTGGCCGAATCCCTCACCGCAGCAGGTATATTCGCCAAGCGTCTGCACGTCGAGGTGCCGTACCACAGCCATCTGATGGATCCGATTCTCGGCGAGGTGTCGTCGGCTCTCGCATCCCTGGATCCGCACGTTCCCGGGCTGGCGCTCTATTCGACCGTCACCGCCGAACGCGTCACGGGCGCACACTGGGACGCCGCCTACTGGTGCGACAACGTCCGCAAGCCGGTGCGGTTCGCCGACACGATCGCCGCACTGATCGCGCAGGGCCGACGTCTGTTCCTCGAAGTCGGGCCGCACCCCGTCCTGTCGGGCAACATCCGTGAGATCTTGATTCGCTCGGGCGATCCCGGCACGTCGATCGGCACACTCGTCCGCAAGCAGAACGACGTCGTGAGCCTGTCTGCGACGGTGGCCGGCCTGTACGCCGCGGGCGCGTTCGACGGACGCATCTTCGCCCCCGGCGACGCTGTCGCGTCGCCGCACGTCGACCTCCCCGCGTACCCGTGGCAGCGCACGCGCGTGTGGAACGAGGACGAGGCCTCGGTCGCCGACCGATTCGGCACGAACACCGTCTACCCGATGCTCGGTGACCGGACCGCCGCGGCCGCGTCGGAATGGACCGTCGAACTGGCGGTTTCGCAGCTGCCGTGGCTACGCGACCACGTCGTCGACGGCCTCGTGCTGCTACCGGGAACCGCGTATCTCGACGCGGCCCTCAGTGCGGCCGCGGTGCGGTCGAACCGCCCCGAGGTCGGCCTCGAACACGTCGAGTTCGTCGCTCCCCTCGTCGTCGACACGCACGACGTGCCCGTGCTGCAGGTCGCCGTCGAGGACAGCACGCGACGTTTCGTCATCCGCTCGCGGCCCGCGTCGTCGACGAGCTGGTCGCTCCACGCGACCGGTCGCCTCGTCGAAGGAAATTTCGAGGCACCGTTCGTCGCGGCGGACACTCCCGACGTCGAACACGAGATCACCGGGCAGGCTCTGTATCCGCTGCTGCATGCGGCTGGACTGCAGTACGGGCCGGCATTCCAGGGAATCGAGTCGGCACGGATCGGCGCCGACATCGTCGTCGCATCCATCGACGCAGCCGCGCAAGCCGGCTCCGGCCACCTCGTCCACCCGGCCGTTCTCGACACCGCCTTGCAATGCGTTGCGACGCTGGCGAATCCGTCCGGAGTCACCGGCGCCGTCGTGCCCGCAGCGATGGGAACGGTGCGACGCTACGGACCGATTCCCGACCACGCGACCGTCGTCGTCCGGCGCACGTCGACCGATCCGATGCGTGCCGACATCGCCGTCACCGACGACGAGGGACGTGCCGCGGTGACGATGAACGCCGTCGAATTCCGTCCCATCGCTCCGCCGCAGAGCCTGCACGCGCAGATGTCGTCGGTGTTCTACGAACCGGTGTGGGAGCTTCGGGACAACCGCGATCCCGGCGCCGTTCTCCCCGAGCAAGCCCGCGACTTCGCGCTCGTCGTCGTACTCGGTCACGCCGACGCGTCGACGACCACGCGAGTCGACGCGATCGCCGCGTCGCGTCGGAATTCATCGGTCCTGCACGCGGATTCGACGACGCACCACGAGTTGGTGGCCGCCCTCCGCGAGGCGCTGTCGGTCGACGGCGTCGACCACGTCACCGTCGTCGCGGTGGCCGGCCGCTTCGACGAGCCGGCCGACTCGGTCGCGTCGCTGCTCGTCGTCGCGCGTGCTGTTCACCTCGCGATCTACGGCGACGAGACCGGGCCCGCCGTCGATCCCGGATCATTGTCGACAGCCGTCGTCACCCAGCGGGCGTTCTGCATGCCGGGCGACATCGACGGCGCCGACCTGACCCACGCGGGACTCGTCGGCGCGAGGCGCTCGCTGCGGAACGAGCAGTCCGCCGCCGGATGGCGGCTCGTCGACACCGAGCCCTCGACTACGGACTCCGAACTCGTCACCGAGACGTTCGCATGCGGATCGTTCGCCTCCGATGTCGCCGACGAGGTCGCACTGCGGCAGACCTCGCGCTGGGTGATCACGTTGAAGAGCAACCTGGACGAGCACCTCGCGGTCCGGGAGCAGCCCACCGTCCTGCGCGACCGTGAAAAATCGTTCGCGGTCGAGGTACCGAAGTCGAAGCTGCTGTCGGACCTGGCCTTTCGCGTGCACGACCGTCGCGCTCCCGGGCCGGGTGAGGTCGAGGTGCGCATGGAGACGATCGGCCTCAACTACAAGGATCCCCTGAAGGTCATGGGAGTGCTGACCGACAAGGAACTCGACGGCACCTACTTCGGGACGCGACTCGGACTCGAAGGCGCGGGCGTCGTCACCCGCGTCGGACCGGGCGTCACCGAGGTCGCTCCCGGTGATCAGATGGGCGTGTGTGCCCGGGACATGATGCGTCGCTACGTCACCGTCGGCATCGACGAAGGCGGCACGATGCCCATTCCCGACGGCTGGGAAGCGGGCTGGTGCTCGTCGATCCTGCCGTTTCTCTGTTCGCACTACGGCCTCGTTCACCTGGCGCGCGTGCAACCGGGTGAGACGGTTCTCGTGCACGGCGCCGCAGGCGGCATGGGACTCGCGGCCGTTCAGGTCGCACGAGCGCTCGGCGCGAGGGTCATCGGAACGGCGGGCACGGACGAGCGTCGGGAGGTGGCCCGTGAGGCGGGCGCGCACGACGTGCTGGCGTCGCGGTCGCTGAACTATTCCGAGGACGTCATGACACTCACCGACGGCCTGGGCGTCGACGTCGTGTTCAACTCCTCCCCCGGCGAAATCATGGCCCAGAACCTGCATGTGGCAGCCGAATTCGCGCGAATCGTCGAGATCGGCAAGGCGGACATCTACTTCGGCGGTGTCATGGACCTGAAACCGTTCGACAAGAACCTGACGTTCTACGCGGTCGACATGGATCGCATGTTCAACTTCAAGCCCGATCTGGCCCGGCAGATCACCCGCGAGGTCGTCGACAAGATGAAGGTAGGCGACTACGTGCACCTGCCGTACACGACCTACCGGCTCGATCAGGTCGGCGAGGCGTTCGACGCCGTCGTCAGATCGAGCCACACGGGTCGCGTCGTGCTCAGCCTCGACGAGGACGCACCCGTCGTGAAGCCCCGAATTCCGACGGTCGACATCGATCCCGACGCCACCTACCTGATCACCGGTGGCTTCGGCGCCTTCGGTTCCGCCGTCGCGCGGTGGCTCGTCGACTCCGGTGCCCGTCATCTCGTTCTTGTCGGACGCAATGGCGCGACGACGGATCGGGCCCGCGAGAATCTCGAATCGTTCTCGGCTGCAGGCATTTTGGTCAGCGAAGAACTCGTCGACATCGCCGACTACGACGCGGTTGCCTCGATGATCGGCCGAATCGACGACGCGCATCCACTCCGCGGTGTCTTCCACACGGCAGGCGTGGTCAACAACCACCCGGTCGCCGACATCGACCAGGACTCGCTGCGCAGCGTGTTCCTCCCTAAAGTCAGCGGTGCGGTGAACATGGATCGCGCGCTCGAGGAGGCGCACGTCGACCCGGACATCTTCGTGATGTTCTCGTCGATGAGCAGTCTCACCGGCGGCGCTCCCCAGGTGTCGTACTCGGCGGCCAACTCGGTGCTCGACGCTCTCTCGTGGTCGCGTCGGAACCGGGGAAAGTCCGCGTTCACCGTCAGCTGGGGATCGATGGGCGGTGGCGGGATGGCCGAAGCCAAGCCGGAAGTGGTGCGTTATCTCGAGATGCTCGGGTTCAGGAACATCGACATGGACGTCGCCACGCTGTACCTTCGCGAAGCCCTGACCCTCGACATCCCACACGTCGCCCTCGTCGGCATCGACTGGGAGCAGTGGGGCGTCGCCAACCCGGCATCGGCCAACATCCCGAGGTTCGCTGCACACATCGCGGCGGCCAGCACCGGAGGCTCGGGAATCTCGGCGTTGCAAGCCGAGATCCTCGCCCTGCCGGAAGAGCAGCGCGCGGAGGTCATGACATTCGTCCTCGCCGAGCAGTTGGCCGTCGTGATGGGAATCGACGCCGATGCAGTCGACGTCCAGACGCCGTTGCCCGAGCTGGGACTGGACTCACTGATGGCCGTCGAATTCGCGGCGCGCGTCGGCAAAGCCGTCGGCCTCGAACTGTCGGTGCTCGAATTCGGCCGAGGACATGGCCTCTCGGCCATCGGCGCGAAGCTCGCGGCGACACTCACCGCGCGGGCGGAGGGCGAGGCGGCACCGGCACCGTCGCCCATCGCGGTCGACGTCATGCCTGCACCGGACGCCGACGCCGCGCACGAGCCCGTCGGGACCGCATCGTGACCGCCGACTCCCGCGAGATCGCGAGGCAGTTGCTCGCACGCACCGGCTATTCGACGGTGCAGGTGACCGAGACCGCCGAGTCGGCACCGACGGCACCGCGAACCCCACAACCGAGCAGTGTCGCGGCCCCCGGTGACCGTGGCCTGCTGGCGCACCCGGACATCGTTGCCACCGTCGCGCAGTTCGACGGCGTGGATCGCATGTTCGACAGTCTGAACGTGCCGAACCCGCTGTACCTGCCGCACCAGGGCACGAGCGGACCCACGATCCGCCAGCTCGATCGCGACATGATCAACTTCGGATGCTTCAACTACCTCGGGCTCAGCGCCGACAAGCGGGTCGCGGAGGCGTCGAAGGCGGCGATCGACGAGTACGGCACGTCGGTATCGGCCAGCCGCATCGTGTCCGGGCAGATCCCGCTGTACGCCGAGTTCGAACGTCGCATCGCCGAGACGTACGACGTCGACGACGCCGTCATCACGACGAGCGGCTACCTGACCAATGCAGCCGCCGTCGGATATCTGCTGGGCCAGGGCGATCTCGCGGTCTGCGACGCCCTGGTGCACAGCAGTATCGTGTCCGGTACCGAATGGGCGGGGTGTCGGCGAATCTCGTTCCGACACAACGATCCTGCCGCATTGGAAGCGGTCTTGAAGATGTCGCGCGGCAGCTTCAGGCGTGCGATGGTCGTTCTGGAAAGCCACTACAGCATGGACGGCGACGTCGCGCTGCTCCCCCCGCTGATCGACGTGGCACGCAAGTACGACTGCGCGGTGATGATCGACGAGGCACATTCGTTCGGCGTCCTCGGCGAACACGGCCACGGCATCCGCGAGCTGTACGGCCTCCCCGGTGACGCCGTCGACGTCTGGATGGGCACGATGTCCAAGGCGTTGGGCAGCGTCGGCGGATTTCTCGCCGGCTCACGCGAACTGATTCGTGCGTTCAAGTACTCCGCGCCCGGTCTCAGCATGTTCGCGACTGCACCTGCTCCGGCGTCGATCGCCGCCGCACTTGCCGCGCTCGACATCGTCGACCGCGAACCGGAACGCGTTGCTCGACTGCGGGACAACGCGTCGTACGCCTTCGCGCAGAGTCAAGCCCTCGGATTCCGCACCGGCCTCGCCGAGGGCACGCCGATTCTGCCGATCATCGTCGGTGACACGCAGAAGGCGGTGCTGGCCGGAGTCGGCCTGCTGCAGGCGGGCATCAACGCGAATTCGATCACCCACCCGTCGGTGCCTCTCGGCGAGGAGCGCCTGCGGTTTTTCATCTCGAGCGAACACACGCGCGAGCAGATCGACACCGCGTTGACGACGGTTGCGGAGATTCTCGGGTAGGCGCCTTCGGCGCACGTGCGTGCGAATGTATAGCCCGCTATACATTCGCACGCACGAGGGCGACGCCCCTAGTGAATCAGAACGATTGCGCCCCAGATGAATCCGGCACCGATGGTCGCGATGACGGTCACCTTCCCCTGGCTCGTGAGCTTCGCGCGCTCGAGCTCGGCAAGAACCGTGAAAATACTGGCCGCGCCGGTGTTTCCGAGTCTGTCCACCGTGATGGGCGCCTTCTCCCGCGGCATACCGAGCGTGTCGACGACGGTCTCGATGATGGCGCGATTGGCCTGATGGAGAACGAGATGATCGACGTCGTCGAGCGTCAACCCCGCGTCGTCGACGGCCTTGCGCACCACCGCAGGCAGCAGCACCGTCGCCAGTTTCCACACTCGTCGACCGTCCATGTACACGAAGTGTCGACCGTCCGCGACGGCGTCGGCAGTGAGAGGATGACGCGATCCCCCGCCGCTGATACCGACGGACATGTCCAGTTCCGATTCGATGGTCGACGACCTGATCCCCCTCGCGGGATCCGTCTCCGCGGTCACGAGCGCACCGCCTGCCGCGTCACCGAAGAAGATGCGCGTCGTCCGATCGTTCGGATTCGTCTGGCGCGACAGCACTTCCACCGCGAGCACCAGGATGATTCGGTAACGATCTCCGATCATCGACGCGGCCAGTTCCAGCCCGAGCAGCCCGCCGGAACACGCCGCCTGCGTCAGATCGATGGGAACGGCCCGGACCGCACCGAGCGACTGAGCAACGGTGAGCGCCGTCGACGGGAACGGCTGATCCGGATTCACTGTCGCCAACACGATCGCGTCCAGATCCATTGCCGCAAGGCCGCTCTGGTGCAGTACGGATCTCGCGGCCCTCAGCGCCAGGTCGGATGCCGCGGCACCGTCCTCGAGAAATCGTCGTGCCTCGATGCCGGTCCTTGCTCTGATCCATTCGTCGCTCGAATCGACCGTGGCACACAGCTCGGCGTTGTCCACCACTCGGTCCGGGAGTGCATCGGCGAAATGACGGACCGCCACCGAAGAATTTCTGGTATTCATACTTCTCCACATCGTAGGCGCGGAAGTTGAACGCTTGATCATGGTGCGGTGCGAAACGTGCAGCAGCGGAACATATTTGCGCGGCTGCACGATAACATCGCACGGACTTCGTCGACAGTGTCGCCCGCGTCGGACGATCGGTGTACTCTCGCGTTCATTCAAGGCCGTTTCGCGGTCACCCGGGGGGCTTCATGACACGTGGCGATCGAACGGCGCGTCCGAACACGTTCGCGCAATTCGTGGTTCGCCGTGCTCGATTCGTGGTCGCCACATGCGTCACCGTCATCGTCGTCGCAGGCGTGTGGGGCGTCGGCGTGCTGAGCCAGCTCAGCGTGGGCGGATACTCGGACCCGGGCAGCGAGGCAGCGCAGGTCGACCGGATCGTCGAGGCACAGTTCGGTCGTCAGGTGCCGGACGTCGCCGTTCTGTACACGCCGACCGACGGCCGCACCGTCGAGGACATCCGCGGCGACGTCGAGCAGAACCTTGCGGGCATCGACTCCTCGCTCCTCGCTCGCGATCCGGTGACGTACTGGAACATGCCGCCGACCATCGCCCAGGGCTTGACGTCGTTCGACGGACGATCCGCGCTGGCCGTCCTGACGATGACCGGCGACGAGGACGCGCGAGTCAAGACGTTCGTCGACATTCGAGACGACCTGCAGATCGACGGTGTCGACGTGCAGTTCGGCGGCTTCTCGACCATCGCCGACGCGTACAACACCGAGGCGCGGTCCGATCTCGTCCGAGCCGAGACCATCACGTTCCCGATCCTGATGGTGTTGCTGCTCGTCATCTTCGGGGGCGTCACCGCCGCCGCCGTCCCGCTGTGCATCGGCGGTCTCAGCATTCTGGCGTCCCTTGCCGTCATGCGAGTGCTGTCGCAGTTCACCGAGGTGAGCATCTTCGCCACGAACATCGCGAGCCTCGTCGGCCTCGGCATGGCCGTCGACTACAGCTTGTTCGTCCTGACGAGATTCAGGGAGGAGCTACGACGCGGCGCCGCCGTCGACCAGGCCGTGTATCGCACGATGGCCACGGCAGGTCGCACCGTCGCGTTCTCGGCGCTGCTGCTCGTGTGCGGTTTCGTCGGCATGCTGATCTTTCCGCAGGCGATGATTCGGTCACTCGGTTTCGGCGGAATGGCTGCGGTCGCGGTGTCGGCGTTCGTGTCGCTGACGGCGCTGCCCGCCACACTCGCAGTGCTCGGGCCACGTATCGATTCGTTGAGTTGGCGTAGGGGCGCAGCCGAGCGCGGTGACGCTCGCGCCGAACGGTTCTGGGGTTCGGTGGCCGAGCGCGTGATGCGACGGCCCGCCGTCGTCGCGGTCTCGATTCTCGCGTTCCTCGGACTGCTCGCGGCGCCGATCTTCGGCGTCGCACTCGGCGACCTCGACCACAAGGGACTGCCCTCCGACGCGCCCGCCCGCATCGCGACCGACAAGCTGTTCGCCGATTTCCCTCTCGCCAACTCGGGCGTCACGGTGATGGTCCAGTCCGACAACGGTTCTCCCCCGGACGCCCTCGTCGTGCAGCAACTGGCCGCCGAGATGGGACGCGTCGACGGCATCGCGGCCGCCATACCGTCGGGCAGCGCCGAGAACTACGGGGTCATCAGGGCCATCCTGACCTCACCGGATCGCACCGAGAGCGCACTCGACACCGTGTCCCGCCTTCGCGACATCGAGGCGCCGGACGGCACCGTGATCCGCATCGGCGGAGCGACAGCGTTGAGCCAGGACGGCATCTCGTCGATCTACGACACCATTCCGTGGATGTTCGCGATCATGATCGCTGCGACGTTCGTCGTCACGACGGCCGCGTTTCGCTCGATCGTGTTGTCCACCAAAGCAATCGTCATGGCAATACTCAGCCTGGCCGCGACGTTCGGCGTGCTGACCTGGGTGTTCCACGACGGCCACGGGGCAGGGATCGTCGGGATCACACCGGCGCCGCTGCAAGCCACCATGAGCATCCTCATCATGGCCGTCGTGTTCGGATTGTCCACGGACTACGAGATCTTCCTGCTGTCCCGCATCGTCGAAGCGCACGACGCAGGCGCGAGTACGCGTGACGCAGTGAGAATCGGCGCCGCACGCACCGGCCGCGTCGTCACGGCAGCCGCACTGCTGCTCATCACCGTCACCGCATTCTTCTCGTTGTCCGAACTCGCGATGATGCGCCTCGTCGGAATCGGCATCATCGTCGGACTGATACTCGACGCCACCGTCGTACGCATGTTGCTCGTCCCCGCAACGGTCAAGCTGATGGGCGAGGCCAACTGGTGGCTGCACCCGAAAAAACTTGTGCACGCGTCTATTCCGACCCGATTGGAAAAGGACAACGAGAATGTCGGTTGAGATCAGGTACGCCACGAAAGCAGACATCCGAGAGATGTCCGAAGTGATGGCCCGCGCATTCCAGGTCGAGGATCCGGTCAGCGGGTACTTCTTCCCGAACGACCGCACACGACCGAAGAAGCAACGACGCATGATGTCCGCGTTGATCCGTCATCGGTATCTGCCCATCGACGGGGCCGAGGTCGCGACCATCGACGGCAGGATCGTCGGCGTCAGCCTCTGGTATCCGCACGACTCACCGCCGGAACCGTGGTGGCGCAAGGCAATCAGCGGACCGCACCTGTTGTGGGCCATGGGACGCGGCGTCCGACCCGGCATCCAGATGGACAGGACGCTGCTCGCCGGAGCCCCCGACGACCAGGCCGTCCTGTGGGTGTATCTGGGAATCGAGCCGTCACTGCATCGTTCGGGCGTCGGACGGGCATTGACGAGCTCCATCTTCGAGCGAATGGACCACGAACGTCGCATCACCTACGGGATCTGCAAGGAGGGAAACATTCCCTTCTGGACCGCAATGGGTTTCGAACCGGTAGGCACGACGACCATCGGGCCGAAAGGTCCGCTCGTGTACCGCATGAACCGCCCGCCCGCGCAGGTGACGAGCGGGCCGTAGCCGGCTCGCCTTCCGTCGTGGCGGCTGCGAGAAGATCATCAACCGGTTCGGGCTGCTGATACCGCTTACTGATCGGAGATGGCAGAAAGAATCCACTTACCGTCGGTCTTCTCCATGTTCACGACGATGGGCCCCTCGGCATTTCCCTGCGCGACGCCCGCTTGCGTGGCACTGACATTGAGCAGTGCGACGATCTCGGCGTGATCGGGTTCGAGGCGCGTGACGCCGATATCGGAGATGTCGGCCTGCGTTGCGGTCTGAGTCTGGCGCACAGCCGATTTCGTCGTGTCGGCCACTCGGTCGAACTCGGCGAGCATGTCGGGGTTGAGGACGGCGCGGGCCTTGTCGAAGTCCTCGTCGATCGTCGCGTCGCTGTAGGTGTAGAGCGTCTTCAATGCGTCCGTCGCCGCAGCGGTGACCTCGGACGTCGCGTTCTGGTCGACCCACGCCGAATTGTCGACGTCCGCACCGGGCTTCAGCGCAGCAACGACGGCGACAGCACCGAACACGACGGCAGCGACCCCCACTGCGACAACCGGCGTCCAGCTGGTCCGCGCGGCAGGCTCCTCGGAAGCGGCAGGCGCCTCGGAAGCGGCGGGCTCCGCAGGAGCGGCAGGTTCCGCGAGAGCGGCAGGTTCCGCGGGAGCGGGCGGTTCTGCGGGAGCCTCGGGTTCAGGCGCGGCGGCGTCGGGCTTCGCAGCCTTCGAAAGGTCTACCGGCGTGGTGGAATCCGAGGTCGCCGTGGTGTCCGGAGTCGCTGCGTCGGACGCGACGGCGTCGGGCTCGGTTCTGCGATTGCTGCCCGCCACCTTCTTCCGAGCCTTGCTGGTGGTGTTGGGGGGAACGATCTTCCGGCGCTGTGGAGGCACTGCGGACAACTCCTCGTAGTTCTTTCGAAAAATGCCACTATCCGATGGTCAGGGCAGGACGGATGTCACTGCCCGCCGGTCGCATCGGGAGCGGGCGCAGGCTCCGCGGTTTCGGACGGGACCGCGTTCGGGTCGGCGGGCTCAGTGGTCGGGGCGGGAGCTCCATTGGGGTCGAGCGGCAATCCGTTCGAGTCCGTCTGCCCGCCCGACGCGTCGAGCGCGATCGGTGTTCCGATCGGGTCGACCTTGTTGGCCTTCCACGTACCGTCGACGTCTTCCATGAACAACCGCATGGTCTGCTTGACCTTCTGCGCCGGACGGTCAGGCCACGTCGTCGTCGCGGCGATGACGACCAGTGCGGTGGCTGTGCCCTCGTCGGCGCTGAGTTCGGTCAGGGTCGAGTGCATCAACTCGGCCGAACTCTTGGCTCCCGACGTGCGGACCGCGTCGTCGATAGACGACCGTGTTGCTTCCAGATCGTTCAGCATCGTGTCGCCGGTAATGGACGACTTCATGTCGTCGAACGACTGATCGATGTTGGCGGCGTCGACGGTGTTGAGGTTGATCGCCACCTGCTGGGCACCGGTGAGTGCCGAGTCGCGGGTGTCGGCAACCGATTTGTCGGATCGCGCGTTCACGTACCCGATTCCGAACCACACGGCCGCTACCAGGGCGACGATCGCGACGACGGATACGCCGATCAGAACCGGAGTCCTGCTGCTCTTTCGGCCGACATTTTCGCTCGATGGCCCAGGAGCGCCGGAAGTCGGCTCCTGGGCTTCGGTGTTTGACGTCACACTGACACCCTACTACTCGGTAACTTCGTCACCCGATCCGCTTACTTCGGAGTGACACCGATCAGCGGTGCGAGCTGCGTCGCAATCGGATTCAAGTTGAGCTTGTCCGGATCGACCTTCGGCTTCGAATCCCACGGCTGCGGGGTTTCGGGATCCGCGAAGACGATGCGGTTGGAACTACGAACACCTGTCACGCTGCCCTGAGGCGTCGTGCAGTTGGCCTGCAGGTTCAGCGGGTAGTTGTCCTCGGACATGTCGAAGTTCGGGTTCTTCGCCTTCTCCTCCGCGAGGATCGCCTGGGTGCCCTCGTAGCCGACCGTGCACGGCGGCGGGTTGTTCGTCTCGAGCAGCAGACCCTGATGGATCGTGCCGTCGCCCGGGGTCAACGTGCTCGATCCAGCGGCCAACGCGGGCAGGAAGATCAGCAGCGGCTGCAACGCGAGCGTGCGCGGCGCGGCAAGCTCGGTGACCTCGTTGAGGTTGTTCAGATCGGTCGTCAACGCCGGACCGCCCTCGTCGATCAACGCACCGATCTGATCGCTGGCGGCAGTGCCGGTGTTGATCAGTCGTCGAATGTCCGGGTCGTTGCTGCGCAGCTGGGCCGTCACGTTGTTCAGGTCGGTGCTGAACTGACGGATGGCCGACGCCTGATCCGACTGGGTGTCGAGAACCGTCCGGCTGTCCCGAACGAGCGCGAGAGTTTGGGGCAACGCCTCGTCACCGGACTGAGTGAGCGTGTTCAGCGAGTCCAGGAGGACCTGCAGATCGTCGCCCTTGCCGTTCAATGCCGTGCCCAGTTCCTGGACAACCGTCGTCAAGTTCTGCAACGGAACGGAACTGACGAGACTGTCCGCACTCGCGAGCACGTTCTCGACCGGAACGGGCGTTGCCGTGTCCGCCTCGACGATGACCGAACCGCTTTCGAGGTACGGACCCTCGTCGCTGGTCGGCTGCAGGTCGACGTACTGCTCACCGATCGCAGAGCGGTTGGCCACGACGGCCTTCGCCGACGACGGAATGTCCGGCCCACCGTTGTTCAACAGCAGTTCGACGTTCACGCCGTCCGACGTCAGCGACAACGCACCGACCGTCCCGACGGGCACACCGCGGTACGTCACCTCGGCGTTGGTGAAGATGCCGCCCGAGTCCGCGAACTGCGCATTGACGTCGTACTGCCCGAAGCCGAGCAGATTGTCGATTCGGACGTACTTTCCACCGACGTACACGATGCCGAGCACCGCGACGGCGATGAATGCGAACAGCTGAATCCTGACCAGCCGCGATCTCACTGTCCACCTCCGAATTGTTCGAGCAGGTCGTTCAACGGAGCGAACGGAGTCGGTTCGTTCACGGGCGAGTCCACCGGTTCGGTTCCTGGCGCGACCGGAACTCCCGGCGGCGGCGACGGATTGGGAATGATCGGCGGCAACGGCAGCAGCGAGATCGTCGGCCATCCCGGGCGCGGTCCGTTGCCGTTGTAGTACGGGTTCGACGGATCGACCAGCGGCAGCGTGTCACCGTATTTCGGCGGGATGTAGACCGGATCGCCTTCTCCCACACCGAGATTGCGCAGCGTGGTGCCGATCGACAGATCGAGCGACAGGTACAGATTCGCCGAATCGCCCTGTGTGATCTGCTCGATGCCGTCGGGGAACGGGAGGGTCGGGATGAGCGGCAGCGTCGTGACGATGTCCTCGCTCGACTCGGCGAGCGCCTGCAACGTCGGCCGCAGCGCACGCAGATCGGCGATCAGGTTGTCCTTGGACCGATTGATCACGTCGGTGCCGACGGCGCCGAGTCGATCCAGCTGGCCGAGCATCTGCGTCAACTGCGGACGCTGCTGCTCGAGAACGTCCGTCGCGATCGGAAGGTCCGACAGCACACGATCGATCTTCTCGGTCTGGCCGCTGACCTCGGTCGTCAGAACGTCGAGACCGTCGAGCGCCCGGGTGATGTCGTCGCGCTGCTCTTCGAGGCCACCGATGAGGGTGTTCGCCTGTTCCAGCAGACTGCGTGTCTTGCCCTCGCGACCGTCGAACGCAGCACTCAGTTCCTTGACGACCGGAGCGAGCTGGCCGACGCCACCGCCGTTGAGGACCATCGACAACGCGCCGAGCACCTGCTCGATGTTCGTCGTCGACCGCGTGCGATCCAGCGGGATCGTGTCGCCGTCCTGCAGTTTCTGCGGATCGGCGTCACCCGCAGGCACCGTCAGCTGAACGAACTTCTCACCGAGGATCGACGTCTGCTCCACTGCGGCAAGCGCATTGGCGGGCAGATCCACCGAATTGTCGACGATGACGTTCACGTTCGCGGTCCACTCACCGTTCGGCACCGAAATCGAATCGACTCGGCCGACCTCGACACCGTCGACCTTCACCGTCGACTGCGGGACAAGGTCGAGCACGTCCTGGAACTGAATGGTCAGATGCATCGGGTTGCTTCCGGTGTCCGCGCCACCGGGCAGCGGAATGCCGTAGACGCCCTGCGAACACGCCGTCGCCGACAAGCCGACGACCGTCGCACCGGCGAGCACGACGAGTGGACGCGTACGCATGACCGACCTCCCCATCACTGTCCCCCTCCGAGCGACTGCTGCAAACCGGGCAGCGTGTTGTTCTCGCCGAGACGCGGCGACACGGTGCCGGGCACCGTTCCCGGCACGACGGCGTTCTGTTCGGTCGTACCGCTGAGGACACCGAACGGCAGAACGACGCCCGAATCCCGCACGGGCCCTTGAATCAAGGTCGTGAATTCGCTGCATCGATCGATGATCGGCTGGATCTGCGCACCGAGCTGCTCGAAGCGCGGATCTCCCGGCACCAGTTTGCCGAGGTCGATCAATCTGCACACCGTGCCCAACGGGTCCTGCGTCTCGTTCTGCAGGTTGGCGCGGGACGCCAGCGTTCCCGATTCGGCGTCGTACGCGTTGACGAGGTTACTGATTGCGAGCGGAAGCAGCGTCAGCGTCTCCACCAGCGATTCCTTGCCGTCGGCCAACGTCTGCGTCGGCTGAACGAGACCATCGGCGGCCTGCACCAGCTGATCTCGATTGTCCGCGACGAATCCGGCGACGTCACCGAGCGTGATGGACAGCTGGTTCAGCGCCGCGCCGAGATCCTCGCGTTCTCCGTTCAGGAAGCTCGTGAGATCCGACAACTGATTGTTGAAGTTTCGGACCTGTTGATCGTTCGCGGCGAGCGCCGACACGAACGTCTGCAGGTTCTTGACCGTGTCGAACAGGTCGCCGCGCGACTCGTTGAGTGTGCGCGACGCCTCGGACAGCTGAGTGATGCTGTCGCCCAACGCTTCTCCGTTGCCATCGAGGTTCGCAGCACCGGTGTTCACCAGATCGGTCAGCGCGCCGTCCTTGTTGGCACCCTCGGGGCCGAGAGCCGTCGAGAGTTCGTCGATGCTCGCGTAGATCTGGTCGACCTCGACGGGAGTTGCCGTGCGATCGCGCGGAATGACCGCGCCGGAGGCCATCGTGTCGCCACCGCTGTACGCGGGCGCGAGCTGGATGTACCTGTCCGACACCAGAGACGGCGTGATCTGCGCTGCCTTCGCGTCGGCCGGGATGTCGATGCCGCGCTTCACGCGCATCTGGACCTCGACCTGGTCGCCCTGAGGGGTGACCGAGGTGACCTCACCGACCGCGACACCGAGCACACGGACATCCGAGCCCTCGTAGATACCGACCGACTTGTCGAAGTACGCGGTGATGTTCGTGGCGCCGGCGCGCGTGAACAGCCACCACAGACCGGCTGCGACGACCAACGCGACGATCACGACGGCTGCGATGACGCCCTTGCCGATGCCGGACGTCTTCTGTTTCTGTGCGGTGTCGGTCATCAGTTGCCCCCGAGATCGCGTGCGGGCTGACGGTAGCCGGGAATGAGCGGCAGACCGGGCGGCGTCAGGTTGGCGAGGGTGATGTCGAGCCACCGGCCGTTCGCCGTGACGTTGGCGTACAAGCGCACGAACGGCGCATAGAGCTCGAGCGCCCTGGACAGGGAGTCGTTGTTCGCGTTCAGGATGTCGATGACTCCGTTCAACTGCTGGAGCATCGGATTGATCTGCTGCTCGTTGTCGCGAACCAATCCGGTGAGTTCCGTGGACAGCCGCTGCGTACCCGTCAGCAGTTGTGAGATCGACTGCTGCCTGTTGTTCAGTTCTTCGAGCAACGGACCGGCGTCGGCGATGAGGCGGTTGAACTCCTGGTTACGGTCGGCCAGCACCTTCGAGGTCTTGCCGGTCGCCTCGAACAGCCTCTGCAACTCGGCATCTCGACTTGCGATGGTCTGCGACAGCCTGCTGACACCGTCGAGCGATGCGCGAATGTCGTCCGGCGTCTCCGAGAACGCCTGCGACAGCGTCTGGAAGCTCGACGCCAACTGGTCGGTGTCGATGTCGGTGATGGTGCGCGCCGCGTCCGAGAACGCGTCGATGACGTCGTACGGAGATGTCGTGCGCTCGAGCGGAATCGGATCCTTCGGCTTCAAGACCTCGTCGCCGCGCGGATCGATGGCCAGGTACTTCTGGCCGAGCAGCGTCTTGATCTGGATCGAAGCCGACGAGTTGTTGCCGATCCACGCGTCCTGCACGCGGAATTGAACGTTCACCTTGTCGCCGGCGAGATCGACGGAATCGACCTTGCCGACCTTGACGCCCGCGATGCGCACTTCGTTGCCGGGCTTGAGACCTGCTGCCTCGGAGAACTCCGCGGTGTACACCGACCCTGCACCCAGAATGGGCAGACGGTCGAGGAAGAACACGGCGACGGTCGCGAGCAGCACGATCATGATGCCGAGCGCACCGGCCACTACCGGGCTACGCTTTTTCATCCCTGGATCCCCCCAGCCTTGCACCGCTCGGCCGCGTTCGTGTACAGCGGTTGATTCACAGTCGGCAGTCCCGTCGGCAGGTTCAAGTTCGGCGAAGTGCCCGGCCCGGCCTGAATGTCGATGCCGCACAGGTAGAACGTGAACCACGATCCCTGCTGCGCGGTGCGAATCAGTTTGTCGAGCTTCTTCGGCAGTGTCTGGATGACCTTCGTCAGGTCTTCCTCGCGATTGTTCAGCGTCGTCGCAAGCGTGTTCAACGACGCGATCGATCCTTGGATCGCGGGTCGCGTCGGCTCCAGCAGATCCGAGGTCGCGTCCGTCAGACCGGCCAGCGACGTGACGGCGGACCCGACGACGTCACGATCGGCCGACAACCCCGACACGAGCTGCTGCGTGTTGACGATCAGCGAATCCAGATCCTTGTCGTGCTGGTTCACCGTCTCCAACACCGTGTTCAGGTTGGTGATGACGGCCCCGATGACCCGATCCTTGTCCGCGACCGTGTTGGTCAGGCTCGCGGTGCTGCGCACCAGGTCGGAGATCGTGCCCGCCTCGCCCTGGAACACCTGGATGATCTGGTACGACAGCTTGTTCACGTCGTCGGCGTTGAGCGTCGTGAACAGCGGCCGGAAGCCGTCGAACAGCGTCGTCAGATTGACGGCGGGCTTGGTCTGCGAAAGCGGAATCTCCCCGCCCGGGTTCAGCTTTCCGCCCTGCTCTCCGGAGCCCTGTTCGAGGGCGATGTAGCGCTGCCCCACCAGGTTGCGGTATCGCAGGTTCGCAGTGACGGTCGACGGGAGGTAGTCGCGACCGTTGACACTGAACTCGACGCGTGCTTCGCGTTCGTTGACGATTTCGATGTTCTTGACGTCACCGACGCGAACACCGGCGATCCGCACCTCGTCGCCCTTGTTGAGCGACGCGACGTCGCTGAAGATCGCGCTGTACTTCTCGCCGCCTCCGCCGCTGATGTTCGCGATCGAGAACGCGAGCGTGGCGGTCGCCAGGATGGTCACCACCGCGAACACGATCAGTTTGACGAGTGGAGCTGCAAGTCCTCTCATTTGATGGTCACCTCCGCTCCCCTCAGTGCGGGCGCTCCGAGAGTCGTCGTCCACGACGGGATCTCACCTGGAGCCACTCCCCCGGCCTCGCCGTAGATTACGGCGAGGGTGTCACGCTCGAAATCGGACCCTTCGTACCCCGCAGGCGTCGCCTGGCCGTCGGTACCCGTCGCAGCAGGCACGCCCGACAGCTGCGGTGCGGGAAGTTCGGGGATCTCCTGCGGTCCTGGGTTTCTCGACGGCACCTGGTAGGACCCGTCGTTGGCCGATCCGCCCGGGTACTGCGGGAAGAACTCGCCCGCATCGGTGTTCGCCGGGGTGTAGCACTTCGGTCCGCGGTTGTCGAAGAGACGCGGCTCGTCCTGGTTGGGCAGGTAACGACCCTTCGGGTTGACGAACGACGCGGTCACGTTGATGCCCCGATACTCGTCTCCGACGCCGATGACCTTCTGCGCCTCGGCGACGGTCGGAACGAACTGCGAGAACGTGCACCCGAACGACGGCGAGTACTTGGCCAGAAGTTCCAGTGCCTCACGCGAATTCGCTGCGATGTTGATCAGGTTGTTCGAATTGGCCTGCAGGAAGTCCGCTGTCGTTCCGCTGGTGGATGTCAGCGTCGCGATCAACGTGTCGACCGCAGGACGCTGCTCGACGAACGTGTTGCCGGTGACACTCAGGTTCTCGAGCGCGTCCACCAGTTGGGGGGCAGCGTCGGAGTAGGTCTGCGAGAAGTCGGCGAGACCACGCAGATCTTCCTGAATGTTCGGCAACTCGGTGTTCAAGCTCCCGAAGATGCGTTCGAGCCGATCGATCGTCATGCCGAGTTCCGCACCGCGGCCACTCAATCCCTGCGCCAACGCACCGAGCGTATTGGCCAGGTCCTGTGGCGGAATGGCTTCGAGCAGCGGCAGCAGGTTGTCCAGCAGCTGGCCCACCTCGATGGCGTCGCCGCTCGTGTCCTGGCGCAGCACGGTGCCGTTCGTGATGGGCGACGCCGTGTCTCCTTCCGGGACGATCAGCGACACGTAGCGCTCACCGAACAGCGTCTTCGGCAGCAAACGCGCCGTCGTGTTCGACGGGATCAGCTCCGCCTTGTCCGGATCGATCGCCAGATGCGCGGTGACGACGCCGTCGACGGTCGACGCCGAGCGCACCTCACCCACGATCAACCCGCGGACCTTCACGTCCGCGTTGGCAGGCAGGGCGTTGCCCACCGAGTCGGTGATCAGATCGATGCTGACGACCTTCTTGAACGTCTTGTTGTACGACGTGATGGACCACCCGAGGAAAAGGATGAGAACCAAGAAGAATGCCAGACCCAACAGAAGTCGCCTGAGGCGAGACGGCGAGTCGATCATCCTGCAACCCTCACTGTGGTGGTGGTTCCCCAGATGGCAAGACTGAGGAAGAAGTCCAGAACAGCGACCGTCACGATGGCGGTCCTCACGGCACGACCCACTGCGACACCGACTCCGGCAGGTCCGCCCGAAGCATGGAACCCGTAGTAGCAGTGGATCATGATCAGCACGAAGGCGAAGATCAACACCTTCAGGAACGAATAGAGAACGTCCTCGGGCGGTAGGAACAGATTGAAGTAGTGGTCGTACGACCCGCCCGACTGCCCGTTGAAGATCGTGCTGATGCCGCGAGAGGCGATGTACGACGCGAGCAGACCGACGATGTAGAGCGGGATGACCGCGATGAATCCGGCGATCATGCGCGTCGTGACGAGAAACGGCACACTCGGTACCGCCATGACCTCGAGTGCGTCGATCTCCTCGGAGATCCGCATGGCTCCGAGCTGCGCGGTGAATCCTGCGCCGACCGTCGCCGACAACGCCAGACCGGCGACGACGGGCGCGATCTCACGGGTGTTGATGTACGCCGACAGGAAGCCGGTAAGCACCGAGCTGCCGAGCTGTTCGAGCGCTGCGTAACCCTGCAGGCCGACGACGACACCCGTTGCGCCGGACATCATCACGATGACGCCGATGGTGCCGCCGATGACGGCGAGCGCGCCGCTACCGAAGGTGACCTCGGCGAGCAGACGAAGGGTTTCCTTCTTGTAGTGGATCAGCGTGCGCGGGATCCATCCGATGGCTCGCGCGTAGAACGACATCTGTTCGCCCGCGCTGTCGAGCACGGTCAGCGGCGCGTTCGCAATTCGCTTCGCGCGCATGAGAGTACGGTCGCCACGACCTTTGGCGATGGTCATTGCGGGTCAGCTTCCCTTCGCCGGCACGACCTGGAGATACACCAGGGTGAGAATGAGGTTGGCAAAGAACAGCAACAGGAACGTGATGACGACCGTCTGATTCACTGCCTCACCGACCCCCTTCGGGCCGGGATTCGGGTTGAGACCCTTGTACGACGCGATGATTCCCGCGATCAGGCCGAAGATGGCGGCCTTCAACTCGGCGACGTAGAGGTCGGGCAACTGCGCGAGCGCCGAGAAGGACGCCAGGTACGCGCCGGGAGTTCCGCCCTGCAGCACGACGTTGAAGAAGTAGCCGCCCGCGATGCCGACGACGGACACGAGACCGTTCAGCAGCAGGGCCACGAGAATCATCGCAAGGACACGAGGAACGACGAGGCGCTGGATCGGATCGATACCGAGCACCCGCATCGCGTCGATCTCCTCGCGGATGGTGCGCGACCCGAGGTCTGCCGTCACAGCAGACCCGGCGGCGCCGGCGATCAGCAGCGCCGTCACGATCGGACTGCCCTGCTGGATGACGGCGAGCACGCTGGCGGCGCCGGTGAACGACTCGGCTCCGAGCTGCTTGATCAACGAGCCGGTCTGCAGCGACACGACGGCACCGAACGGAATGGCCACGAGTGCCGTCGGCAGGATCGTGACGCTGGCGATGAACCATGCCTGCTCGATGAACTCGCGAAGCTGGAACGGGCGCCTGAACGTGTTGCGGACGACGTCCACCAACAATTCGACGATATTTCCGGCCTGCGTCAGTGCTGCGCTAGCCGGTGCGAGCGCGGATTTCTTGGAACCCCCCATAGCCCTTACTGTCCCCGCCCCTGCGACGAGCCGCGGCCCTGGTCGCTGTATCCGGTGTCGTAGCCCGAGTTGTCGTAGCCGGTCTGCTCGTACCCGGAATTGTCGTAGCCCGCTTGCTGGTCGTATCCCGCTTGCTCGTAGCCGGTCTGGTCGTACTGCTGCTGGTAACCGGAGCCGTCGTCGTAGCTCTGTCCTGCATAGGCGGGAACCTGCTGAGACGAGTTGGTGGCGTCGAGGTCTTCCTGGATGGCGACCTGCGCGCTGTGCGGCAGCGTGTGCATGATGCGTCGCACCCTTTCCTGCCGGCGAGCAACGGCCTGGCGAACCGGCGTCCCGGGCGTCGCCTTCATCTGCGGCACGATTCCTTCGACGTCGTCGACGCCGCCCGCATGGTGTCCGGCGTCGACGAGCGCCTGCTCGTGCGCCATCTGCGCCTCGTCCTTCTCCTCGGACATGCCGATCGGGCCGATCATCGTGCCGTTCAAGAACTGCTTGACGACGGGCTCCTCGCTGGTCAACAGGACCTCACGGGGACCGAACATGACCAACTGGCGACGGAACAGCATGCCGATGTTGTCCGGCACCGTCCGCGCGAGGTTGATGTTGTGGGACACGATGAGAATGGTCGCATCGATCTCGGCGTTGATATCGATCAACGTCTGCGAGATGTACGTGGTGCGCACCGGGTCGAGACCGGAGTCCGGCTCGTCGACGAGGATGATCTCGGGATCGAGCACGAGGGCACGGGCCAGACCCGCGCGCTTGCGCATACCGCCGGAGATCTCACCGGGAAGCTTGTCCTCGGCGCCGACGAGACCCGTCAGCTCCAGCTTCTCCATCACGATCTTGCGGATGTCGGATTCGCTCTTCTTGGTGTGCTCGCGAAGCGGGAACGCGACGTTGTCGTACAGATTCATCGACCCGAACAGAGCGCCGTCCTGGAACAGCACGCCGAACAGCTTGCGGATCTCGTAGAGCTCACGCGACGAGCACTGCAGGATGTCGGTTCCGTCGATGAAGATCTTGCCCTGCTCGGGCCGCAGCAGACCGATCAGGGACTTCAGGAACACCGACTTGCCGGTGCCGGACGGCCCGAGGAGTGCACTGACCTCTCCCGACGGCAGCGTCAGCGATACGTCCTGCCAAATCTTCTGAACACCGAAAGACTTGGTCAGACCCTCGACCGAAACCTCGACTCCCACTCTGACCTCCAAGTTCGTACACATCACCGGATGTGGGCCCGGTCACTCTATCGCATACGAGTGTCCGCACCGACACAGGAGCTTACTGCCCAGTAATATAATCCCCGAGGCGGGCCGAGATCCTGAGCTTAGTGTGACTCATGTCACTGAGACACGCGTACGACTCGCCGGATTTGTGACGAAAACCAACGTGTCGGCACTGTGACAGACCACAGAATATGGCGCTTCCGACCGCTCCGCATCGACAAGACGCTGCACGGACGAAAGAAAGAGGGCCACCTCCCGCACGGGAGGTGGCCCTCTTTCGATGAAGCGACAGACCGTGATCGGCCCGGCAAGAATTACTTGACGGTGATCTTGGCGCCGGCTGCTTCCAGCTTCTCCTTGGCAGCGTCGGCTGCGTCCTTGGCAACCTTCTCCAGGATGGCCTTCGGAGCGCTCTCGACGAGGTCCTTGGCTTCCTTCAGGCCGAGGCCGGAAACGACCTCACGGACGACCTTGATGACCTGGATCTTCTTGTCGCCGGCCGACTCGAGGACGACGTCGAACTCGTCCTGCTCCTCGGCAGCGTCAGCGCCACCGGCAGCCGGAGCGCCTGCAGCGGCGACGGCGACGGGAGCAGCTGCGGTGACCTCGAAGGTCTCCTCGAATGCCTTCACGAACTCGCTGAGCTCGAGGAGGGTGAGCTCCTTGAACTGGTCGAGCAATTCTTCGGTGCTGAGCTTCGCCATGGTGGCGGTCCTTCCTTTAGTACCGAGTCGCTGATCCGCGACACAGGTGGTGGTGTGTAGCTGTTCGCTGAAAAGTGCGGATCAGCTTTCGGCGGGAGCGTCTGCTTCTGCCGGTGCCTCGGCAGCGGCAGAAGCCGGTGCCTCGGTGGCCTTCTTGTCTGCCAATGCCTGGGCCAGACGTGCAACCTGCGACGCCGGAGCGTTGAACAGGCCGGCAGCCTTCGACAGGTTGCCCTTCATGGCACCTGCAAGCTTTGCCAGCAAGATCTCGCGGGACTCGAGGTCCGCGATCTTGTTGATCTCGTCCACGGACAGCGTCGCGCCGTCCATGTAGCCGCCCTTGACGACCAAGGCCTTGTTGTCCTTTGCGAACGCCTTGATGGCCTTCGCAGCGTCGACCGGCTCGCCCTTGATGAATGCAATGGCGGTCGGTCCGACGAACAACTCGTCCAGCCCGGTGATGCCGGCTTCGGCAGCAGCGCGCTTGACCAGGGTGTTCTTGGCGACGGAGTACGTGGCACCTTCGCCGAGCGCACGCCGGAGCTGAGTCAGACCGGACACCGACAGGCCACGGTATTCCGTGACGACGGCAGCCGTCGAACCCTTGAACTGTTCGGTGATCTCGGATACTGCCGAGACCTTTTCGGGCTTTGCCATACTTCGCCTCCTCTCGTGGGAAGTAATGTCGATCGCGAGAGGTCCGGCAGAAACGACGAACGCCCCGGCGCAAGAAGCACACGGGGCGTAGACATGAGAACAGCGTCGCGAAGACGCCGTCGAACAGGTCCCTTACCTCGTCCTCCTGCGTGGGCCGTCCGAGAAACTCGGACCTTCAACCGCATTCCCTGGAGAAGGCGGTGACCAACGGTCTTGGGTAGAACTCGATTGGGTGGACCGGATGCATTCCACATCCGAACCGTCGGCAACAGTACCTCGAGCAGTGCCACTACGCCAAAACGGCCCGACAGTGCGCCTCACCGTTTTCGGATGTGACTGCCCACCAAGTTTGCCCGAGCGTTGCTGTCAGCTGCGCACAACAATCGCCGCTCACAGGACAACCGAGCATTTTGACGGTTCAATCGGATACATGACGGCAGCGCAGCCACGTCCCCTCCTGCGTCCTGGGCACGCCCAGGAGCGAGTACGCGACCCCAGCGGTGGCGACGCAGCGACCGCGTGGCGCAACCTCGTCGAGGCACCGCCCCGCTATCCCGAGATCGCACGAGCGTCGAACGTTCCGATCACGATGAGCGACGGGACCGTTCTACGGGCGGACGTCTTTCGCCCCGCCGATGTCGCAGGAGTTGCCGTCGCGACCCCGCTTCCGGTGGTTCTGAACATCACGCCGTACAACAAGGGCCTCGTGACGGGCATCGATGCGCTTCTCGGGACGCCCGTGCTGGGTCGAGCACTCCGTGGGCTCTCGCGCCGACTCGACCTCAGCGGCACCCCCTTCGAAGGGATCACGGAGATAACCCGCATCGTCGACGGCGGTGCAGCCGATCTGTTGTCGGTCAATCGTCACCTGATCCGCAGCGGGTACGTCCAGGTCATCGTCGACGCACGAGGCACCGGGTCGTCGGCAGGCAAGTGGGATGTTCTCGGCAATCGAGAGCAGCTGGATTCCATCGAGATCATCGAATGGAGTGCCTCCCAGCCGTGGAGCAACGGCCGCGTCGGAATGACGGGCATCTCGTACTCGGCGATCAACGCACTGCAGGCCGCAGCGAAGAGGCCGAACGGGCTAGAGGCGGTGTTCGCCGTCGAAGGATCGGTCGACATCGTTCGTGAGATCTTCGCGACCGGCGGTGCGCCGTCCTTCTTCATACAGCTGTGGTTGACGACCGTGAACGGGCTCAAATGGGTGCCGTCGCTGCAGGGCCTCGACGTCGTCACCTGGCTCCGAGATCGCGCGTCCTCCCCCGCCACTCACATGCTCGATCTCGCCAGAGGATTCCTGACCGGCGGTGACACGAGAATCTACGACGACCCCTACTACGACAACATCGACGCCGACATCGAACAGATCGACGTACCCACCTTCGTCTACGGATGCTGGCACGACATCTTCGGAGGCTCGGCCCCCGACATCTACAACCGGCTCGCGCTCGAACGCGGCCACAAACAGCTTCTCGTCGGCGACGGCTATCACGGCAATCCGGGGATCGGTTTCGGACGACCGGGGTTCCCACCTCGTCTCGACGTGCTCGAACGCGCTTGGTTCGATCGTTGGCTCCGCGACGAGGACAACGGAATCGAGAAGTACGGACCCGTCACTCTCCGCAGTCAGGGCGGTACGTGGACAGCGCATGGGCGATTTCCCGCTCCTCACGCGCAGCCGACGCGGCTCTACCTCTCTGCCAAGACTTCCGGCGTCGCCGCGCATGCAGTAGCCGACGGCAGTCTCGTCGGCACGCCCGACGGATCCAGCGGAATCTTCACCGTTCGTCCGTCTCTTCGCCCGACGGTGTCTCGTGACACGACGCAGGTGTTGGCCGGGATCACCGCGGTGTTCGGCGGCGGGTTCACCTACGACAATCGCTTCGCGGAAGGCGCCGCCGCCACGTTCACCACCGGCCCTGCCCACGCGGACACGGTCGTCTCCGGCCCGATGAATCTGCACATGCAGGTCGTGTGCCATGCGCGAGAAGCGTTGTGGGCCATCATGGTCTGCGACGTCGCACCCGACGGCACCTCGACGGTCATCACGAACGGTGCACTGTTGACCTCCCGTCGGGCCATCGACGACGAGAAGTCCCTCTTCGCGCCGAACGGGGACTACACCAAGCCGCACCACCCGTTGACCGAGGCCTCCATGCTGGATGTGCCCGTGGGCGAGCCGGTGATTCTCGACATCGACCTGCTGACGACCGAGGCCGTCGTCCGAGTAGGTCACCGCCTCCGCGTCGACGTATTCGCGACCGACGCACCACGATTCATGCCGATACTCCCCGACCTGCTGCGCACGAGGGGCCGCAGACAGGACGTCGTTCTCGACGCCGACGAGCCCAGCTTCCTCGTCGTCCCGCTGCTCGGCACACCCGGTTGGTGAAAGAAGGTCATCGTGCAGACCCGAACCGGCTTCGCGGCGTCGAACTCGCTCGACATCGCGTACGAGGACATGGGCAACCCCGACGATCCCGCCGTGCTGATGATCATGGGTCTCAGTGCGCAGATGACGTTGTGGCCCAACGAGTTCTGCGAACGCATCGTCGACATGGGTTTCCGAGTGATCAGGTTCGACAACCGCGACATCGGCTTGTCGACCAAGATGGACGCAATGCGCATCCAGGGTTCGGCGCTGCTACGACTGCTGCGAACCGGACTCGGCGCACCCAGCACCGTGCCCTACACGCTGCTGGACATGACAGCCGACGCAATCGGGTTGCTCGACTACCTCGACATCGACCGAGTGCACGTCGTCGGAGCATCGATGGGCGGAATGATCGCACAAATTCTGTCGGGGCTGTACCCGGACCGAGTGCTCAGCACCGCGATCATCTTCTCCAGCACCAACGAAGCGTTTCTACCGCCGCCCGATCCGCGCGCCCTGATCCCGCTCATGAAGGGGCCAGGGCCAGGAGCGTCGCGCGAGGAGATCGTTCGGCACTCCGCGAACACGCGGCGCATCATCGGCAGCCCGGCCTACCCGACGCCGATGGACGAACTCCTCGAGACCGCGGGCCAGATGTACGACCGCAACTACTGTCCCGCAGGCGCACTACGTCAGATGGCTGCGGTCACCGGCACGGGAAGCCTGCGGCGATACACCACGCAGATCGCAGGGCCGACCGTCGTCGTCCACGGCCGCGCCGATCGGCTGATGCGGCCCACCGGTGGAAAAGCCGTCGCCCGAGCGGCGAAGAATTCCAGGCTGCACCTCATCGACGGAATGGGCCACGACCTCCCGCGGCCTCTGTGGGACGAGATCCTCGGGGAACTGTCGTCGAACTTCGGGCGGGTCTGAGCTCTCCGCCCCTCCGACCGAATGTCACATCCGGTCACTCTGGGCGACCATTGGACGCCCTCGCTCCAGACCGGCGAAACTCTCCAGGTGACCGAAGGACGCCCTCGCTCACTCTGAGTGACCGAAGGACGCCCTCGGTCCGACCGCCGCCGCCCCCCGGATACGACGAAAGCCGACCCCCATGAATGGGAGTCGGCTTTCGTAAGTCGAGCTGGATCAGGCCTCGACGTCGTCCGACAGCAGGTTACGCGTGCGGTTCGGGTCGACGGGGATGCCAGGTCCGGTCGTCGTCGAGACGGTGACCTTCTTGACGTAGCGGCCCTTTGCCGACGACGGCTTCGCGCGGAGGATCTCGTCGAGAGCGGCGCCGTAGTTCTCCACCAGCTTGGCGTCGTCGAACGATGCCTTGCCGATGACGAAGTGCAGGTTGGCCTGCTTGTCGACGCGGAAGTTGATCTTTCCGCCCTTGATGTCGTTGACGGCCTTGGTCACGTCGTTGGTGACCGTGCCCGTCTTCGGGTTCGGCATGAGGCCACGCGGTCCGAGGACGCGGGCGATACGGCCGACCTTGGCCATCTGGTCCGGGGTCGCGATCGCGGCGTCGAAGTCCAGGAATCCGCCCTGGATGCGCTCGATCAGATCCTCGGCGCCGACGACGTCGGCTCCTGCTGCTTCGGCCTCCACAGCCTTCTCACCAGCGGCGAAAACGATGACCCGAGCGGTCTTGCCGGTGCCGTGGGGAAGGTTGACGGTGCCGCGCACCATCTGGTCGGCCTTGCGAGGGTCGACGCCGAGACGAACGGCGACCTCGACGGTTGCGTCGAACTTGCTCGACGCGGTGTCCTTGGCCAACTTCGCTGCCTGAAGCGGCGAGTACAGGTTGTCTGCGTCGACCTTTGCGGCCTGCTCGAGGTAGGCCTTGCTGCGCTTTGCCATGTCTTACTGTCCAATCGTGAGTTCAGTGTGGTTGACGGGCCTGGCCGGCCCTCCCACGGGGGTACTGCTGCGGCTGAGGATCAGCCTTCGACCGTGATGCCCATCGAGCGAGCAGTGCCGGCGATGATCTTCGCGGCCTGGTCGATGTCGTTGGCGTTGAGGTCTTCCTGCTTGGTCTTGGCGATCTCGCGCACCTGGTCCATGGTGACCTTGGCGACCTTGGTCTTGTGCGGCTCGCCGGAGCCCTTGGCAACGCCTGCAGCCTTGAGCAGCAGCTTGGCGGCCGGAGGGGTCTTCAGCTTGAAGTCGAAGGTCCGGTCTTCGTAGACCGAGATCTCCACCGGCACGACGTTTCCGCGCTGCGACTCGGTCGCGGCGTTGTACGCCTTGCAGAACTCCATGATGTTGACGCCGTGCTGACCCAGCGCGGGGCCGACGGGAGGAGCAGGGTTGGCCTGTCCTGCCTGGATCTGAAGCTTGATGATCCCGGCTAGCTTCTTCTTCTTCGGGGGCATTTCTTTTTCCTTGTATTCGCTCGGGTTTCTTGCGGTTACTACTGCAAGTTCTGTGGTTCGGCCCGCTAGATCTTGGCGACCTGCGTGAAGCCGAGCTCGACCGGAGTTTCACGGCCGAAGATGGAGACCAGCACCTTGAGCTTCTGCTGCTCGGCGTTGACCTCGCTGATGCTGGCGGGGAGCGTCGCGAACGGGCCGTCCATGACGGTGACCGACTCGCCGACCTCGAAGTCGACCTCGATGGTCGGCTTCGCCGTGGTCTCCGCCGCGGTGGCATCGGTGGTGGCGCCTGCAGCCTTGGCTTCCTTCTTCTCGCCCTGCTGCGGCATGAGGAACTTGACGACCTCGTTGATCGTCAGCGGCGACGGACGCGACGTGGCGCCGACGAATCCGGTGACACCGGGCGTGTTGCGCACCGCGCCCCACGACTCGTCGTTCAGGTCCATACGCACCAGAATGTAGCCGGGCAGTACCTTGCGGTTGACCTGCTTGCGCTGGCCGTTCTTGATCTCGGTGACCTCTTCGGTCGGAACCTCGACCTGGAAGATGTAGTCGCCGACGTCGAGGTTCTGGACGCGGGTCTCGAGGTTGGCCTTCACCTTGTTCTCGTAACCGGCGTACGAGTGGATGACGTACCAGTCACCGGGGGCGCGTCGCAGCGCAGCCTTCAGCTCGGCGACGGGGTCTTCGACCTCGTCGGCCTCGGAGGCCAGTCCTTCGGCGACGGCATCGTCGGCCTGCGCGTCATCGGCGCCCTCTGCCTCGACGGCGTCGGCGATAGCCTCGTCGGTCTCGCGGTCCTGAGCGGCCTGCTCCGCCTCGAGGCCCTGGTGGGTCGCCTCGACATCGGCGTCGAATGCGGCCACTTCGGTGGCGTCGTTGTGCGGCGTGCTCACAGCAGGCACCCTTTCTCTCGTTCAGTACGTGGGTCGATCATGTTCTGCTCACCCATACCGGTCAGCCGAACAGCCATTCGACGCCCTGAGTGAACGCCAAATCCAGGCCGCTGATGAACGCGACCATGAATGCCACGAACACGAGCACAACGCTCGTGTAGGTGACCATTTGCTTGCGATTGGGCCAGATGACCTTGCGCAGCTCGGCAACGACCTCGCGGAGGAACTTGCGCAGACGCTTGAAGATGTTCATGCGCTTCGGCTCACGCGGCTTGTCGGAGCGAGTCGCGACCTTGGTGACCGACGACGCGGCGGCCGGCGTCTTCTCGACCGATGCGGCGCGCGTCCGGCGCGTAGTGCGCTTTCCGGTCGGACGGGCCGAGGTTTCGGAACCGGCAGCGCCCGATCGGGATGCAGCTGCCTCGTCGGTGGCGGACGCAGTGTCGTCGGATGTCGACGAGTCCGACGCGGAAAGATCTTCCGACGTCTCGTCGCGCTTACCGCGCTCCTCGCTCACCGTCGTTCCTCTCAGTAGCCGAAATTGTCGTACACCCTCGCCGGAGCGAGGGAGTGCAACGTGGGCAGGGGCGACAGGACTTGAACCTGCAACCTACGGTTTTGGAGACCGTTGCTCTACCAATTGAGCTACGCCCCTTCGGTTCGATCCGCACTGGATCGGACCGTCCTGCGGTCACACAACATACGCGCTACCCCTACAACTCTCCAAAGGAGAACTCAGGCAGCGCGCAGCGCTGGACAACCACAGAAATCTCAGTGTACTGCACAGGCTATGAAAGTTTGAAATCCACCTGGTCAGGCCAGGCGAACGGTGGCCGTCGCGCGTCCGAAGATCTTCTTGCCCTCGGACTTGGCCGTGATCGCGATGACCGCCGACTTCGTTTCCGCGTCGACGGACTTGATCTTGCCGGAGTACTCGACCGACGCAGCGGAGTCCGCAGGCACGTAGACCGAGCTCGTGAAACGCACGTTGTATTCGGTGACGGCACCGGGGTCTCCGAGCCACGACGTGACGAAGCCTGCTCCGAGACCCATCGTCAACATGCCGTGAGCGATGACGTTGTCCAGACCCGCGAGCTTCACGACCTCGTCGCTCCAGTGGATCGGGTTCGGGTCACCGGACACGCCGGCGTAGTTGACCAGATCGCCGCGCGTGAGTTTGACGACGCGCTCGGGGAGCTCGTCGCCCACGGATACGTCCGCGAAATTACGAAGCGCCATGCATGATCACTTCCTTCACTGCGTGGGCGATGTTTTCGTCGACTTCTCCACCGGTGCGGGCGACCAGTGTGGTCCACGTGGTCTGCACCAGCTCGCCGTTCTGATCGGTCACGATGTTCTTCGTCGTGATGATGTCGCTGCCGCTCATCTGACGGAACGATTCGAGAAAGACCTCGCAGCTGAGCTCGTCGCCTACCTGGATCGGCTTGTGGAACTGCAGACGCTGGTCGGTCTGGAGAATCTGGCTCGGGTCGTACCCGGTGATGAACTCTTTGAACATCCGCGATTGCGCGATGATGCCGACGAGCGAGATGAAGGTGAGCGGCGCGATCAGCCCGTCGTAGCCGAAGCTCTTCGCTGCCTCTTCGTCGTGGTGAGCAGGGTGCCAGTCCTGGACTGCACGCGCGTACTCACGCACTTTCTCCCGGCCCACCTCGTACGGCTGATCCACCTTGTAATGGTGGCCGACCATCGCGGCGGCGTGCGCAGCGGGATCCTGCGGAACTTCTGAATTGTGCGACGGCGCAACAGACTGCGCCGTCGCTGTCACGCGAAAATCGGTTTCGGTCACGCGGAATTCGTACCTTTTCTACCCAGGACGCAAAATCCGTTAGGGCGAAGAAGTAAGCCTAACGCGCGGCGTCGACTTCGAACGAGAACCTGCAGCCGAGAGGCTCGCTACTAGCGAGACTCGCGGTGAGCGCGATGCGTGCCGCAGTTGGAGCAGAACTTCTTCAGCTCGATGCGGTCGGGATCGTTGCGGCGGTTCTTCTTCGTGATGTAGTTACGGTGCTTGCAAACCTCGCAGGCCAAGGTGATCTTGGGCCGCACATCGGTGGAGGAGGCCACTGGATGCCTACTTTCAGGTAACTCTGATCCGGAGAATCAGGACTGTGCATTCTTCTTGTGTAGCGGTGACCGGACTTGAACCGGCGACGCAACGATTATGAGTCGTTTGCTCTACCAACTGAGCTACACCGCCTCAGGTTGCTCACCCCTACACCTTCTCACTGCCGAGGCGGACTCGGTAGCGAATCGTCTGGGCGAACCATCCAATCCAGCGAGCCCCCTAACGGAATCGAACCGTTGACCTTTTCCTTACCATGGAAACGCTCTGCCGACTGAGCTAAGGGGGCGTGGCATCTGTTCACGGTTTCCCGTGCGCCGAAGCCTTCAAGAGGTTACACAGTTCGAACGCCGACTACCAAATTACGTGGTCAGCGGGCTCGCTGCACTTCCTCTTCACGGAGAAACCCCAGCGAGCGAACTCGCTGGGGTCCCTTCGGGTGGCAGATGTAGGATTCGAACCTACGTAGGCATAAGCCGACGGATTTACAGTCCGCTCCCATTGGCCGCTCGGGCAATCTGCCGGGTGTACGTCGAAGATTCATGCTCTCTTCGATGCGCTGAAAAGAATACAACGACTGTGCCCCCAGAACGCAAACCGGGTGGATAGCGGGGGTGCGGAGCGGCTAACGTCGGGTGCGCAGCACGTGAACATTCGATACGACACAGGAGTTCCTCAGTGGCAGATTCTTCCTTCGACATCGTCAGCAAGGTCGACCGGCAAGAGGTCGACAACGCTCTCGGTCAGGCTGCGAAGGAGTTGGCGACCCGCTTCGACTTCCGTGGTTCGGGCACCACCATCGAGTGGTCCGGCAGCGGGGAGTCGGAGGTGATCGTCATCACCTCCGAGTCCGAGGAGAAGGTGAAGGCAGCCCTCGACGTGTTCAAGGAGAAGCTGATCCGTCGCGACGTCTCGCTGAAGGCGTTCGAGACCAACGACCCTGCCCCGTCGGGCAAGGTGTGGAAGGTCACCGGAAAGCTCCTCCAGGGCATCACGAGCGAGAACGCGAAGAAGATCTCCAAGAAGATCCGCGACGACGGCCCCAAGGGCGTCAAGGCTCAGATCCAGGGCGACGAGCTGCGCGTCAGCAGCAAGAAGCGCGACGATCTGCAGGCCGTCCAGCAGCTGCTGAAGGCCGAGGACTTCGGTATCGCGCTGCAGTTCGTCAACTACCGGTAGGTGCTTCGCACCCGTGAGTGCGAATGTATAGCCCAGTGCACATTCGCACTCACGTGCGGCGTCAGCCGCCCCGAGCCATCCGTTCCAACCTTTCGATCCGGTCGGCCATGGGCGGGTGCGTCGAGAACAGCTTCCCGACGCGGTCGCCCACGCGGAACGGGTTGGCGATCATCAGATGCGACTCGGACGCCAGACGCGGCTCGGGCGGCAGCGGTGCAGCCTGCACGCCTCGCTCCAGCTTCCGTAGCGCCGACGCCAGTGCCAACGGGTCGCCGGTCAGCTCGGCGCCGGACTGGTCGGCCTGATACTCCCGCGACCGCGACACAGCCAGTTTCACGACGGTCGCCGCAATCGGTCCCAGCAACGAGACCAGCAGCAGCGCGATGGGATTGGCCCCGTTGTTGCCGCGTCCGCCGAACATCGACGCGAACATGGCGAAGTTCGCCAAACCCGAGATGACCGCGGCCATCGCGCCGGCGACGGACGAGATCAGAATGTCGCGGTTGTAGACGTGCGACAGCTCGTGACCCAGTACGGCGCGGAGTTCACGTTCGTCGAGGATCTGCAGGATGCCCGTCGTGCAGCAGACGGCCGCGTTGCGAGGATTGCGGCCGGTCGCGAAGGCATTGGGATTGTTGGTCGGGCTGATGTACAGCGCGGGCATCGGCTGATGAGCGGTGGTGGCCAGTTCGCGGACGATCCGGTACATCGCCGGCTGTTCGACCTCGGTGACCGGCTGCGCGTGCATCGACCGCAGCGCGAGCTTGGCGCTGTTGAAGTACGCCCATCCGTTCACGCCGACCGCGAGGGCGACCGACGCGAGCAGAATCCCCGGACTGTTGAACAGCGACCCGATGAACACGATGAGCGCCGACATGCCCACGAGCAGCCCGAAAGTCTTTGCCCCGTTCGCGAAGCTCATTGGTCGCCACTTCCTTCGTTTCGTCGTTCCCTCAATCGAGAAACGACCGCGACACCTGTCGAGGTTCCCGCGTCAGCCCTTCCGAAACGAGATGTCAGCCCAGCTGCGCCCGATCCCACCACTGACTGCGTCAGCCCACCCGTTCCACGGTGTAGTCGACGAGCCGGCCCAGCGCGTCGTTCGCGGGCCCCGAGGGCAGCGTCGCGAGTTCGGCATGCGCCTTGGCGGCGAAATCGGACAGCGTCGCCTTCGCCTTCGCCATCCCGGGCGAGCGATCGAGCAGGGCCAACGCCTCGGTGACGGCGTCGTCGTCGGTGACGGGCCCGTCGAGGAGTTCGCGCAGCCTGTCGCCGTCGGGACCCTCCTCGCGGAGCGCGTACAGAACGGGCAGCGTGTGCACGCCTTCACGCAGGTCGGTGCCGGGTGTCTTGCCCGACTGCGCGGACACCGACGAGATGTCGATGATGTCGTCGGAGATCTGGAACGCGGTGCCGACGGCGTCGCCCAGTCGCTCGAGCGAGGCGATGTGGTCGGCGTCGCCACCGGAGAACGTGCCACCGAAACGTCCGCAGGCCGCGATCAGCGACCCGGTCTTCTCCCAGACGACGCGCAGATAATGTGCGACGGGATCCTGATCCTTCTTGACACCGATCGTCTCGCGCATCTGACCGGTGACGAGTTCGGCGAACGTGTCGGCGATGATGCGCACGGCCTCGGGACCGAGCGTCGACACCAGTCGTGACGCGTGTGCGAACAGGTAGTCACCTGCCAGGATCGCGACGCTGTTGCCCCAACGCGCGTTCGCGCTCTCGGCGCCGCGTCGCATGGACGCTTCGTCCATGACGTCGTCGTGATACAGCGTCGCGAGATGAACGAGTTCGACGACGGTCGCCGCGGTCACCACCGATTCGTCCGACGCGTTCGGTCCCAACTGCGCGGTCAGCACGGTGAAGAGCGGGCGGAACCGCTTGCCACCCGCCTTCGCGAGATGAAGGGCGGCCTCGGTCAGGAAGTCCTCGCCGTCGGAGAGTTCCGAGATCATCAGACTCTCGACGTTCTCCAGTCCTGCGGCCACGGTTCGTGCAAGCTCTGGATCGACCAGATCGACCCCGGCAACGACCGTCGTTCCAGTCGTGTCGTCTGTGCTCACAGTTGTTGGTCCTGTCCTCTTCGTCGTCCGCGGATTCTCGGCGTCTCTCGACGTACCTCGTTCTACCGTAGTGAACCTAGTGGGTGACATGGTTGGAAGGTGTCGTAGCCCATGACGGAAGGTTCGGTTCGGTCGGCGAGGGCCGTCGCGCCGCTGCTTTACTGGAAGGCGTGAACGCTCCCCTTTCCACCGACGTTCTCGTCGTCGGAGCCGGCCCGGCCGGCTCCGCTGCTGCCGCGTGGGCTGCCCGCGCCGGCAGGGACGTCGTCCTCGCCGACGCCGCCACCTTCCCCCGCGACAAGACGTGCGGCGACGGTCTGACCCCGCGGGCGATGGCCGAGCTCGATCGGCTGGGTCTCGGCGAATGGGTGCGCGGCCGGGCCGAGAACCGCGGTCTGCGGTTGACGGGATTCGGGCAGGAGCTGCAGCTCGAATGGCCGGGCGGGTCGTTGCCTGCCGTCGGCAGCGCGGTGCCCCGAACGGAACTCGACGACAGAATACGCAGCGCCGCAATCGAATCCGGCGCAACGATGCTCGAAGGCGCGAAAGCCGTCGACGTCCGGCGTGATGGAAACGCGGTCACGGCAGTCGTGTTCGCCGACGGCCGCGAGATTCGGTGCACCAGGGTGATCGTCGCCGACGGTGTGCGCTCCCCCCTCGGCAAGAAACTCGGTCGAGAGTGGCATCGGGACACCACGTTCGGCGTCGCCGCTCGGGCGTACATCGGCTCGGAACGCTCGTCGGATCCGTGGATCTCGTCGCATCTCGAACTGCGCGACGGCGACGGAACACTTCAGCCCGGTTACGGCTGGATCTTCCCGCTCGGCACCGGCGAGGTGAACATCGGCGTCGGCACACTCGCGACCGCCAAGCGCCCAGGATCCGGCGCGCTGCGGCCGCTACTGGATCTGTACACGTCGCAGCGTCGCGACGACTGGAAACTGACCGGCGACCTCCGAGCCGTCGCGTCGGCGCTGCTGCCGATGGGCGGAGCGGTCTCGAACGTCGCAGGCCCCAACTGGGCGATCATCGGCGACGCGGCCGCGTGCGTGAATCCGCTCAACGGCGAGGGCATCGACTACGGTCTCGAGGGCGGGCGCCTGGTCGTCGACATCCTGGACGAGGCCGAGCTCACCGAGGTGTGGCCGAAGATTCTGCGCGAGCACTACGGTCAGGCGTTCTCGATCGCGCGACGCCTCGCCGGTCTACTGACGGTGCCGCGGTTCCTGCCCGCCACCGGTCCGATCGGAATGCGGTCGCGCGCACTGATGACCGTCGCCGTCCGCGTCATGGGAAACCTTGTCACCGAGGCGGATTCGGACCTCGTCGCACGCGCGTGGCGTGCGTCGGGCAGTGCGTCGCTGAAGATCGACGAACGCCCGCCGTTCGCGTGATGCGGCTGCGCCACCCGTGCGGGCGCGCTAGCGCACTGCGCGATGCAGCGCGACGACCCCTCCGGTGAGGTTGCGCCACTGGACGTTCGACCACCCACAGTCGGCGATCGTGCGCGCCAGCTCCTCCTGCGTCGGCCACGCGCGGATCGATTCCGCGAGGTAGACGTACGCATCCGGGTTGCTGGACACCGCGCGGGCGACGGCGGGGAGCGCCTTCATCAGGTACTCCATGTACACCGTGCGGAACGGCGTGAAGACCGGCGTCGAGAACTCGCAGACGACGAGCCGGCCACCGGGCTTGGTGACGCGGGCGATCTCTCGCAGGCCTGCCCGGAAGTCGGAGACGTTGCGCAGCCCGAACGAGATGGTGGCCGCGTCGAAGCTGGCATCGGCGTACGGCAGGTGCATCGCGTCGCCTGCGACCATCGGCACGGGCCGTCCGGAACCCGCGTGCAGCATGCCTTTCGAAAAATCGGTGGCGACGCACCACGCGCCGCTGCGTGCGAGCTCGACCGTCGACACCCCGGTACCCGCGGCGAGGTCGAGGACCTTCTCCCCCGGCTTCAGGTTCAGCGCGGCCCGAGTGAGCTTGCGCCAACTCCGATCCTGGCCGAACGACAGCACGGTGTTGGTGATGTCGTAACGGCGAGCGACGCCGTCGAACATCGACGCGACCTCGTGTGGGTCCTTCTCGAGCGTTGCACGCGAACTTGTTGGCACGTCTCGAGCTTACTCATGCAGTGCGCAGCGTCCTGCGACGTTCCCAGCCGAGAACGTCGTCGTAGTGCCCGAGCAGTTCGTCGCAGATCGCAGGCCACGTGCGGTGGAGTACCGACTTGCGCGCCGCCTCACCGAAGCGTGCGCGAGTCACCGGCGATCGCAGCGCGGCGACGGCACTCGGCAGCAGCTCGGCGAACCGGTCGACGGGAAGCAGATAGCCGTTGCGGCAGTGCGTGATCAAATCGCGCGGACCTCCGGCGTCGGGACCGATGACCGGGATGCCGCTGGCGAGTGCTTCCTGGACCGCCTGACAGAACGTCTCGTGCTCGCCCGGGTGCACGAAGACGTCGAAGCTGGCATACGCCTGCGCGAGTTCGTCTCCCCCGAGCTGACCCAGGAAGATCGCCGACGGCATCAGCTTCTCCAACGCGTGCCGTTCCGGACCGTCACCGACGACGACGAGTTGCACGTCGTCGGCGATGGACGCGAGACGTTCGACGTGCTTCTCCGGGGCGAGCCTGCCGACGAATCCGATGATCATCTTGCCGTCGGGCGACCAACGTCGACGCAGCGTCTCGCGTCGCGCCGAGGGGGCGAATCGGACGGCGTCGACGCCTCGCGCCCACCGGTGGACCCGCGGAACGCCGTGGTGTTCGAGCGCTTCGACAGCCGACGACGACGGCGCCAACGTCCGTGCGGCACCGCGATGCACGCGACGCGTCCAGCGCCACGCGGCCTTGGATGTCAGCCCGAGGCCGTAGCTTTCGGCGAATCCGGCGACGTCGGTCTGGTACACGGCCACCGCGGGAACACCGATGCGGTTGGCCGCGGCCAGTCCGCCTGCACCGAGCAGGAATGGGGACGCGAGATGAACGACGTCGGGCTCGAACGCCCGGATCGTGGCCGTCAGACCGGGTCCGGGAACACCGACGGGGAGGGAGCTGACCTTGGGGACCATCACCGCAGGTACACGGTTGACGGGGACGCGGCCGTGTTCGACGTCGGCCCGCGGCTTGCCTGCGGGGTTGTCCGGCGCGACGACCATGGCGTCGTGTCCGCCTCGCTCCAGGTGTTCGAGCACTCGGAGAATCGAGTTGGTGACGCCGTTCATGTTGGGCAGGAACGATTCCGCAACGATGGCTACTCGCACGTTCCTCAGTGTGAGGAGCGTCTCGGGCCAGCCGGCTTCGGCGACGTTACGGGCGAGCGAAGTTCACACGAATGCTTCCGTCGCGTCGCGCCGACATAGTTACTGGTTCGTCCACCGCGGAACCGTAGACTGCCGGCATGAAGGCCGAGACTTCGGAGAAGACGACACCGCGGCCGTCGGCGTCGGACACGCGGGCGCGCATCCTCACCGCGGCGAACGAACAGTTCTACGCGAACGGGATTCGCGCGACGAGCGCGGACAAGATCATCGAGCAGGTCGGTATCACGAAGGTGACGTTCTATCGCCACTTTCGCACCAAGAGCGATCTCGTCGTCGCCTATCTGGAAGGGCAGGCAGCAGCAGAACGCGAGTGGTTGACGAGCATTCGCCGCGACGGCGATCCGGCCGGTTCGCTTCGTGCGTTGGCCGCCGGAATCGGGGCCGCGAGCTGCAGGCCGGGCTTTCGAGGATGTGCGTTCATCAACGCCGCAGCGGAGTTCGCCGATCCCGCCGACCCGGTTCGCGTGGCCGTCGACGCGCACCGACAGTGGATTCTGCAGTACTTCGCCGCGCTCGCTGCCGACGCCGGTGTCTCCGAGGTCGCATCCGCAGCACGACAGCTGATGATGTTGCGCGACGGGGCGATGGTGAACGGCTATCTCGGACAATCCGATTCGGTGGCGTCCGTGCTGGAAGCGGCGTTCGTGTCGGTCATCGCGTAGGCCGCCCGAAGAAGACGACGATGCGGATGCGACCGACGGGCCGCATCCGCACCGGACATCCGTCCGAGCAGTCAGTCGACCCCGACGATGTCCTTCGCCAGTGCGGCGAGACGCGTCTGCGCAGCCGAGACGACGCCCTGACGGTTCTTGGTCGCCTCTTCGAACGCGACGATCGTTCTGATGTCGTCCGGGTCCGTCAGCTCCTTGATCTCCGCGACGGCGTCGTTCACGTTGAGCGTGTCGTAGTCGTCGATCGGCAGGTCTCCTGGTTCGAGCGCCGTGCCCGTCCGCACCGAGTGCAGTGCTTCGGCGACGGAATCCGCACCTTCGTCGCGGACGACGTCCTCGGCTGCTTCGAGTGCCGCGTCGCCACCGGCCGACACTGCTCGGGCTGCGATGGTGCCCGCGTGTGCGCCCCTCCCGAGCAACTCCCCGAGGCGGCTCGGGGTCGTGCGCGCGACGTCGACGGCGTAGTCCAGTCCGCGTGCGGACCAGGCGGCAGGTGTATTCACGAGCTTGACGGCGCTGCCTGCCGCCGCCTGCAGCGGAGTCCGTCGGAGAGCCGCGGGGCCACCGAGGGCGTCCTCGGCCAGTACCGTCTGCAGCCAGTCGACGGTCGCGCTGTGCGCGGTGATCAGGCGTTCGGCCAGACGCACCGCCGACGGGACGTCGTCCGCCGTCGCGAGCGCCTTGATGTACTTGGCGCGGCCGAGCAGCTGCTGTTCCAGCGCCAGATCGCCGAGAAGTGCCTCGTCGAACGGCTGCGCCTGCTCGGCGACGGTCTTGAACAGCGCGAGCGTGCGCCCGAGGAACGGTGCGACGACGTCGGGCAGTCCGCCGAGGTCACGCAGAGTCGTCTCGATCTCCGCCGCCCGCTTCCGACCGTTCTCGGCGTTCTGAAGTAGTTCCGTGCGCACCGCGTCCGTGCGCGCCTGGGCCACGCGTGTTTCCGCGACCTGGATCTCGGTGTTCGTGAGTTGTAGTACGGCCCGCAACTGCGCGAGCAACGTGGATGAAGTCATCGCTAAAGCCCCTTCGGTCGTTGGGTCGTTCTCGTTTCGACGTGTCACCGGGACACGGGCGCTGCGTTACCCACGAGTAGCGAACCCAAACATCGAAGTGCGGCTCAGACGGCCAGGTGCTGCCGCTCGCGTCGTCGCAGCAGGAGCAGCACGGGAACCGCGACGGCCCAGGTCACGACGACGACCGAGCCCGCGGGAACGATGGCGACGGAGGCGTCGCGGCCGGAGACCCGCACGAGATCCGGATCGGACTTCGCGTATTCGACGTCGATGCGCTGGCCGGCGATCAGATTGGTCGGGTACAGCACTCCGAGCTGCGGGTTGTGTGTGACGCCGTCGGGGGTGACGAAGCTGACGGCCGAACGCAGCTTGCCGGCGGAGAGGACCTCGGCCGTGGCAGTGCCTTCGTCGGAGGTGATGGTGCGGTCGTTCTTCCAGGCGGCGACGACCAACAGCACGGCCAACACCGAGATGCCGGTCGCCACGACGATCACGCAGATTCGTGCCCGACGCCACGCCTGCGACCTGCCGTCGTCGCTGTCCCTGGATGCCACGACGGTAGACGTTACTCAGGGGCGCCGACGGGCGTCTGCTCCGGTAGCCTCTGCTGCTATGTCGCGCGACTTCGAGTTCACGGTCTCGTCGGAACACTCTCCCGAGGAGGTCTACGAGGCTCTGAACAGCGAAGAGCAGTGGCTCGCCCGGTTCGAGAGGGCGCAGAAGACCGACGGGTACGAGCTGACCAGACACGATCACGGCGGTCTGACCGTCGACATCACCGACGAGGTCGGCACGTCGGAGCTACCCGGGTTCGTCAAGAAGGTCGTCCGAGGTCGGTTGCTCGTCACTCGAACCGATTCGTGGGGCCCGTTCGACGGCGACCGCGCCGACGGCACCCTGGCCGGGGGCGCGACGGCCATCCCCGCGTCGGTGAACGGGACCATGTCACTGCGCCCGGACGGCACCGGCTCGATCATCACGGTCAAGGGCACGTCGACCGTCAAGATTCCGCTCATCGGCGGCAAGATCGAGTCGCTCATCAACGACATGGTCCGAGACATGGTCGAGCAGGAAACCCAGGAGACACACGACTGGGCGGCCGAGCGAGAACAGCAGGAAGGCCAGGACTGATCGGGCCGGCAGCGGACGCGCTGCCGGCCCGATCGTCGAACTACGCGTCGTGCACGATCACGCCGCGGATGTTCTTGCCGTCGCGCAGGTCCTGGTATCCCTGGTTGACGTCCTCGAGGCTGTACTTGCTGGTGATGAGCTCGTCCAGTTTCAACTGACCCGCGTCGTAGAGACGCAGCAGCCGGACGATGTCGTACTGCGGGTTCATCGATCCGAACAGCGTTCCCTTGATGGTCTTCTGATTCAGCGTCAGATCGGTGCCGGACACGTGCACCGTCAGCTTCGTCGGATCCGCCAACCCGGTGATGACGACGGTTCCGCCCTTGCCGATCGCTGCGGTGGCTGCGCTGACGACGTCTTCGTCGACGGTTCCGACGAGGATCAGCGCGGCGTCGGCTCCCTGCCCCCACGTCAGCTCGTTCAGTTTCTCGGCGGCGCTCTCGGCGTCGGCGAAGGCATGCGTCGCACCGAACTTCAGCGCGGTCTCGCGCTTGAGCGCAACCGGGTCGACGACCACGACGTACTTGCATCCCGCCGCGACCGCGCCCTGCACCGCGTTGATGCCGAGGCCGCCGATTCCGTAGATGATCGCGGTGTCGCCGGCTCGGAGGTTGCCCGCGTTGACGGCGGTTCCCCATCCCGACGGCACTCCGCATCCGACGAGCACGGCAGTCTCGAGCGGCAGCCAGTCGTCGACCTTGACCACGGAGTGCTGCGAGATCGTCGCCCGCTCGGCGAACGTGCCCAGCATGCACATCGCGCCGAAATCCGTTCCCTTGGAATGGAATCGGAACGAACCGTCGGGCATCGAACCCTCGAGAATGGTGGCGCCCATGTCGCACAGGTTCTGTCGACCCGTCGCGCAATAGCGACACGTCCCGCAGTTGGGGATGAAACTGCAGACGACGTGATCCCCCGGCTTGACCTTGGTCACGCCCGGGCCGACTTCTTCGATGATGCCCGATCCCTCGTGGCCGCCCACGATCGGGAAGCGTGGAGGCAGATCACCGTCGGTCAGGTGCAGATCCGAATGACACAGCCCCGCTGCCGTGTACTTGATCAACACCTCACCGGGACCGGGTCCGTCGAGTTCGAGCTCCATCAGTTCGAACGGCTTGCCTGCTTCGAGAAGTACTGCTGCTGTGGTCTTCATGTTCTTGTCCCGTCGGTCGAAGTGAAATTCAGAGGGCGATGTTCACTGCTTTGGTCTGGGTGTACAGATCGATGGCCGACGCGCCGAGCTCGCGACCCCAACCGGACTGCTTGAATCCGCCGAACGGCATGGCGGTGTCGAAGCCGTTGTACTGGTTGATCCAGACCGAGCCGGCCTTGAGCCGCTTGGCCGTCCTGTGCGCTTTCGAGATGTCGCGCGTCCAGATGCCTGCGGCCAGGCCGTAGATCGAATCGTTGGCCGCGGCGATGGGGCCGTCGTCGGCCGAGAACGGAAGTGCCGCAACGACGGGGCCGAAGATCTCCTCCTGCACGATCGAGTACGACGGATCGACGTCGACGAACACGGTCGGCTCGACGAAGTATCCCTTGTCGCCCCAACGCTTTCCACCGGTCAGCGCGCGTGCGCCGTCGGCGATGCCCGCATGGAGGTAGCCGGTCACCTTGTCGAACTGCTCCTGCGAGATCAACGGGCCGAGCTGGGTGGTGGGGTCGAGGCCGGGTCCGATCTTGACCTGGCTCGCCGCGTGCGCGACCGCCTCGGTGAACTTCTCGAAGATCGAGTCCTCGACGTAGAGGCGTGTGCCCGCAACGCAGCACTGTCCGTGGTTGAACAGCCACGCGTTCAGCGAACCTTCCACTGCCGCATCGAAATCCGCGTCCGCGTACACGATGTTCGGGCTCTTCCCACCGAGTTCGAGCGTCACCTTCTTCAGATTGCCCTTGGCCGCGTCGACGATCTTCTTGCCGACCTCGGTCGACCCCGTGAACGCCACCTTGTCGACGTCCTCGTGCCCGGACAGTGCCGCTCCCGCGTCACCGAAACCGGTCACGACGTTGACGACTCCCGGTGGGAAGCCCGCTTCCTCGAAGACCTCGGCCAGCAGCAGAGCCGTCAGCGGTGTCTGCTCGGCCGGCTTCAGGACGACGGTGTTGCCCGCGGCCAATGCCGGTGCCAGCTTCCACGAGGCCATCAGGATCGGGAAGTTCCACGGGATGATCAGGCCGCACACTCCGATCGCCTCGCGCAGTGTGTAGGCGTGGAATTCACCGCCCGGCGCGAAGGGCATCGAGACGTTGACCGTGCTGCCCTCGATCTTCGTCGCCCAGCCCGCGTAATAGCGGAAAACGTCTGCAGCCCAGGCGACGTCGACAGCACTGGCGATGACGGCGGACTTTCCGTTGTCCAGCGCTTCCAGCTGCCCGAACTCGTCGGCGCGTTCGCTGAGGATGTCGCCGACACGCCAGATGAGTCGTTCGCGTTCGTTGGCTTTCATGCGCGACCACGGCCCGTCCTCGAACGCCCGACGCGCTGCCCGCACCGCGCGGTCGACGTCCTCGGCCTCACCGTGGGCGACGTCGGTCAACTTCTCTCCGTCGGCGGGGTTGTACGTCGCGAACGTCCGACCGGACGCCGCGTCGACGAACTGTCCGTCGATGTACAGCTTCTTCGGTCCTGCCAGGAAGTGTCGTGCCTCGCTCGGGATGGGGTGGTCTGCAACGGCCGTCATCGAACGCTCCTTCATATGGTCGATCACTCATGTGATGCAGGCCATATTTCCGTCGTGTGAGGCGATGTAACTGTTCGATCTTCGAACACACGACACGGGCCGTCCGTCAGCAGGTCACGTCGAGCGCGCGCATCCGCGCGTAGAGGGTGCTGCGACTGATGCCGAGCTGCATGCTGGCGTGAGACTTGTTGCCGCCGCACGTTTTCAGAGCGTCGATGATCGCCGTCCGTTCGGCTTGCTCTCGACCGCCGAGTCGTGACGCGCGCGTACTCGACCGATAATCCTCGGGCAGATCGGCGACGTCGATGCGGTCCGACGACCGGGCGTCGGCCGCGCTGGTCAGCACCACCTTCAGTTCGGCGAAGTTGCCCGGCCAGTGCGCCGACGCGAGTGCGTCGAGTGCGCTGGGCGCCAACCGAACTCCGGGTGCCACGTCGTCGAGAATCGTTCGAGCGAGTTCGGCCATCTCGGGTCGACGCTCACGCAGCGGAGTGAGATGCAGCCTGCTCGGACACCGACTGACGAGCGCGGCCGTCGCCGTCGGCAGGTGCGACATGGGTGCGCCGGTCAGCACGACGCGGTGCCCGTCGCGCGGGGTCGACACGAGGTCGGTGAGGATCGGCAGCAGCGTTTCCGGCACCAGTTCGACGTTCTCGACGACGATGACCCCCGGTTCGCGTCCGGCGTCGACGAGCCTGCGCGTCCAGTCGTCGACACCGTCGAAGGCGATCGACGTCGCGTTGTGCCAAGTCACCGGGCCGTCGCCTGCGACCTCCGCCGCGGCGGTGGTCCGACCCGACCCCGGCTCACCGCTGATCGACAGCGCACCGGCGTCGGTGCGGGCGAGTCGGACGTCGTGTTCGTAGCGCTGTCGACGCGACGAGTGCTCGCTGCGTCGGATCGGTGATCGCTTCTTGTCGGCGAACACGGTGAACAGGGCACCGCCGTCGGCCCCTGCCACACGGTCGGCCTTGACCTTCGCCCGTATTCCCGACGCGAGGTCGACGGCGACGACGCGGCTGCCGTCGGCACCCAGATCCAACGCGAGCTCACGCAAGGTGGCGTGATCCTCGGTGTCGAGCACGTCCATCGCGGTTCGGTTGGTCAGCAGGAAGTCGTCGCTGATGGCTGCCACCGCGACGTGTTTGTGGTGCGAGATGCGCTGAAAGGCGTCGACGAGCCGTCGTTCGGACGCTTTCGAGCCCTCGAGCAACCGTGCCTCGATGTCCGACGCGGCTCTCGCCAGGAACGGGGCGAACAGCGGATTGGCGTGTGCTCCAACGCCGGTCATGTCCAGAATGCCTTCGACGCGCCCCGTGACCGGATGGATCACCGGGTGTCCGTAGCAGCTGAGACCCTTGAAGCTCTCCAGAAAGTGTTCGTCGCCGTGGATGACCATGCTTCGCCCGGTCTCGAGTGGCGTGCCGACCGCGTTGGTCCCGGCCGAGTCCTCGCCCAGCAGCGCGCCGTCGAACACTCCGAGACGCTCGACGGCACGGCGGATCGTCCCGTCGGCGTACACGGAGGCGACGACGCGGCAGTCGCGGTCGGCCAGCAGCACGCAGAACCCGGTGCCCGCGATCTGTTGACCGACTTGTTCGAGCACCGGCGCGGCGGCGCGCAGCAGCCTGCTGTCGATCTCGACCTGGACATCGACGGCGACCGTCGCCGACGGGTCGACACCGCTGAGAAGCGACCGCTTCCACGACAGTGCGATCTCGGGACGGACCGGGTGCTGTTCGATAGTGACGATCGTGGCACCTCCGACGTTCCTACTGTGTTCCAGATCATAGTCTCGCGTCGGAGTGACCCGGAACTGTTCGGAATTCGTACAGCTAGAGGCGCGCCCTGATCCCCGCGTGCAGTTCGCGCAGGCCGGAGCGTTCGGTCGTCACTTCGAGCACCCTGATCTGATCCGCGTTGTCCTGGAGGGCGGTGGCGAGCTGGGCTGTGTCCACACTCCTGTGCTCGATCCGATACGCCGCGCACAGTGCCGCGAGATCCATGCCGTGCGGCGTGCCGAACACGCGCTCGAATGCGCCCGCGTACTGCGGATCGCCCTGCTCGAGCAGTTCGAAGATGCCGCCGCCGTCGTCGTTGGCCACGACGATCGTCAGATCCTTCGGCCGCGGCTCGCCGGACCCGATCAGCAGGCCCGACGCGTCGTGCAGGAACGTCAGGTCGCCGAGCAGCGCGATCGTGCGCCCACCCCGGGACAACGCCGCGCCGACGGCCGTCGACACGGTTCCGTCGATGCCCGCGACGCCGCGGTTGGACAGCACACGCACGCCGGGCGCGGGATAGCTGACCAGGGCGGCGTCGCGCACGGGGTTGGAGGCGCCGAGCAGCAGTTGGTCGCCGTCACGCAAGGACGACATGACCGTCGCAGCCACGTGCAGACCCGTCGGCTTCGGGTGCGACGCGAGCTGGTCGCGGACCGCGAGATCGGCCTTGGCCGACAGCGTCCGGCAGCGTTCGATCCACGCGTCCCGCGGGGAGCCCGACACGACCGCACGCGTGCCCGTCGCGAGGACGTTGCCGGAGACGTCGGGCCAGCGCGGACCCGTCGTCAGAGCGAAGACGTCGACAGCCGGATCCGCGAGGAGGGCCGACACCGGTCGGTGCAGCGTCGGACGTCCGGTAATGATCGCCTGCCGCGGCTTCAGCTGCGCCAGAGCCATCGGGTGCAGCGGGAGACCGTGCAGCGGCGCGGTCGGCTCGGCGACGGTCGGCAGACCTGCGAGCTCGGGGCGCAGCGCCGCACCGTGACCGGAGACGACGATCGTGTCGACCGACAGATCGATGTCGACGGGAACGTCGAGGGTCGCCTGCTGCGTCGTCGTCCATGCTGCGCCGCCGTCGCGACCTTCGGGCGCGGGTGTGGGGTCGGCGAGATCCGGCACGAGCGGCTCACGCAGCGGGATGTCGAAATGCACCGGGCCTGCGTTCCCGGATCGCGTGCCGCGGGCTGCGGCGAGGACGCGGCACACCGCGCTACGCCACTGGCTGTTCTGGCCTGCGTCGTCCTCGGCGAGGCCGAGGCTGATCGTCGCGCGCACCTGGCTGCCGAACAGACCGAGCTGCTCGATGGTCTGGTTCGCGCCGGTCCCGAGCATCTCGTAAGGCCGGTTCGCGCTCAGCACGATCAGCGGGACGCGCGCGTAGTTGGCTTCGAGGACCGCGGGACCGAGATTCGCGACGGCCGTGCCCGACGTCATGACGACCGGAACCGGACGGCCACTGCCCATGATCAGGCCGATCGCGAGGAAGCCCGCGGTCCGCTCGTCGATGCGCATGTGCAGACTCAGACGGCCCTCGGCGTCGGCTTCCTGCAGCGCGAACGCCAGCGGCGCGTTCCGGGAGCCTGGGCACAACACGACGTCGCGGACGCCGCCGCGCACGAGTTCGTCGACGACGGCGGCAGCCTGAGCAGTGGATGGGTTCACTACTTCAGATTGTCAGATTCTCGGGTGGAGGCGTCGGTCGGCCCGAGTGCATGGTCTTTGACAGGATGGATCGGTGCGAACAGTCTTCGATGCGGCCGAGTTGCCGTCACGCGCCTTCTATCCCCTGCTCACGGCGTCCGTCGTGCCGCGTCCCATCGCGTGGGTGTCGACGGTGTCGGCCGACGGCGTGGCCAATCTCGCGCCCTACAGCTTCTTCTCGGTGTCGTCGGCGAACCCGCCTGTCGTGCAATTCACGTCCGTCGGCCGCAAGGACAGCCTGCGGAACATCGAGGCGACGGGCGAGTTCGTGATCAACCTGGCCACCGAGCCGTTGCTCGAACAGGTCAACGCGTCGTCCGCCGGCTACGACCACGGTGTCAGTGAGCTGGACGAGCTCGGCATCGCGAGCGAACCGAGCGAGAGAGTCAAGGCGCCTCGCGTCGCGGCATCACCGATCGCGATCGAGGCGACGCTTCACCGCGTCGTCGAGGTCGGTAACTCGTTCGTCGTGATGGGCGACGTCGTCGCGGTGGCCGTCCGTCCCGAGTTCCTCGCTGCCGACGGGCTGCCGTCGTTCGAGGCGATCGCTCCGCTGAGCCGACTCGGGCGTACCGAGTGGGGACTGCCGCCCGCGGTGACGTCGATCGAGCGTCCCGGCACCCCTTCCTGACGCGCAGGCCGACGCTCGGTTTTACAGTTCATTCATGCACGAAGCTCGACACGGCCACACCGTCGTCCCCGACATCGTCGACGTCGACGGCAGATCGTTCGCCACTCTCCGGGCCCGACCGGTTCCGCGCGAGGAGCGCTATCGTCTCGGAAAGAGCCTGCGGGACAGGGTGTCTCGTGAGTCGATGGGCGACTGGACACCGCCCGCGAACCGACTCGATCCGATCCGTCAGATCGAGTTCTCGCACGACGGGCGCATCGACTGGCTGATCCCTGTCCGCGTCGAGCGGATGGTCGAATCGCCGTACGGGTTCCTGCGTGGAACCGCGATCGTCATGGCACGCGACGTCGCGATGTTGCCGTCGACGGGGATAACGCCCGTCGTCAGCGGTGACTCGCACCTCGGTAACTTCGGCTTCTACGCCTCCCCCGAACGCGATCTGGTCATCGACCTCAACGACTTCGACGAGGCCCACCCCGGCGCGTGGGAATGGGATCTACGACGCCTCGCCGCCAGCATCTGGGTGGCGGGCCGGCAGAACGGACGCACCGAGCAGCAGTGCGAGGAAGCCGTCGTCGCGTGTGTTCGGGCGTATCGCATCGAGGTGTCGCGTCTGGCGGACGAGCCGCTGATGTCGCGCTCGTTCCAGCGTCTGACCGCCGACAAGCTCGAGGCCGACGCCACCGAGGGTTCGCTGCGCAAGGAGATCAAACGGGCGACCAAGAAGGCCAGGCGACGCACGAGCGACCGCGTGCTGCCGCAGTTCACCGAGGAGCACGAGGGCAAGCGGCGGCTCGTCGAGGAGCCGCCGATCACCACGCGCATCTCGGCGCGCGACGAGGAGCTGCTCGCCGAAGGACTCGACGAGTATCTGACGACGCTGTCTCCGCACTGGCGGCGAGTGCTCGGCGGATACACGTTGATCGACGTCGCGCATCGGGTCGTGGGCGTCGGCAGTGTCGGGCTGCGCGCCTACGTCGCACTGCTGGAGGGATCGAGTCCCGACGACGTCGTGTTCCTGCAGCTCAAGCAGGCCAGGCGTTCGGTGCTGGCGCCGTACGTGCACGGTGAGTCGGCGTGGCACGCGCATCAGGGACAACGCGTCGTCGAGTACCAGCAAGATCTGCAGACGGTGAGCGACCCTCTGCTGGGGTGGACGACGATCGACGGGCGTCAGTACTACGTGCGGCAGTTCAGGAACATGAAGGGCACGATCGACCTCGGATCGATCGATGCGCCTGCGCTCGTGGACTATGCGGGCGTCGTCGGCCGGCTGTTGGCGAAGGGACACGCCCGCACGAGTGGGGCGTCGATGATCGCGGGTTACCTGGGCACGTCCGATGCGGTGGACGTCGCGTTGAGCAGGTTCGCACGGTTGTACGCGGATCAGACCGAGGCCGATCACGCGTTGCTGGTCGAGGCTGTGCGGGCGGGCCGCTTCGCGACCCACGTGCACGGAAATACATAGCCGCCACGTGCACGGAAATACATAGCGGGCTATGCATTTCCGTGCACGTGCGCCGAAGGCGCCTATCCGGCGTACTTGGTGACCAGTGCGCCCAGACGCGGGAGCGCCTCGGCGACGTTCTTCTGCGCCGAACCGCGCAGGCTGCCGTAGAACTTCTTCACGACGCCCTTGTCGGTCTCCTCGATGCGCGAGTCGGTGACCGACAGCAGCGCGTTCGAGACCTGGTCGGAGTTCGCGACGAGGTAGTCGGCGAACGTTCCTGCCGGCGCAGCGTTGTAGGACTGCCAGAACGGCTCGAGCTGCGTGACGAAGTCGGGCCACAGCGCTTCCACGGCCCGCTCGATGTACGACGGTCCGACCTTCTTGACGGCACCGTAGCCGCCCTTGACGGCGAGGCCGCTTGCGCCCTTCTTGTCCGACACCTCGGCGTCGATCAGTTCGATGACGTCGGCGAGCAGCACGTCGCGCTTCGACTCGTCGAGCAACGATTCCTTCAGAGCAGCAACCACTTCGACTTTCCTCCCGGGTATTTACAGGTCAGTACGTAACCGCCGGAAGATTACCGCAGGTGCGTGTAGGTCCGCCGAAGTCGCTGGTGCCACCACCTGGTTCGCTCGTCGGACGCGGCGAGTGCGCGCAACCGTTCGGGGGCGGGTTCGACGGGTCCGGCCGGGAGGGTTCCGTCGACCAGTTCGGCCCCGTCCGCGACGTCCGTTTCCAGCAGGCTTCCGGTGCCGAGTCCACACGCGAACTCGAGCCGTGGAATCGCCGACGCGGCCGCGAGTCCCGACGCCATCCCGACGGCCGAATCGAGTGCGCTGGAGACGACGACGGGCACGCCGTATTCGCCGAGTTCACCGGCCAGCTCGAGCAGCGCTCGCATACCGCCCAGCGGGGCGACCTTGAGCACAGCGACGTCCGCTCCCCCGGCCCGCACGACGCGCAGCGGGTCCTCGGCGCGCCTGATGCTCTCGTCGGCGGCGATGCGCACTCCGGGCAGCCTCCTGCGGACCTCGACGAGCTCGGGAACCGTCGCGCAGGGTTGTTCGGCGTATTCGAGGTCTCCGTCCTCGGTCAGCAACGTGAGGGCTTCGACTGCCTGGTCGACGGTCCATCCGCCGTTGGCGTCGACGCGCACCCGCGGGATCTCGGCGCGCACTGCCCGGACGCGTTCGACGTCGTCGGCCAGCGTCTGTCCTTTTTCTGCGACCTTCACCTTCGCGGTGTCGACGCCGGGGTACCGCGCGAGAATGCCGGGTACGTCGGCCGCGGAGACGGCAGGCACGGTCGCGTTCACGCGCACTCGTGCGCGATAGGGCTCGGGCGGTCCGTCCCATGCAGCTTCGATCGCCGAACGCAGCCACGGCGCCGACTCCTGGTCGTCGTACTCGACGAACGGCGAGAACTCGCCCCACCCGCCCGGCCCGCGAATCAGCATGACCTCGCGTGTGGTGATGCCGCGAAACTTCGTCCGCATCGGCAACGAGAGAACAGCCGACTCGGCGAGCAGTTCGTCGATGGACGGGATCACGGTTGGCCCTTCAACAGCTGGACCATGAGAGCCTCGCAGTCGGCGAGGACCGTGCCCTCGCGGTCTTTCAGCACCGCGCTGATGAACGTCTTGCGACCTTCCACCTTGTCGACGCTGCCCTCGACGACGAGCTCGGTGTCGAGCGGCGTGATCTTTCTGTAGTTGATGTGCAGGTACGCAGTACGGCTGATCGGGCGGCCGTACGCATGCTGGATCATGCCGAACAGGTCGTCGAACAGCAGCGGGAGCGTCCCGCCGTGCGCAGCGCCGTTGCCGCCGAGGTGATAGCGCCGGAACATGCCACGGCTACGGACACCTTCGGCGTCGAACTTCTCGACGGTCCACGGCAGCATCAGCAGCGAGCCGCGTCCCGGCAGCGACAGGACGCGGCCTGCAGGCTGCTCGCCCTCCGGAACGGTGAACGGCTTCAACAGGTCGATCAGAGCTTCGACGCGTTCGGCGGCGTCCTCGGTCACCTCGGGCGTCGGCGCCGTGCTGACCGCCAGGTCCTGCAGCGTCCTGAGGGCGTCGACGAGTCTGCCGTACTCGGGCCCGACCTCTGCGGGGGTGTACCGAGGGAATCCGCCGTGGTGCTCGTAGTCGTTTTTACCTGCACTATCCGTCACCGCCTCACCGTATCTCTCCTCGAATCGCACAATTGTCAGGCGTACCGGTTCCGACGTCGGCAGGTGGCTCTATCGTGAACTGGGTGACCTTCAACCCTGCTCTGTGGCAACCCGTTCCCGGCTTCGAGGATCTCACCGACATCACGTACCACCGTCATGTCACCGACGACACGGTGCGCGTGGCGTTCGATCGGCCCGAGGTCAGGAACGCTTTTCGCCCGCACACCGTCGACGAGCTGTACCGGACGCTCGAGCACGCGCGCGTCAGCTCCGACGTCGGCACCGTGCTGCTCACCGGTAACGGTCCCGCACCCAAGGACGGCGTGTGGTCGTTCTGCTCGGGCGGGGATCAGCGCATCCGTGGACGCAGCGGCTACCAGTACGCGGAAGGCGACACTGCAGACACCGTCGACAAAGCACGGGCGGGCCGACTGCACATCCTCGAGGTCCAGCGCCTGATCCGATTCATGCCCAAGGTCGTCATCTGTCTCGTCAACGGGTGGGCCGCGGGCGGCGGACACAGCCTCCACGTCGTGTGCGATCTGACCCTCGCGAGCCGGGAACACGCGCGGTTCAAGCAGACCGACGCCGACGTCGGCAGCTTCGACGGCGGTTACGGCAGTGCGTATCTCGCGAAGATGGTGGGCCAGAAGTTCGCTCGCGAGATATTCTTCCTCGGCGAGGTGTACACGGCCGAGGAGATGCACACCATGGGCGCCGTCAACCGCGTCGTCGATCACGACGAACTCGAGAACGTGGCCATCGATTGGGCGAAGAAGATCAACTCGAAGTCGCCGCAGGCTCAGCGAATGCTCAAGTACGCGTTCAATCTTCAGGACGACGGGCTGGTCGGACAGCAGTTGTTCGCCGGTGAGGCGACGCGCCTGGCGTACATGACGGACGAAGCCGTCGAAGGCCGTGACTCGTTCCTGCAGAAGCGCGACCCGGACTGGTCGCCGTTCCCGCGCTACTTCTGAGCCCGGGCGCCGCATTGTCCCTCTCTCGTGACCCCCTCACACGCCGTCGGAGCGAACGCCCCGGCGGCGCGTGGGAGTCCGTGGTGGAGTGGTTCGTTCAGTCTCACGACTACGAATGGATGACCGAGTTCCAGAACACGCATCCGTCGGGGCGGATCGTCCGGGCCATCGTCGCGCTGTCGATGCTCAACATCAGCCTGATGGCGTTTCTCAGCTTGTTCGCCGAGGGCGGGCCGACGGGCACCGCCGCAACGGTGCTGACGCTGACACTGAGCACCGCCAACATCGTCATCGCCGCGATGTGGCTGCTGCTTCCGTTCCCCGGCAAGAAAGGCGTCGTCGCGTTCGCGCTGTACGCGGACCTCGGCGTCGCCGCCGAGCTCAGTGTCTTCGATTGGCACAACGCGTTGTTGGGGTGCGTCCTGTTCTCCGTCATCGGCGCGTTCGTGACGTTCTTCCTCAGCCCGCGCTGGGTCGTCGCGCACCTGGTGTTCGCGTCGGTGACGACGCTGACGTTCGCGACGGCGCTCTGGCTCCGCGGCGACGTCGATCCGATCACGCTGCTCGTGCAGACCAACGTCGTCCTTCTCGGCATCATGAGCGTGCCCGTCACGTCGCACATCTTCTTGACGACGTTGTCCGCCGACGCCCGCAGTTCGGTCCTCGACCCGCTGACCGGACTGCTCAACCGTCGCGGCCTCGACAACGGACTCGCGGTTCTGTGGGAGCAGGGACGACAGGAAGGTCGGTGCGCGGCGATCATCGTCGTCGACATCGACAGGTTCAAGTCCGTGAACGACGTCTACGGGCACGACGAGGGCGACGCCGTGATCTGCCGCGTCGCCGAACGCCTCACCGCGCACGTCGCGCGCTACGGCATTCTGGGACGCACCGGCGGTGAGGAGTATCTGGCGGCGGTCGTCACCTCCCGGTTGCACATCGACGCGCTGATCCACGGAATTCGGCGCGCGCTGCACGGCGAGAACGACGCGGTTCCGGTGACGGTCAGCGTGGGGGCCGCGATCCTGTACGCCGATTCCGACCTGTGGATCAACGGCGCGGACACCGTCGAAACCGCGTCGCGCGTGGCGGATTCGATGATGTACAAGGCGAAGGCCGCAGGCGGAAACCGCGTGGCGACGCAGTTGATCTGACCTGTGCACGCATCGGTTCACCGCGTGATGTCCGAATCCTGTGGTATCGATGTGTCGTGGAGATACTGAGCGGTCGAACCATCCTGCGTCCCGCCGACTACGACCGCACGCTCGCGTTCTACCGCGACGACCTCGGACTCGCCGTGCACCGCGAGTACGGCGCGGGGACGGTCTTCTTCGCGGGCCAGAGCCTCATCGAGGTCGCGGCCCACGGCGGTTCGTCGACGCCGAGCACGTTCGACGGTGCCCTGTGGCTCCAGGTTCGTGACATCGAGGCCGCGGCCGCCGAGCTGCGCGAGCGTGGCGTCGCGGTCGACCGGGATCCGAAGCAGGAATCGTGGGGTCTGATCGAGATGTGGCTGCGCGATCCCGACGGCGTTCCGATCGTTCTCGTCGAGATCCCGTCGGATCATCCGTTGCGACGCGACGTGCGCGGCGACTGACTACAGATTCAGCGAGCGCCGCACCGCGCTCGCCGACAGCGGCCTGGACCACAGAAAGCCTTGCGCCAGAGTGCATCCGAGGTCGAGCGCGATGTCTGCCTGCTCCCGCGTCTCGACGCCTTCGATGATCATCGACATCTCGAGATCCTGCGCGACGACCGACAACGCGCGCAGCAGCGCGCGGCCACGCTCGGTGTCGACGAACTTGGTGAGCTGGCCGTCGATCTTGATGCCGTCGGGCTCGAGCGTCACCAGGCGTTCGAGCGAGGACCATCCCGATCCGAAGTCGTCGAGCAGCACACGGAACCCGAGGGCATGCACGTCCTCGATGTGCCGGCGAATCAACGGGCCGTCGCTGACCGACGTCGTTTCCGTCAGCTCCAACGAGATCATGGACGGCGACACCGACGACGTGGCGACCGAGCTCTGCAGTTGCGCGACCGCGTCGGGGTGCTTGAGATGACGACCGGACAGGTTGACGCTCAGCCGCAGGTCGGGGCGCACGGTATGCCACTTCTCGGCTTCGTTCACCGCCTGCCGCATCACGGCGAGGTCGACGTCGATGATCAGCTCGGTGGATTCGGCGAACGGCACGAAGTCCGCAGGGGCGACGAGCCCTTTCGTGGGGTGATGCCAGCGCGCCAACGCCTCGAACCCCACGGTCTTCTCGGTGCGCATGTCGACGATGGGCTGGAACCACGGCACCATCTGTCCGGCGTCCAGCGCTCCGGTCAGGTCGTGGTCGTTGTCGAGTCGCGTCGGGCTCGATCCGACGCGTCGGTGCAGGTCGAGCTGTTCTTCGAGGATCGACGCGAACTGCTCCAGTTCCTGGAACTGCCCGTCGCTGAAGTCGCGCGGCATTCGGTCGAGCAGACACAGCGTTCCGATCACCAGGCCTTCGCGACCACGCAGCGGCACCGACGCGTATGCGGCGACGCCGACCTCGTCGAGGATGCCTCGCTGGCGAACCGTCGCGTCGATGCGGTTGCGCGCGACGACGGCCGGCTTCTCGGAGCGGACGACGTCGTCGCACAGGGTCGTCGACCGATCGACGGTCGACACGGGAGGGCCACCGATGTTCACGAGGGTGTACTGAGTGTTCTCGTCGAGAACGTTCAGCTGCGCGATCGCGAATCCGACGCTGCGCGCAGCCAGTTCCACGGTCGACCGCAGGGCGAGCGTCGTCGCTTCGAGGTCGAGGTATCGACGTGCCGAGTCGCTCTGACGTCGCGCCTGCGACCGTCGGTTCGGTTCGACGGCATCGTGTTCCACTGCGCCTCCCGATGACGGTCCCACCCGTCGGATGGGACAGGCAGCTGTCAGCTTAGCGGCGGCCTCCGATCAGAGAGCGGGAAGCCGAGTATGGAGGAGTCGGTGTCGGAGCACGGCCGCAGCCAGCCGCATCGCGTCCGACGACGGGGTGTCCGTCTCACGCGGCGACCCGAGCGTGACGAGGTCGACGAGGACGGCGTCGGCGTCCGGATCGGGATCGGTGGTCCATCCCTCCGCCCGCAGCAGTGCGGTGGTCAACATGGTGGTGCCGTGGGGCCACTGCCCACGGGCGACCTCGGCCACCATCACCTCGGCGGCTATGGCGTCGGGGTGGTAGTCGGTACCGATCAATCGACTGACGACGGTGGCCCACATCCGATCGGCGCTGATGCCGCGGGCACGCGTCGTCGGCACGAGCCGACGATGGTGTTTGCGGACGAGTCCGAGCCGCTGCAACAGGCGTCCGGACACATCCGACAGGTCGGCGTCGACGTCGACACCCTCCCCGACCTGAGCGAGCAGGCCTTCGAGCCGTCGGACACATCCGTAGGCAGGCTCACCGGCGTCGTGCAGCGGCTGGGCGAGATCCCGATACAGCTCGGCGCGCGGCGGACTGTATCGAGTCCAGAGCTCGAGACGGTGATCGAGCAGTTGCTCGAGGAGAACACCACCCGCACGCTCGGACCGCAGTACCGAGTCGGTGACGCCGCGCCGACGCGAGGCGAGGGTGGTGTCACGCAGAGGCGCGCCGCCGAGTCGCTTCGGGGCGAATTCGCCTGCGATCGTTGCGACTTCGAGCGTTTCGCCGATCAGGTCGACCATCGCCCGCTCGGGGCCGACGGGCGTTTCCTGCCACGTGACGAGTTCGGTGTTCTCCGCACCGATACCCGACCGCGCCACGGCGTCGGACAAGAGTTGCTGCCACGTTTCGTCGTCGGCATGCAGCAGTGTTCGGGTGCTCTCGCCGCGCGCGATGTCGGCGTAGCGGGCGTGACCGAGTCGATCGAGCAGGTCGGCGAGCGCCTGTGCGATCTCCCAGGCACGACCCGCGTCGTCGACCAGAACCCGCAGATGCAGCCACAGGAACGACTGCACCGAACTCTGCGTCGGACCTGCGGCGGGCGAGACGAGACGCAGGCCCTCCCAGCCGGTTCGAGCGTCGGCAGCCGTCGCGGGATCCACCGAATCCAGGTACGACAACGCGGCCGCGACGGCCTCGTCCACACCGTGCCCGCCGCTGGGTAACCCACCGCTGGGAGCGTCGTCGAAATCCATGCTTTCCACTGTTCCACAGCGGTCCCACAGTGTCGCTCGAGCCGACGCTCGTAGCCGAGTGATGGGGGTCGCACGCAAATCGGACATATAAGGCAAAAGAGTGAACGGAAGGTGAACGGGAGGGGTCCTGCAGAAACCCGAAAAGAACACTTCGAACGAAATTATCGTTTTCGGCGGGACCGGCCCCACAATTTTCTCGTGAGCGCAGAATTCCTCGTCCTTCTGGTGGTCGTCGTGACGGCTCTGGCCTTCGACTTCACCAACGGTTTCCACGACACCGCCAACGCCATGGCGACGTCGATCGCAACCGGGGCACTGAAGCCCAAGGTTGCGGTCACCCTGTCCGCCGTCCTGAATCTGGTCGGCGCTTTTCTTTCCGTAGAGGTCGCAGCCACGGTCGCGAAGGGCATCGTGAATCTGGGCGACACCGGAGGTCAGGCACTGCTGACCATCATCTTCGCCGGACTCGTCGGCGGCATTCTGTGGAACCTCGCGACCTGGCTGCTGGGCATTCCGTCCAGTTCGTCGCACGCTCTCTTCGGTGGACTGATCGGCGCCACCATCGCCGGCCTCGGCACCTCGGGTGTCGTCTGGGACGGCGTGTGGAGCAAGATCGTCCTCCCCGCAGTGCTCGCACCCGTCGTCGCAGGCCTCGTCGCCACCGTCGGTACGTGGGTCATCTACCGCATCACCAACGCCGTCCCCGAGAAGTCGAAGGAACGCGGATTCCGCTGGGGCCAGATCGGGTCGGCGTCGCTGGTCTCGCTCGCTCACGGCACCAACGACGCGCAGAAGACGATGGGCGTCATCTTCTTGGCCCTCGTCGCGTACGGCACCGTCACCCCCGACTCGGAGATGCCTCTCTGGGTGAAGGTCACCTGTGCTCTCGCGATCGCACTCGGCACCTACCTCGGTGGTTGGCGCGTCATCCGCACCCTCGGAAAGGGTCTCGTCGAGATCGCGTCGCCGCAGGGTATGGCAGCCGAATCCTCCTCGGCCGCGATCATTCTCACGTCGAGCCACCTCGGACTCCCGTTGTCGACGACGCAGGTCGCGACCGGCTCGATCCTCGGATCGGGACTCGGCAAGCCGGGCGCGGCAGTGCGCTGGGGCGTCGCCGGACGCATGGCCGTCGCCTGGGTCGTCACTCTGCCGTCGGCCGCCATCGTCGGCGCGATCTGCTGGTTCCTCGCCGACGTCATCGGCGGACTCCCCGGCATCCTCGTCGTCTTCGCGATCCTCGTCGCGCTGGCAGCCTTCATGTACATCCGCTCGCGCCGCCAGCCGATCGACCCGAACAACGTCAACGACGAGTGGGACGGCGGACTGGTTCCGGCCGACGCCAAGACGACCACAACGGTTTAGGACACACACAATGGAAACGCTCAAGCACACGATCGACTCGCTGTGGCAGGTCGTCCTCGTCGGACTTCTCCTCGGTGCGGGTTTGCCGGCCATCTTCGCCGTCGGGCTCAAAGCACTGTCCATCGGTGAAGCGCGCGACGACGGTTCGACGACCGCCACCGCTTCGTCGGGTCTTTCAGCAGGCTCCACCACTGCACGTCCGGTAGTCGCCACCGCGGCAGCAGCTCTCTGCTTCGCCGTCGTGATCGTCGCCATCGTCGCCGGAATTCTCTTCATCATGAAGGACTTCCTGGACAGCACCTTCGGCATCTCCGTCTTCTGATCAGAAGGACACCTTCCATGACCGAGACAAGCACGTTTCCCGGCTCCGTCCTGAACTGGCTTCGCGCCGGCTACCCGGAGGGAGTTCCGCCCAAGGATCGTTTCCCGCTCGTCGCGTTGCTGCGCAAGGCCGAACTGACCGATGCGCAGGTGCACGAGGTCGTTCTGTCCCTCGTCTCCCCCGTCAGCGGAGCGCTTCAGGACGGCGCGATCTCGAACGAGGAGATCAGCACGTACATCCGCGAGCTCGTCGACCACGAGCCCACCGCCGACGACATCACGCGTGTGTCGGCTCGGCTCGCCGCCGGTGGCTGGCCGCTCGCCGATCCCGCGTCGCTGAAGTAGATGGCAGTGCCTCAGTTCTTGGCCTCGATCCTCGGGTGGCTTCGCGTGGGCTATCCGGAGGGTGTGCCCGATTCGGATTACGTGCCGCTGTTCGCGCTCTTGGCACGTCGTCTGTCGGACGACGAGGTCCAGGCGGTGATGGACGCGCTCATCGCCGACGGTCAGATCCCAGCCGACAAGGCGGGCATCGCGGTGACGATCACGAAGGTGACCAACGAGATGCCGCGGGAAGAGGACATCGCCCGCGTCCGTGCCAACCTCGCCAAGGGTGGGTGGCCGCTTGCCGACCCGTTCACGATCGAGCCGCCGGAATAGGCTTGCAATGTGAACTTGCTCGAAGAATTGAAGATTCCCACCGGTGAAGCCGCGGCAGATCTCCTGCCGCGGCTTCGCTCGGTTCTGGACGGCAGCTCCCCTGCGGTCCTGCCCGTCCCCGCGGCCGACGAGCGGGAAACCGCCAGGCTGCGCGACGCCCTCGCGCCGGGCACCGAGATCTACGACGCGGCTGCGTTGGTGGTCGCCACCTCCGGGACGACGGGAACACCGAAGGGCGCGATGCTGTCGGCGTCGGCGCTGCGGGCCAGTGGAACAGCAACGTACGACCGGCTGGGTGGGCCCGGTTCGTGGTTGCTGGCGTTGCCCGCCCATCACATCGCCGGGATGCAGGTGCTGCTGCGTAGCGCTCTCGCCGGAACCGATCCGGTGATTCTCGACGTCGCGGCCGGCTTCGATCCGTCGTTGCTCCCGGGTGCCGTCGCGCGCATGTCCGGGCGTCGATACACGTCGCTGGTGCCGACGCAGTTGGTCAAGGTGCTCGACGATCCCGCGGCTACGGAGGCATTGGCGTCGTTCGACGCCGTCCTGCTCGGAGGTGCGGCCACGCCGGTTCCGTTGCGGGAGAGAGCATGTGCGGCCGGAATACGGTTGGTTCGTACGTACGGCATGAGTGAGACCGCGGGCGGCTGCGTCTACGACGGTGTGCCGCTGGACGGAGTGACCGTTCGCCTCGACGACGGCCGCGTCGTGCTCGGTGGCGCGACCGTGGCACTCGGGTATCGCGGCATGCCGGATCATCCCGCGTTCGCCGAGCCGGGATGGTTCCGCACCGACGACGCCGGCCTCCTGACCGACGGCGTGCTGTCGATCCAGGGCAGGCTCGACGAGGCCATCTCGACCGGCGGTCTGACGGTCGTGCCGCAGGTGGTCGAGGCAGCGCTGGTGACACACCCGTTGGTGCGTGAATGCGCGGTTCTCGGTCTGCCCGACGAGCGGCTGGGCCAGCGCGTCGTGGCTGCGGTCGTCGCGTCCGGGCCGTTGACACTGGAGTCGTTGCGCGAGCACGTGATTCGGACGCTCGATCCGACTGCCGCGCCGCGTGAGCTTTTCCTGGTCGACGCGTTGCCCGTGCGTGGGCCGGGGAAAGTGGACCGCGCGGGTCTGCGGAAACAGCTGCTGGACGACCCTCTCCACCGAGGCGCGTAACGCCGACGCCGCACGGCGACAACGATATTGGCGGGTCGCCGTCTGCTCAGAACGGTGCTGGGTCATCGGCGTCTACCCTTTCTTTTCCGGTGATGTCGACGTTCCAGGGGTCGGTGGGTTCATCGTGGGTGGTTGTCTCGCTGGCCTTCTCGGCCTGGCTGGTCTTTTCTGTCTCGCTGGTTTTGTCGGGCTCGACGGGCGGTGGGGCTGTCGATTTCGGTTCGTGTGATGTCTTTTCGCATGTGGGTCTGCGTTTGCGGGGTATGTGTGGTGTGAGTGTGTGGCCGGTGAGATCGGTTGCGCCGACGCTGTTTCCGGGGAGGGTGACGGCGGTGCTGCCAGAGTTCGATGTCCAGTGTTCTATGGCTCCGGCGAGCGTGGTGGTGTGCCAGGCGCCCATGGTTTTGAGGGAGTGGTGGTAGCGGCACAGGCAGTGCAGGTTGGTCAGGATCGTCCAGCCGCCGCGGGCGGGGTCGTGGTGGAGGTAGGGGATGATGTGGTCGAGTTCGCAGCTGGCTGCGGGGACGTCGCAGCCGGGGAATCGGCAGGTGCGGTCGCGGTGGCGGACCAGGTCGGCGAGCTGTGCGCGGGGCTTGTACTGCAGCGCCCCGGCGGGTGGTTCGATGAATCCGCCGTGACCGTCGGGGTAGAGCGCTTGCGCGACAGCAGGGTTGGCGGCGATCGCTTTCTCGAGGGCGGCGATGAGTGTGTAGGAGCCGCGGTAGGGGCCGGTGTCGTTGGGGACGGTCTGTGCGCGAGCGGCGCCTGCAGCCGGTTTTGGTAGGTTCAGTCCGCGTCGGCGTCGCCCGCGTCCGAGTGGGTGGAACGTCAGATGATCGACGGGTATCGAGCCTCCGGTAGCTGCGGCGGCGTCCCTTTCGGATGCCGCGCACCCGTCATTTGAGGCCGCAGCCGTGTCTTCGGCCGCGTCGCAGTCGTTTTGGTCGCCCTGGTCGTCAGCCGCGTCGCCGTCGTTTTCCTCGACCCGGTCGTCAGCCGCGTCGCCGTCGTTTTCCTCGACCCGGTCGTCAGCCGCGTCGCCGTCGTTTTCCTCGACCCGGTCGTCGGTCTCGGCCGCCGTGTTTTCACTCTGGGCGGTCTCGGCGGTCTTGGCCGCTGTGTTTTCACTCTCGGTGGTCTCGGTCCCCGTGCTCTCGCCGTCGGCCTCGTTTTCGCCGCCTCCGCCGCTGCAGGTCTCGTCGCTAGCCTGACTCTGGTCGCCAGCCTCGCACGCGTCACTGTCGTTGCCCGCATCGCTGACTGCGCTCGCGTCTCTTACTTCGTCGTCGTTGTCGGCCGTGGT
>NZ_JABUCO010000017.1:0-110393 GCF_019835205.1 Rhodococcus sp. BP-261 | reverse complement strand
AACGAGAACACCAACGGACTGCTTCGTCAGTACTTTCCCAAAGGCACCGATCTGTCCGTTCACTCCCCAGAACGGCTCGCCGAGGTCGAGGACCTACTCAACAACCGTCCCCGTAGGACCCTCGGATTGGATTCTCCTCTGAAGGCATACGACAAGACGCTCGTTGCGATGACCGCTTGAGACCGCCGTATAGGGGGCTATACATTCGCGCGCACGTGCAGCGAAGCTGCCTATTCGTCCGTCTGCGCCCTCAGGTACCGCCCGAAGTGGGGGACCGTGAAGGCGATCGTTCCGCGCTCTGCCGAGTAGATCAGGCCCTTCTTGATCAGCCCGTCGCGCGCGGGGGACAACGACGCAGGTTTGCGCTTCAGCTCCGTCGCGACCGCAGCCGTCGGCACCGACGCGTCCTCCTCCGACAGGTCCGCCATCGCGCGCATGTACTCGCGTTCGGCGGGCGTCGCCCGTTCGTACCGTGAGCCGAAGAATCCGACGGCGAGTTCCTCCTCGGCCGTCGGCGCTGCGACGCGCACGTCTTCCGCGGTGATCGGTGTTTCGGGCGCGAGATCCCACGTCGCTTTGCCGTACGCCTGAACGAAATACGGGTAGCCGTCGGCGGCCTCGTACAGCGCATCGAGTGCCTCGGTGGTGAACTCGACGTCCTCGCGGTCGGCGGGCGCGATCAGCGCGAGATCGGCTGCCTTGCGTTCGAGCCGTCCGATGCGGTGGTAACTGAACAGTCGTTCCGAATAACTCTTCGACGCGGACAACACGGCAGGCAGATGCGGCAACCCGGCTCCGACGATGATCAGCGGGGCCGCGTCCTGACTGAGCTCGTGGCACGCCGCGCACAACGCCGAGATGTCGGCCGCGCCGAGATCCTGCATCTCGTCGATGAAGATCGCGATGCCGACCCCGACGTCCCCCGCCAGTGTGGACGCGTCGAGCAGCAGTTCGACGAGGTCGATCTCGATGTCACCGGAATCGGCACGACCCGTTTTCGCCGGCACATCGATGCCGGGCTGCCACCGCTCGCGCATGCCCTTGCCCGCCGACGCGCGCAACGCGAAAGCCTTGAGCACACCGAGGAATTCGTCGACGCGTTCCGGATCCCGATGCGACGCCGCGATGCCGCGCACCGCCATGTGCAGCGCCGACGACAACGGTCGTCGAAGCTCCTGATCCGGTCTCGCCTCGATCTTTCCCGTGCCCCACCCACGCGCGACGGCGGCTGATCGCAGCTGGTTCAGCAACACCGTCTTCCCGACGCCACGCAACCCCGTCAGTACGACGCTGCGTTCCGGCCTGCCGCGGGTGATGCGTTCGAGTACGACGTCGAAGGCGTCGAGCTGCTTGGTCCGACCTGCAAGCTCGGGCGGCCGCTGGCCTGCGCCGGGAGCGTAAGGGTTACGCACGGGGTCCATGGGGTCAAAGTAACAACACGACTAGGCGTTTATGCGGACATCTAGGTCGTGTCCTAGAGACCGCTATCGACGGCAATGAAGTTTCTCGGTGACTATCGACCTATCTATCGCCGACCGTAGAGTGCGTTAGATCGGAAAATAGTGGTTGCATCGCCTTCCGAACCAGGTCTAGATTGGCGTTCGTGAAGAACATTCTCGTAGTACGCCGCCGTAGCGGGGTCTGATTCGGACCGACCCCTCGCTGCGGGTCAACGTGCTACCTCGGTCCTTCCTTCACATTTCGAGGACCACCTTCATGAACGCTCTCACCGCTCTTTCGTCGCCAGACCGCTTCGCCGCTCGTTACGGAACCCCTCTCCCGCGCGACCTTCGAACTCAGGCACAGGACATGAACTGGACTACTTTCAGCCAGACCTTCACGTCGACCGCCGGCCCGATCCGACTCGGCAGTTGGGAAGCCAGTGCCGCACGGGGTGGCCGAACGACGTTCGACGCCACCTTCGGTATCGGAGATGCCATCCACACCGCGTCGGCGACGACGTACGGGCCGATCGACGCGTTGACGTCCATGCTCTACGACCTCGGCTGTCACGTCGAGATACTCGAGTTCCACCAGCAGACACTCACCGAAGGATCGACGGCCACGTTCGTCGCGTTCGAGTGCGACGGTCACCGCGAGTGGTCGATGGCAATCGAGGCCGACGCATCGCTGTCGTCGGTTCGGGCCGTCGTCGGTGCCGCCAACATGCTCCACCTGTAGAGCGATATATCGCTATCTAGCTTACAAGCAAGATAGCGATAGAAGTGCCTATGGCATCTCCATGGTCTGCGCGCGCTGCACCTCTGCGACCGCGCGACGGATGTAGATCTTGCCCGACGCCTTCCGCCTGACCAGCAGATCGGCAATCAACAGCACTGCATGTTCGGGCCTCGGACGGGGGCGGCGTTCTTCGGTGTCGGCGACGCCCAAGGCGCCGGTGAGCACCTCGACGAAGCCGTCGACGTCGACGCTCGGGTTCCATTCCGCCGCGCTGCGGACCGTCCGCGTGAGAGCGTCTTGGACGTCCTCGCCGGTCAGACCGTCGGGATGTAACTCCTCCAGCAACGACCTGACCGTCTCCGCATGAATGAGACCGACCTGGGCGGGATCCTCGGACGTCAGCGTCTCGATCGCGTCGGCGAACGGCTCGACGGACCGTGCCGTCGCGGCAGCGATCGCGTCGTCGGTTGCCGCCGCGATGGTGCGTGCGGTCAGGGGCCAGTTGTGCGGCCAGTCGAAAGTCACGCGCAGATCATGGCAGGCCGCACCGACAAACTTTGTACATGTAACCGGCGTTCATATTAAGTTGGTTCGTATGACTACCAAACGCGTCGTCGTCAACGAAGGAATGCGGCTCGCGGTGTTCGAGACCGGCAACCCGGACGGCGAACCGATCGTCCTGGTACACGGCTGGCCGGATACCCACGACCTGTGGAGTCACATCGTTCCGCTACTGGCCGACGAGTTCCGCGTCATCAGTTACGACACCCGCGGCGCAGGGGAGAGCACGGTCCCCGAGGAGCAGTCCGCATATCGCCTGAGCAACCTGGCGATCGACTTCTACGCGGTGATCGACGCGGTCAGCCCCGATCGACCGGTCCACGTGCTCGCGCACGACTGGGGGGCCGTCGAAGTATGGGAGGCGGCAGGCGAGCCTCGCGCGGTAGACCGGATCGCGTCGTACACGTCGGTGTCGGGGCCCAACCTCGATCATCTCGCCCAGTGGTCGCGGTCCCGACTGCGAAAGCCGACGTGGACAGGCATCAAGCAGGTGCTCGCACAGACCCGCGCCTCGTGGTACACGGTCACGTTCCACATTCCGGGGCTGTCGACGTTCCGCATCAAGCGACAGTTCGCGAAGGGATGGCCCGCGTTCCTACAGGAGTTCTCGGACGTCGATCCCGCACTGGTGACCCAGAATTCGACGCTGTGGTCCGACGCGGTGAACGGCACGAACCGCTACCGCGCCAACATCGTCCCCCGGTTGACCCAGCCAAGGCAGCGTCACATCGACGTGCCCGTGCAGTTGATCGTGAACACCGAGGACGTCGCGGTTCGGCCGTTCCACTACGACGACACCGAGAAGTGGGTGAAGAACCTGACGCGCAGCGAAATTCGCGCCGGGCATTGGTCACCCATCTCCCATGCGTCGGAGATCGCGGAGTTGACGAAAAGCTTTGCGGCTTCGCCACCCGTGCGTCAGCGCAGGTTCTCCCGCAACGTGGACCCGGCATAGTCGCGACGAAAGACGCCGCGTGCCTGCAGGATCGGAACGACGTGGTCGACGAACTCGGTGAGGCCGTGGGGATAGAGCGGCGGCATCAGGTTGAAGCCGTCGGCGGCGCCTGCCTGCACCCAGGCCTCGATCTCGTCGGCGATAGACTCGGGCGTACCGATCATCGTCGCATGTCCACCGCCCGCCGCGAGGGTGCCGAGTAGTTCGCGGACCGTCGGCGCATCCTTCTCGACGATGCGCAGGATCGTGTCGTACCTACCGTGCGGACCGGTGAACTCCTCGAGCGGCGGCAGTGACGGTACGGGTGCGTCGAGTTCCCAGGTAGTGCAATCCTGTTCGACGAACATGCTCAACTGACGCAGCGACTGTTCGACGGGGAGTAGCGCGTCCAGTTCTGCTTTCTTCGCTCTCGCCTCGTCCATCGTCGATCCCACGTACGTGACGAGCCCCGGCATGATCCCGACCGCCGACGCGTCCCTGCCTGCCTCCGCGATCCGCTGTTTGACGTCGGCGTAGTACCGAGATCCGGACGAGATGTCGTACGCCACCGCATAAATGGCCTCGGCGTACCGGGCCGCGAGATCACGACCCTGCCCCGACGCGCCCGCCTGGAACAGCACCGGCCTACCTTGCGGCGATCGTGGAACCGTCAGCGGACCGTCGACGCGGAAGTGCTTGCCGTCATGGTCGATCCGATGCACCTTCGCTGGATCCGCATACATTCCACCGCGGTCGAGAACGAGCGCGTCGGCGTCCCACGTGTCCCACAATGCCAGTGCGACGTCGACGAACTCCTCGGCTCGTTCGTAACGCTCTTTCCTGCCGGGGATTTCGTCGAAACCGTGGTTCCGTGCTTCGGCGTCGAACATCGAGGTGACGACATTCCATCCGGCTCGGCCGCCACTGATGTGATCCAGCGACGCCAGCATCCTGGCGGCGTGAAACGGAGTGTAGAACGTCGTCGACACCGTCGTCACGAGTCCGATGTGCGTCGTCGCCCGCGCCATGGCCGACAGAGCCGTGATCGGTTCCAGGAACCAGGTTCCGGCGCCTGCGGGGTCGCGTACCGAATGGCCGTCGGCGAAGAAGACTGCGTCGAGCTTGCCGCGTTCGGCGATCTGCGCCAGTTCCTCGTAGTACGCGATGTCACCGAGGTCTTCGACCCGCGAATCCGGGTGGCGCCAGGCAGCGCTGTGGTGACCGCAACCGAACAGAAAGGCATTCAAATGCAGCATGATTCAGCCCTTGACGAGACCGCCGTCGACGACGAGGTTCTGCCCGGTCACCGAGCGTGACCACGGAGACGCGAAGAACAGGAGTGCGTCGGCGAATTCTTCGGGCGTGACGACGCGCTGCAGTGGGGTCGACGAGGCGATTAGGTCGAACACTTCGTCGGGTGTCGCGGCGCTGGCGTCCGTCGTGCGCAGCAGCCCGCCGGAGACCATGTTGACCGTGATGCCATCAGCGCCGAGATCGGTTGCGAGAGTGCGTGTCAGAGACAGCAGCGCAGCTTTCGATGCCGTGTAGTCGTGGTACGGGACCACCGGGTTCTGGAACAAGTTGGTGCCGACGTTCACGATCCGGCCGAAGCCTGCGGCGCGCATGCCCGGGATCGCGCGCTGCGTCGTCGTCAAAGCACCTTTAACGGCCCCACGGAATTGAGAATCGAACTGTTCCCACTCGATCGAATCGGCCTTGCTGCGCGCGTCACCGTCGAACGAGAAGTCCGCGAGCGCATTGTTAACGACCGTCGTGATCGGCGTGCCGAAGTGCTTCTCGGCCGCGGCGAACAGCGCATCCACCTGGTCCGCATCGGTGACGTCCGCCTGTACCGCAACGCCACCGATCTCGGTGGCCAGCTTCTCGGCTGCCTCCTGGCTGCGTCGATAGTTGACGACGACACGTGCACCGTGCGCCGCGAAGGCCCGCGCGATCGCGGACCCGAGACCGCGGCCGGCACCGGTGACCAGAACCGTTTGCTCGTCCAACTTCATTGAATGCGCCTCTCACTCGAAGGCACAGCTCAGACATAGTCATAGACATCCCTACGCTGGTGCTGGCCAGATCAGGTTCGACGGGTGTGTTCTCAGCCGCCGTGCAGCGGCACCCCGTGTCGATTGCCGAGTGTAGCCGTATCGCCTGTATATCTTTTTCTAGCTTGAGAACTAGAAAACGATATACAGCCCGATTCAGCCGAGAACCACCCATCCGTGCGGTGGCACGGTGACGTGTCCGCCCTGCACCGCGGCCTGGCCGGCCAACACGGGTCCGCTCAACCGGCACTCGACGCTGTCGTCGCCGAGATTGAGGACCACGTGGATCCGTTCCTCGCCCGCTGACGCGCGGTACGCCAGCGCGGTGTTGGTCAGCTCGACGACCTCCGTCCGTGCCGTGTGCAGCCACGAGTTCCGCCTCCGCAGGCCGATCAACTCCTGGTGCAGATGGAAGATCGGCCACCCGTACGGGGCGAGATCATCCTTGTTCGCGGGGAATTCGGGGCGAACCTCGTCGTCCCCGCCGACGCGCTCCTCCTTGGTGCCGCGAAAACCCTGCTCGTCGCCGTAGTAGATGGTCGGCGTCCCCGCGACGGTGAACAGGACGACGAGGGCGTGCGCGAGGTGCCGTTCGTCCGTGATGGTGCTGGCGATGCGATTGACGTCGTGGTTACCGACGAACGTGGCGGGAACGAACGCGTCGAGCCACTCGTTGTGTCGGCCCAGCGCATGAGACAGCTCGAAGAAGTTCTTCTCGGAGATCGCGCTCCAGATCGCCTTCCACAGCTCGTACTGTGTCACCGAGTCGAGTTCGCTGTCCGCTGCGATGCGGCCGTAGTCACCGTGAATGACCTCACCCAGGAAGTAGGCATCCGGAAAGGACTGGCGCACACGGGGTACGACCGATGCCCAGAACGACGTCGGAACCGCGTAGGCCGCGTCCAGACGCCAGCCGTCGGCGCCGCGACTCAGCCAGTGCGACATGACGTCGACCACGTACTGCCGGACGTCCTCGTTGTCGTGGTTCAGCGTCACCAGTTCGTCGTGGCCCTCGAAGTTGCGGTGCCGACCGGAGGAGTCGAGGTGAAACCAGGACGCGGCGTCCGCGTCACCGGCAAGCGCTTCCTGAAATCGTGGAAAATATTGCCCCACATGATTGAACACACCATCGAGCAATACCCGCATTCCGCGGTCGTGTGCGGCCTCGATCAGCGCGTCGACGTCCTCGGCGGTGCCGAGTCGTTCGTCGACGCGGAAATGATCGACCGTCTCGTATCCATGGCCCTCCGAGGCGAAGATGGGCCCCAGGGCGATTCCCGACGCTCCGAGTTCGACTGCGTAATCGAGCCATTCGACGATGCCACGCAGCTTGTGTTCGTCCGCCGACGACGATCCGTCCCAATTCCGAACGGGCGCACCGACGAAGCCGAGCGGATACACCTGCCACCAGATCGCGTGCTGGACCCACGCCGGAGCGGTCACGCTCGGATCACCGACTCACGGCCGAGCTCCGACGCACCGGTGTGGCCGGACAGACTGGTGACGAGATCGAATTCCGCAAGGATACAACGTAGTACATGTTCGACGCCTGCTTGGCCCGCGAGCGCCAGACCGTACAGGAACGGCCTGCCGAGAAGGACTGCATCGGCGCCGAGCGCCAGAGCCTTCGCCATGTCGGCGCCGGTGCGTACACCGGAGTCGAACAGCACCGTCAGTCGATCGCCCACTGCGTCGACGATCTCGGGTAGTGCGTCCAACGATGCACGTGCACCGTCGATCTGGCGTCCGCCATGGTTCGACACGACGATACCGTCGACGCCGTGTTCCAGCGCGGAGCGTGCATCGCCGACGGTGCAGATTCCCTTCAGCACGATCGGGCCGTCCCAGTGCTGACGCAGGAACGCCAGCTGCGACCAGTTCAGGCCAGGATTCGGGAACATTTGCGCCCAATGCATCGCGGCAGCAATGGGATTGGCGTCGACCGGCTGTTCGAGGCCCGCTCGGAACGCCGGATCCGACAGGTAATTCTCGATACCGAGATTCGCCAGGAAGGGGAGATAACCACGGTCGAGGTCGGCGGGTCGCCAGCCGAGAAGGGTTGTGTCGAGAGTCAGGACGAGCGTCGTGAAGCCGGTGCCCCGTGCCCGTCCGAGGAAGCTCAGCAACACCGATTCATCGGTGGGCCAATACAACTGGTACCAGCGGGGCGCGTCGCCGCCCGCTTCGGCGACCTGCTCGAACGAGTGTGACGCCTGCGTCGAGTGAATGTAGGGCACGCCGAGGGTTGCGGCCGCGCGCACCGTCGCGAGTTCACCGTCGGGATGCGCGAGGGTCTGGATCCCGACGGGCGCAATCATCAGCGGCGCGGGCAGTGCGGTGCCGAGGATCGTCGTCGCGTGGTCGCGTTCGGCGGCGCTCCGCAACATGCGCGGTGCGATGCGCCAGGCGTCGAACGCATCGCGGTTCGCGCGCGCCGTCGAACCGCTGCCCGCGCTGGCGACGATGTAGCCAAGGGCCTCGGGCGTCAGCGTGGCCGCGGCCTGCTCTTCGAGCGTCGCGAGATTGGTCGTGATCTCCGGCCTCGTATCGGTGAACATCCCCTGGGCGTAGATGCCGATCTGGTGGTCGCTGAAGTTCATGCTTCACACCGTAATAGGAGCGCGCAACCTCACCTGCCCTGTCGGGCGGTTTCACCCTCATCTGCCGGTGCGGACGCGGTCTCGGTCATAGCGTGAACACGCCTATGTACGACGTCGATCGAAGGGCCCGAGCATCATGACCGAGTTCCCAGGACTCGCCCACGTGGCGATCACCGTCTCCGACCTGGCCGCCAGTACCGCGTGGTACTCGCGACTGTTCGGCTCCGATCCGGTCCTCGACGAGGACGAAGAATCCGGCACCTTTCACCACACGGTGTTCGCCATCGGCGGCGGCATGCTGTTCGGCCTGCACACCCATCCCGGCCACGCCACCGGGGATCCGTTCGACGAGCACCACATCGGACTCGACCACGTCGGCTTCGGATGTACCCAGGATCAGCTGCAGGAATGGCCGGCGAGGCTCGACGAGCTGGGCATCACCCACTCCGGCATCAAGAACGCCCACTACGGCTCCGGCATCTCGTTCCGCGATCCCGACAACATCGCATTGGAATTCTTCGCACCTGCCTGATAAGGGTCATTCCTGCAGGCTCCACTCCCGCCTGATCGGAGGTGTCGGACGGGTGCTCTACGGTGTTTGCCGTGCCACCTCGCAGACGCAAGCCCGCCTCCACCACCGCCCGTACCGTCGGCGCGGGGAAGAGCGCTGCAGCGCGCAAGTTCAAGCAGGCGAGCGGCACGTCGACCGCGAAGAAGAAGGCCGCGCCGAGGAAGCGGTCCGTCCGCAAGACGGTCTCACCCGACCTTCGGCTCCCGGACCCGGGCGAGCGCGTCTGGGTCCTCGACGTCCCGTTCGAGGACCGGTCCCTCGCGTCGGCGTCGGGCGCCCGTTGGTACCCGGGGCCACGGGTGTTCGCCTACTACGGAACCGAGCTTCCCGACGCCTTGGCCTCGTTCGAGTCGATGCCCTACAGCTTGCAGCGGTGGGTGGAGGACGACGCGAACGAGACGTGGCGCGACGAGGTCGTGCACGAGCGTTCCATGAAGCCGCGCGAGACGCAGCTCGAATCGGTACGACGGCATCTCGACGCTCTCGACAACGGGTTCCCGTACTTCGCACAGATGGATTCGACGGGTCTCGGTAAGACGCTCGCCGTGTGCGAGGCCGTCCGGCAGATGGACGATCCTGCGATCTCCACGGTTCTCGTCGTCGCCCCGAAGGGTGCGCTTCCCGGGTGGCGACGCACCATCGCCGACACCGAGGCCGACCTCGACCCGGCTGACCGGAAGCGGTGGCTTCTCGTCACCTACCAGTCGACGAAGAAGCTGCTGACGGTGCCCGAGGACACCGACCTGGGCAAACGCAAGAAAACACAGAACAAGCGGACCATCGCGCTCGGCGAACTGCGCTTCGACATCGACGTCGTCATCGCCGACGAGTCCCACGCGTTGATGAACATCGAATCGCAGCAGTCGCAGATCATCTGGCGCTACCAGGAAGCTGCGCGCGCAGTGGTCTGGATGTCCGCGACGCCGGGCTACCAGCCGATGCACTTTGCGTACATGGCCCGGGCCATCGAACAGAGCCGCGGCAACGAGCCCATCGTCGACGACGACTCGCTGGGATACGCCGTCACCACCCAGTGGGCAACGTTCCTCGAGAACGCCGGATTCGCGCTCAAGGAGGGCAAGGCGGGCGGCCTCAAGTCGTGGCGGTGGGAGCCCGAAGACGCTGCCCGACGCGACCGCGACATCTCGACGATTCATCGGTGGCTCGCGGGCGGTGCGGTGCCGTGGTCCATTTCGCGGCCGTCCCCTCCGACGCCGCGTGAACCCCTCGGGCAGGAACTGACGGCTGCGCAGAAGCGTCTCTACAACTCCGCGTGGGTCGACTACCGCAAGGAACTGGGTCTGCCGCTGTGGAAGTCCGTCGGTGGCAAGCGGGTTCTGCAGAAGAATCCCAGCACGCGAGCAGCGACCTTGCGGTTCCGGCAGAAGTGTTCGTACCTGCGGATTCCGGCGTCGGCAGACCAGGTGCGGTCGTGGGTCCGCGAGGGCAATCAGGTGTTCGTGTCGATGTTCTATCGCGAATCGGTGGCGGCTCTCGCCGACACCCTGCGCGGCGAGGGGCTCGACGTCGCGGTCGTCGACGGCAGCATGAGCAGTGCGATTCAGGAGATCGAGATCCGACGCTTCCAGACCGGTGCGGCGCGCGTGATCATCTCGACCACGACCAGTGCCATCAACCTGCACGCGGGCGAGCTGTTGCTACCCGAGCGGACGGTGTCGACGGCAGCGCCCCGCGTCACGCTGATCCACGACCCGCGCTGGACTCCCATCGACATCCGTCAGATCGAGGGACGCGCCAACCGCATCGACAAGGACCACAAACACACGACGTCGACCTGCTACTACGGCTTCGCCGAGGGCACGGTCGAGGAGGAAATGGTGCTGACGGGCATCGAGCGCATCGCGGATCTGGGGTCGATCGTCGGTCAAGCGGACCTGATCGATCCGGAGGCGTTTCTTGCAGCGCGGGCTGAAAGGTAAATCGGCAAAGTGCCTGTCGTGCTTAGCTTCTCCAGCAGAGTAACGAAGCGCACAGCGCTAGCGACATACCCTGCGATGGATGAAACCAATAGGGGAGGCCACATGTTGCAACCGCTGGAATACTATTTGCAACTGTTCACGCTCGAGAACATCTGGAACGGGTTCATCTCGATACTTCAGTGGTATTACATAATTCCACGGTAGTCACGGCAGGTCGAAGAAATCCTCATCTACCTTGTAGAAGGTCGCTGCCCGGTCCACCTGCACGCCCGCTGTTCGAATCGTGTACCACGCTCGGAGTTCGTGGGCTCTTTACGGAAGACTTCGAATGCATCGTGCACTGACGCCCGGTAGACAATCTTGTAGATGCCTGCCAGGCCCGTCTCGCCAACCTCCGGATTTCAGGTCACCGGCAGGTCCGCTCAACGATTAGTCTGCGAGACACCATGAGTACCTCGCACCCGTTGTCGATTCACGTGCTCGGCCCGTTGCGTGCGCTACGGGACGGCAATGTCGTCGACCTCGCCGGCCCCGGCCGTCGCGCCGTCCTGACGCGACTGGCCCTGGCGAAGGGTGCCGTCGTGTCGACCGATCTGTTGATCGAGGACCTGTGGTCCGGCGAACCGCCACCGAAAGCACTGGCTGCGCTGCAGGTCCACGTCTCCAATCTCCGACGGGTACTCGAACCAGAACGCTTACCGCGCACGCCCGCGACGATTCTGATCAGCTCGTCTCCCGGGTACGCGCTGAACCTTCCAGCCCACGCCGTCGACGCCTGGCACTTCGAGTCGCTCCTGACGGACGCCCTGCGCATCACTGCCCACGACGAGCGGCTCGCAATTCTCGACACTGCACTCGGCGTGTGGGCGGGGCGGCCCTACCAGGAAGTGGCCGACACCTCCTGGGCTGCACCCGAAATCGCACGTCTCGACGAACTGCACCGCACTGCGGTCGAAGAACGCGCACGCACGTTGCTCGAACTGGGCGAGCCGCCGACCGCTGTCATCACCGCCTTGATTCACCACGTCTCGGAGAACCCCGGACGTGAACGTCCGGCGCACCTGCTCGCCCTCGCCCAGTATCGAGCAGGCCGCCAGGCAGACGCGCTCGACACCATCGGTCGTGCACGCACGTACCTCGCGAACGAACTCGGCATCGACCCAGGCTCCGAACTGCGCACCCTCGAAGCCGACATACTCGCGCAGAGCGCACATCTCGAGGCGCCGCGACGCGTCGACGCACCGGCGCTACGCCCGAAAACACTTGCTGCGCAGCAAAGAATCAACTGCCGACCCGACGAGACGGAGACGGTGCTGACCATCGCGACGACGGTCGCCGCAGGCCAGATCGAAGTCGTGTGGGTAGGTGGCGAGCCGGGACAGGGGAAAACGACGTTGGCGTCGAACGTCGTCGAAAGACTTCGATCCGACGGCTGGACGACGGCGTGGGGTCGCTGCCGGGAGGTCGACGGCACTCCGCCGGGATGGCCGTGGGCGGACATCGCCGCCGCACTGTCGCAGCAGTTCCCGATGCCGTCGACCATCGAGAAACAACTACTGCCCCTGATGTCGAACGTCGAATCCATTGCGGTCGAGCCGTTCTGGCTGTCCAAGGCGCTCGCCGACTACCTCGCACTCGTCGCCGACAACAGTCCTGTCGCAGTGATTCTCGACGACTGTCACCGTGCCGACGAGCTGACGATGCAGATTCTACGACACCTGCTCGCCGCGCTTGCCTCGGTGAAAGTGCTTGTCGTGGCGACGTTTCGTTCGTCCGAGGTCTCGGCCGAACTGGACACGACCTGGGCTGCGACGGCCGGTGCGGGATCGACGAAGATCCACCTGACCGGACTCTCCGCGGCCGGCGTCGCCGAGGTGGCGCGTCACTCCGGGTACACCGAGGCGAACCCCGCAGTACTCCAGCTTCTTTCGGAACGTACGGATGGAAATCCGTTGTTCGTACGGGAATTCGCGCGTCTCATCCTGTCCGAGGGCTCCGACGTCGCACTGTCCGCCGTGCCCGACACCATCGGTGACGTACTGAGGCGTCGAATCACCCGGTTGCCGGGCGAGAGCGTCACGACGCTGCGACGCGCATCCGTATTGGGTCGCGACGTCGACCTCGGAGTCCTCGCATCGATGGGCGAACGATCCGAGGACGCGCTACTCGACGCGCTCGAACCTGCCGTTCTCGCAGGTCTACTGATCGAACCATCGCCCGATCGCCTCCGCTTCACGCACGCGCTCGTCCGCGACACCCTCTACGGCGAGCTACCGCTGATGCGTCGCACACGCTTGCACGGCGCGGCTCTGCGTGTGCTCGCCGATCGCACACCGAACGATCATGCCGCGCTGGCACACCACGCAATTCTGTCGGCCACCCCGTCGACGGCCATGGACGTTCTGCCGTACGCCGTCGACGCAGCCCGCAGGTACGAATCGCTCGGCTCACACCGAGAGGCACTGGCGCTGTGGCGCTCCGCGGCCGCATTGCACGCTCAGGCCGTCGACGCATCCCCGTCGTCGCTTCTCGAAGTTCTCGCTCCACTCGTCGGATCGCTCGCACGGGCAGGGGACACCACGACCGCACGCGCCGAACGGCAACGCGCCATCGACATCGCGTCGGGCATCGGGCGTCCGGAACTGATTGCGGCGCTGACGTCGTGGAACGCACCGGTGGTCTGGTCGATCCGGTCGGAGGTCGACATCGATCGAGCGGTCGTCGACCACATCGAAAGTGCTTTGGATACAGACGATCTTGCCCCGCGAGATCGTGCGTTGCTCCTGGTCGCGTTGGTGTTCGAGATCGAAGGCGACGACACGGACGAGACCATCGCCGCGGCCACGGAAGCCGTCGACCTTGCCCGTGAAACCGGTGATTCCGCGGTGCTGTGCCGCGCCCTGAATGCGTTGGGCTACATCGCACTCGGACCGGATCTCGCGGATCGGCTACCTTCTATCGCGGACGAACTGCTCACCGCCGCTGACGGTGACGCGGCTTTCACTTCCCTCGCCTACTACTACGCCTTCTTGGCTCACTGCGCGGCAACCGAACTCGACGCTGCCGAGTCGAGTGCAGCCGCGGCGATCCAGCACGCCTCGGGTCATCAGCTCGGCGAGATGCTGGGCGTGCTGCAGATCTACGAAGCCGCGTCGAAGATCATGGCCGGCAACACCGACGCCGCGCTGGCCGAGTATTCCGCCATCGCCGAACACATGGTGGCAGGCGGAAACGCCGTCGCCTACTTCATTGCAATGATCGGAAGACTCGGCGTCGCAACATATCTCGACGATCTGTCGCCGATGGTGGACGAGCTGAGCGCTGTCGAGTCGATGCGGCCGCACAGCCTACGACTGCCGCTGATCGTCGCACTGTTGGACCGCGGCGACGTCGAACAGGCCCGTCAGCTCTGGTCCGACGCACGACCGTACCCACGGGACTACTACTGGCTAGGCATGACGACGTATTCCGCGCACGCGGCCGCGCGGCTCGGCGATATCGACGCGTCACGTCGAATTCACGACGAACTGTTGCCGTTCGCGGGTCGAATCGGGGGTCTGAACTCGGGCGCGTTCTACGCAGGCCCCGTCGACTTCGCCTTGGCGGCAACGGCAAAACTCCTCGGCGACATTACTGCCGCCGAGGAGTTCGAACGTTCCGGAGATCGACTCATCGAGTCACTGCGTCGACGCGGCTCTCGGTGACCGCGTCGGCGTCGATGTTCTTTCTCTTCAGCATCAGCACGCCGATCGCGGCGATGGCGAGTCCGCGCGGAATTTCGATGACCAAGCCGGTCAGCACCGGCGCTTGCGGCAGGGGCACGAACAGGACCAGAGCACCGAGGATCATGACCACGCTGATCCACACCGGCACAGCCCGTGAACGCAGCAACGAGATGCCCATGAGCAGCATGCTCGCCATGAACGCGATGCCTGCGATCATCTGCAGGCTCTGGAATGCCGGGGCGGCGAACAGCGAATCGTCGTCGGGAATGAGGAAGTGGGCCACTTCGGGTCCCTTCGCGATGGGCACGGAGACGAACGCTTCGACCGTCAGGTGCGGCAAGATCACCAGCATGCTGGAGAAGAAGTAGAGGACGAAGCCGATCAGTCCGAGCAGGCCCGCCTGCTTCGACACCCAGACGTACACCGCGGGGAGGCCGAGGAACTGTAGAAGCGTTCCGATCAGAAGGAAGTACTGCGCGTAGGGGTTGAACGGTGCGCTCAGTGCTTCCACCGAATGCGCCCAGCCACCCACCACGGGGTGAAGGGTTCCGCCGATCAGATTGAGGACGAACGCGACGATCACGGACACGCCGCTCAGCCGGTACAGGAGTGAAGGTGTGATGTTCATGTGCGGAAGGTTGGCCCGGGCCACTTGGTCGCGACTTGGTGGGCTACACGTGCGCGCGAATGTATAGAGGGCTATACATTCGCGCGCACGGGTGGCGAAGCCACCTCCCCCGAAATGTCCGCCGCCGCCAACATCGAGACGAGCAGTGGCACAACCTTCCTGGCGGAGATCCGGAACTCGCCCCGCGCATGCTGCTCGACGACGCCCGCCGAGCCCAGCGCCTTCAGGTGGTGATAGACCTGCCCGGTGGATCCGAGCTCCACCGCTTCCTGCAGATTGGACGCGTTCGCCGGGCCACGCAGAAGCGTCCGCACGATCCGTAGACGGACGGGATGCCCCAGCGCGGCGAGCACCTCGGCGGTGCGCGCTACCGACAGCTCGAGAATCGCATCGGGTGAATATCCGATGGACCATTCGACGTCGCCATGAAGGTGCACGTCGCCCTGGTACGTAACCGACCCGCCCGACGGGGCAGCGTGTGGAGGTTTGCCGCGCCCCTCCAGTTCCGCCACCCGCGCTTCGAGGCGGTCCAGTCGCGCTTCGACGTCGTCACTCACACGACGCAGGCTATCCGGTCGAGAGCGTCGGACGAGCTCATGGCGTCGACGATCAAGCCCTGCTGCACGGTGAAGGTGTTCATCGCCTCTTCGTACCGATCGGCGGGCAGCCCGTCGACGAGCCATACCGCCGTCGCGATTGTGCCGTCGTCACGACGCAATTCCATTGCCTGCGTGAGGACTCCGGGGAGATTACCTCCCTTGAAGCCGAGGCCGAGCGTTCCCGCGGGTGCGGGCTGGTACTCGAGGTGACGCAGCACCGTGTCGGCGCCCGGCCCGAAGCTTCCGTCGCCGAACGACCTGTACAACGCCGTCAGTTGCTCCGCCGACCCGCGCGTGAAGAACTTCTCGACGCCCGCGGCCTGCTCGTCGTACGACGGGATCTGCACCGACGCACTGACACTCTCGCGGAACGGCTGGTCGAACGCCCAACGGTTCGCCGTCTCCCAGCGATCCCCCTCCGCGAGCGCAGGATCGAACAACGACAGGGAATCGCCGACGAGCGTCGGCACCGCGAACCCATCCCAACCACTCTCTGCCGCAGCATCTTTCAATGCATCGTCGCCGAGCCGAAATCGGAGGTAGTCCGGAACCGCATTGTCGCTCTCCTGGATCATCGCAGTGACCATGTCGTCGAGCCGAGCCGTCGCATTCGGATCGGTTGCGCTGACCCCGTCGTTCGCGATTCCGAATCGCGTCAACGCCGCCGGATGCGCGCCGCCGTCGGTCCCCGGCACGTACCAGCGCTCCCATTCCAACAGCGGTATCTGCTCGTCGGGATCGAGATCACCGTCGGCGACCGCCTTGGCGTACGCGCTGAGATGCACCACTTTCATCGCCGACGCCAACACCTGCTCTTCGTCCGGCCGGTGCTCGACGGTTCGGCCCCTGCCGTCGTCGATCATCATGCTGACGGTGTCCGGTGCCTGGTCGACAAGTCCGAGCCATCCCTCCTCGGTCGCGAAATCGGTCGACGTCACGGCCGCGCAGTCGTCGGACTGCGCGGAGACTTCTTCGGATTCCGCGGACGTCGACGAACACCCGCTGACGATGAGGGCCGTGGCGCAGGCTGCAGAAAGTGTCGCGATCCGTCGCATGTCTTCCCCATCTTTTCGGCAATTCCGTAATTACGAACAAGCGTATGGGGCAATTCGGACACTTGCAATGGGAACATACGTTCGAATGCGTGGTAGGCTGGCCGAGCCGTCCGGGACGCGTTCGCGGACGGTCCAGAACTACCGGCGTCACAGCAGTACCGATGTCACAGCACTACCGATGTCACAGCAAGGCGGTATCGAGCATGGTGGTACCCGACGAAACAGGCGGCGAATCCTTCGACGCCTCCGCGACGCTCCATCGATTGGGCGATCGATGGGCCGAGAGCGCTCCGTGCAGGTGCGCCCGCGGTCATGCCCTCGGCCCACGAACCGTGCTGGTCGGGTCGAGGGCATGCTCCTGCGGACGGGGTCACCACCGCACGCACGAGTGCAGAACGTGCGGGCACGTGACGTTCACGCCCCCGCTCGGACCGCGGTGCGCGGACGCGAGTTTCGACTCCCGAGGCTCCGACCAGCACCGATGACGTCGTAGTACAGAATCGATCAGATGAACAGCAGCACGGACTTCGATCGCCTCCGCAGCGAATTCACGCGTTTCATGATGGCGTACAAGTTCGGGATCGACGAACTCATGACCAAGATCAACATCTTGAAGGAAGAGTTCACTCACATTCACCGCTACAGTCCGATCGAACACGTCGGGTCACGGCTGAAGACGCCCGAGAGCATCATCACCAAGGCGCGTCGCAAGAAGTGCCCTCTGACGCTCGACGACATTCGCAACACCATCGTCGACATCGCCGGCATTCGCATCACGTGCAGTTTCATCTCGGACACGTACCGCATCGCGGACATGCTGTCGAACCAGACCGACGTGACCGTGCTGGGGGTCAAGGACTACATCGCGAACCCGAAACCGAACGGCTACAAGAGTCTTCACCTCATCGTCGAGATCCCGGTGTTCATGAGCGACCGAGTGCAACCCGTTCCCGTGGAGATCCAGATCCGCACGATCGCGATGGATTTCTGGGCGAGTCTCGAACACAAGATCTTCTACAAGTACGACGGCACCATCCCCACGCCGCTTCTCGACGAGCTGACCGACGCCGCCGAAAGCGCGAACCGCCTCGACGTCACGATGGAACGTCTGCACGACGAGGTCGCCGAGATCAAGAGCGCGTCGGATCGGCAGGACGACAGCATCCACCTGAACTCGATGCCGCCGTTGGCTCTGCCGGCGGAACTGTTGAGGTCGATAGTGGACACTAGCGCTATCTACGGCGACAGCTAGATTTTCGTAGAAAGATCTACACGCTCGATCAACCGCATCGCGTCGTACGGTGCATATCCCTTCATGTCGTTGTCGAAATACGCGAAGACGTCCATCCCCGCCGAGGTCCAGGCCCTGACACGCTCCGCCCATACGTCGAGCGCGGCGTCGTCGTACCCGCTCGCGTAGAGCTCCTTGTCGCCGTGCAGCCGGGCGTATATGAAGTTCGACGTCGGGGTCTCGACGAACGGATATCGACCAGCTGTATCCGCGACGACGAACGCGACGTCATGCGCGCGGACCAGCTCGATCGCCTCCGCGCACGCGAAACTCTCGTGACGCACTTCGAGGGCGTAGCGGATGGGCCGGTCGACGTCGTAACCGAGAGCGACCCGATCGTCGGTCAGCTTGTCGTCACGTTTGTCCGCCAGTGCGACGGCCTCGGACATCGTTCGGGGAAGCAGCTCGAAGAAGTTCGCCAGTGTGTCTGCGTCGAACTGCAGGTTGGGTGGGAGCTGCCACAGCACGGGTCCGAGCTTGCTGCCGAGCCCCAGCACACCCGTCGCGAAGAAGTTCGCGAGCGCGGGCTCCACTCCCACAAGCCTTTTCAGATGCGTGATGTAGCGGCCGCCCTTGACCGAGAACACGAAGTCCGACGGCGTCTCGTCGCGCCACTTCACGAAGCTCGTCGGCTTCTGCATGGCGTAGAACGTTCCGTTGATCTCGATCGACGTCAGCCGTTCCGACGCGTACTCCAGCTCCCGCCGATGCGCGAGGCCTTTCGGATAGAAATCCCCACGCCACGGCGCGTACGTCCACCCGGAGATGCCGATCCGGACTTCGGTCGTGGCCGAGCGTGGGGTCATGTGGAAAGCCTAGGCGCCTACGGCGCACTACACCGGAAGCGACTTCTTTCCGGTCTCACGGATCGTCAGCACCGTCGCGACACCGACGGCACACACACCCATCACCCAGTAGGCGGGCGACATGGCGTTGCCGGTCGATTCCACCAGCTGCGCTGCGACGTACGGCGCCGTGCCGCCCGCGGCGATGGTGCCGATGTTGAATCCGAGGGACACGCCCGTGTAGCGCACCGCACGCGGGAAAAGCTCGGTGAACAGCGGGAACGCCGGCACCTGCACGACCCCGTTGAGCACCATGTACACGAAGTACACGATGCCGACGACGACGATGCTGGTTGTCGCGCCGAGAATCATGAAGGCAGGCAACGCGATCACGACGTACGCGAGATAGCCGGCGAGCAGAACGGGCTTGCGGCCGAACCTGTCGGTGAGCATGCCGCTGAGCGGGAACGTCGCACAGGCCAGCGCGATGGCGATCGCCGACGTCCAGTACACGGAGTCCTTCGAGAATCCGAGATCCTTGATGAGATACACGCTGAAGTACGTCAGACCGATGTAACCGGATCCATTCATCGCGATCGCGATACCGATGACGCGCAACACCGACAACGGGCTTCGCTTCACGACATCCGACAGCGGGCTCTCCGCAACCTGGTTCTTCTCGGCCATCTCCTCGAACTCGGGACTGTCCTCGAGCTTCAGCCGCACACGGAGGCAGATCACCGCGAGGGGCAGCGCCAGCAGGAACGGGATGCGCCAACCCCACGACGCCATCTGCTCGTCCGTCGTACCGAGTGTCACGAGACCGACGACCGCAGCCGCGACGGCGAACCCGAGCGTCGACCCGATCGGCGTGAACGAGCCGAAGAATCCACGACGGTTCGGCGGTGCCGACTCTGCGATGTACGTTGCGGCGCCGCCGATTTCACCTCCGGCCGAGAAGCCCTGCGCGAGCCGGATGACCACCAGCAGGATGGGTGCGAGGATGCCGACCGACGAGTGCGTCGGCAACAGACCGAGAATGCCGCACGCGATACCCATGCACACGACGGTGATGACGAGCGCGGATCGACGCCCGCGACGGTCCCCGAGTCGACCGAAGAAGATGCCACCGAGTGGGCGTGCGACATAGGCGACGCCGAAGACGGCCAACGTCGCCAGAATCGAGACGCCAGGACTGGTCGACGGGAAGAACAACGGCGCGATGATGACGGCGAGGAAGCCGTAGACCGCGAAGTCGTAGTACTCGATGAGAGTTCCGACGCCGCCTGCGATCGCGGCGCGTCGGGCCGTCGTCGACGAGGCCTTGCTCTGAGGCACGCTATCGGCGGAACGTGCGGGGGGATGTTCCACGTTCGTCATCGGTTCTGTCCTTGCTGTGCGAGGGAATGTTCTCGGAGGAGTAGCTCGTACGAACCGCCGGCCTCGATCACCTGGACGGTTCGCGCGTTCGGGGGAGTGCCGACGAGCACTGCGTCGTCGGTACGCACTGTCGCGGCGCGCCAGTCCAGTGACACGGCGTCACCGGTCTTCACGGCCGTCGACACGCCGGGCACGGTGATGAGCGGCATGCCGTTGAATGTCTCGCCGCGCCAGAAGCCGGGCGAGAACGACTCGGCGACAATGGCTGAGATGCCTGCATTGCGCAGCGCGACCATCGGCGGATAGTGCGGATGACCGTACCCGAAGTTGCGTCCGCCGACGACGATGTCGCCTGGACGTACTCGGTCGACGAACCCGTCGTCGTAGGCCTTCATGCACACGGACCGTAGGTGGTCGGGGTCGTAGGACTTGATGTTGGACACTCCGACCACGAGATCGATGTCGAAGTCGTCGCCGAAGACCCAGGCGACGCGGCCCTCGATGACGTCGGGCGGGGGTGGGTAGGCGCTCACCGACTTGCCTCCTGCCATTCCTGCACCTCACCGACGACTGCACTCGCCGCCACCGTGTACGGCGATCCCATGTAGATGTTCGCATCCGAACTGCCCATGCGTCCCGAAATGTTCAGTACGCCAGTCGAAATGCAGTTCTCTCCGGCCTGCAACGGCTTCTGGTACCCGAAGCAGAAGTCGCAGCTCGACGCCGCGATGTTCGCGCCTGCCGCACGAAGCACATCGAGAATGCCTTCGTCCTCGGCCTGCTGGTGCACCTTCTGTGACGTCGGCACGATGTTCAGTTCGACGCCGGGTGCCACGGTTCGGCCGTCGAGCACGAGCGCCGCGGCCCGAAGATCCTCGATCCGACCACTGGCACAGGACCCGATGAAGGCCTTGGTGATCGGCGTGCCGGACACCTCCTTCGCGGTCTTCGTGTTCGCGGCGCGTGCCGAACCGGGCTGCACGACGCGGGGCACGATCGTCGCGAGGTCGATAGTGTGTCGCGCCGAGTACGACGCGTCGGCGTCGGGATAGACCGGCGAGAAACTGTCCCGCGCAACCTCGTTCGCGTACGCGAGCGAGATGTCGTCGGGCTCGAAGATCGCGGACACTGCACCGGTGAACATCGCCATGCCACAGAGACCCTGCCGGTGATCGATCTTCATCGACCGAGCGCCCGGGCCACCGAATTCCATGACCTGGTGGGCACATCCGTCGGCACCGACGAGATCGATGATGGTGTGCACGAGGTCGCGGCTGTCGACACCGGGTGCGAACTCGCCGACGAGGTCGAACCGCGTCGTCGTCGGAATGTCGACGTACAGCTTGCCGGTCACCCAGGCTTCGATGAGATCGCGTCGGATTCCCCATCCGAGCGCTCCGAACGCGCCGACGCCACTGATGTGCCCGTCGAAATGCACGAGGAAGTCACCCGGAATGGCCAGCCCCAGTTCGGCTGTCAGCTGATGTCCGATGCCTGCGCCCTCGTGCAACTCGATGCCGTAGAACTCGCACCAGTCACGCGTCACCTGGTGGACTTCGGCTTCCTTGTCGTTGTTCTTCGTCAGCATGTGATCGATGAACACGACGTAGCGGCTGGGATCGGACAGTTCGGTGATGCCGAAGTCGTCGCGCATCTGACGGAACATGACGTCGGTGTAACCGGGGAAATCGTACGCGATCATCCGCGCGGGACGAACGGCGTGATTCTCACCGCCCCTGACGGTTTCGGCGTCGCATGCCCTGCCGAGAATCTTCTCGGTCATCGTGTATCCGCTCACGAGATCTTCTCCGGGAGGTACTTGCGCTGCTGCGCCTCGACCTCGGAGAAGCCGATGAGGTCGACGAACTCGTGGTGCTGCAAGGCGTCGGCGCTGACGGACGCCGGGGCCTCGCCGCCGGCCAAGCGTCGCAACGCCTCTCGTGCTGCGCCCGTGGCTGCCATCAGGATCTGCGTGGGCAGGAGCGCGAGGCGCACGCCGATCCGCTCGAGAACCTCGGGTGTGAACTCACGCTCGGTCCACGTCGAGGCGGTCAGCGTCGCCATCAGCGGAACACCGACCTCCTGGTGGCACCGCTCCCACTCCTCGATCGTCGTGAACGTCTTCGTCACGGGCATGATCATGTCCGCGCCGGCGTCGACGTACGCCTGGGCGCGGCGGATCGCGTCGTCACCTCGTGCATCGGTACGGGCGATGAGCAGGACGTCGTCGGGAATGTTGTCGCGTACTGCGCGGATCTTGCCGGTGCCTTCCTCGACGGTGATGAGGTCGACGGGGTCGCCGACGCAGATCGGGCACGACTTCGGCGAGACCTGGTCTTCCATGAACATGCCCTGCACACCCGCGTCGACGAACTTCCTGGCGGTGCGCGCGGCGTTGACGGCGTTGCCGTAGCCCGTGTCGATGTCGGCGACCAGCGGTAGTGACGACGATTCGTGGATCGTTCGCACAGCCTGCAGGTTCTCGGTTGCCGTGTACAGCTCGGCGTCGGGCAGTCCGAGCGCCGCGGACACCGCGAATCCCGAAGCGCAGAGCGCGCTGAATCCTGCCTGCTCGGCGAGGCGAGCGGTCAAGCCGTCCCAGACGCCGGGCGCGTAGACGAGTCCCTGCGTCGTGAGGTCCTTCAGGGTGGGGGCTGTCCCTGCCATCATCACTCCATTCCGTATTGCGGAACGCATTCCGCAGATCGCGAGAATGAAGCTAGAGTGGTGGCCGTCACATGTCAAGGCGGCTTCTCCGGAAACGCTGTTCGTATGATGACGAGACCTTCTTCGAGCCGACGAAAGAGTGAGCATCTGTGGTTGCGCCCATCGAATCCGACGACCGGTCGGGCCGCGACATCGTCGGAGCCGTACTGAAGGCCTGCAGCCTGCTCGAGCACTTCGACGCGTCCAGGCCCGTCTGGACATTGAACGACCTGACCTCGGCGAGCGGCATGAACAAGACCACCGTGCATCGACTCATGGCGACACTCATCCACGCAGGATGGATCGACCGCACGTCCGAAGGGTCGTATCGCGTGGCGATGCCGTTGTTCGAAATCGGTTCGGCCGCACTCGTTCAGCTCGACCTTCGCACCGCCGCCCGTCCGTACATGGAGAGCTTGGCCACGACGTTCGGCGACACCGCATTCCTGATGGTCCCGGCCGACGAGGGCGCCGTCTGCATCGACCGGCTCGAAGGCCACAACCCTCTGGTCGTCGCCGGGATCAACATCGGATCGGTCATGCCGTACCACGCCGCCGCCGGCCCCATCGCGATGCTTGCGTTCTCGAATGCGTTGCGAGAGAGATGGTTCCGTCGCGAACTTCCGGCGTACACCGACCGCACACTGACGAACGCCACCGCGCTCTCCGAGCACTTGGATTCCGTTCGGGCCGCGGGATATTCGGTCAGCAATTCCGACTACCTGGACGGCGTCGCCGCCGTCGCGGCACCGATACTCGGGCGTGACGGGACGGCCGTGGCGTCGATCAGCATCGGCGGACGCGTCGAGGCCTTCGAAGGGGACGCGCTTCAGGACAAGATCGACCGAGTGTGCGACGCGGCCGCGCGTCTCACGCACATTGCAGCGTCGCTGCCCGTGCGCGCATAGTTGGACTATGGACCAACTATCCGCGCACGGGTGGCGGAGCCTCCCGACCGTCGGATCTCTTCTCCTTGCCTGTGCGCTCGTCGGGGCCGACGCCGTCGCCGATCCGTCGAGACTGCCGACCCAGGTGCCCGCGGCCGCTGTTCCCGCGCTCGGTCTGACGGCCGAGCCCGCGCCCATCACAGCCGACATGGTCGCGGGCGTCCTGGACGGGGAAGAGTTCTCGGACTCGTCGGCCCGCACCTCCGGATGGGACGACTACCCGTATCTCCGCTACACGGTGACCTTCGGACCCGATGTCACCGTCGCGCAGATGGACTGGACCGGAACGTCGGTCAACCTGAACGATCTCGCCATGCACGTCCGCGCTCCGGGAACCGAGTCGTGGGGTCCCGCAGTGGCCACCGCGTCCCCGTCGACGCCCGGTGGGCCCATCGAGCTCACGGCGACGGTCGCGAACATCGACGGCACACTCGAAGTGATGATCGTCGACTCGCCGCGCGAGGACCGCTCGTTCGCGAACCACAACGCCGGACCCGATGCAACATTCGCGACGCCTGGCACGTACGACTTTGCACTGCAACACATCACCGACACCCAGTACATCTCCCGCGACGACCCGGGTGTGTACGACGACATGACACGATGGACCGTCGACAACGCCGAGAAGTACGGCATCGAATACAGCATGCACACCGGAGACATCATCCAGAGCTGGATCAGCCCCGGGCGTCCGGACACGCAGTCGCGCATCGAGTTCGAAGCTGCGAGCGAGGCCATGAAAGTGCTGGAGGACGCCGAGATCCCCCACGGCGTACTGCCCGGAAATCACGACAATCTGTGGAACGTCGCAGGCAAGCTCGTACCGGGGATGCACGAGCAGAACCACGAGCTCTACAACGAATACTTCGGTCCGCAGCGATACGAGAACCAGCCGTGGTGGGGGGATTCCTTCACACCTACGGACAATTCGGCACACTACGACCTGATCGACATCGCAGGTGCCAAGTTCCTGATGCTGTACATCGGGTACAACCCGCCCGAGAAGGTCATGCAATGGGCCGAGCGAGTGTTGGACGAGCACCCGGATCGCAACGTCGTCATCGGGACGCACTACTACCTCGACGAAGGTGGCGAGAAGAAGCTGATGGCCTTCGGTGACATCGGCGCGAGTTCGGGCCAGCAGATCTGGAATCGGCTTGTCGTACCGCATGATTCGGTGTTCCTCGTACTGTCCGGGCACGTCGACGGGCAGGCGACCGTCGTCGTCCGGCAGATCGGGGACACCGATCGCACCGTCGTTCAGCTGCTCGCCGATTACCAGTACTTCGAGGTCGACGGCGAACGCACCACGGGCTTCCAGCGACTACTGCAGTTCGACCTGGACGGCGGCACGATGGCCGTCACGACCCATTCGCCGTCGCTCGACCGATTCGACGTCGAGAATTTCGATCCGCGACGGCGTTTCGTGCCCGAAGACGGCGAGTTCGTCACCGACTTCACGTTGCGGGCGGATGTGCCGAGGGCAGTGACGGCGCGGTAGGCGACACGACAAACGCGCACCACATGGCCACACGCACGCCGAATAGCCAGCAATTCGACGTGCGTCCGACCACAGCGTGCGCGTCTACCCGATCTCGCCGATTTCGAGACCTGACCTGGCGCGTCGATATAGCGTCGAAGCGTGTTCGCCTCGGATCAACTGCTGGCCTTCGTCGAGGACTCGCCTGCCGCGGTGGCCGCGCACGACCGCACCGCGTGGGTCGACCTCTACGCCCGGGACGGGGTCGTCAACGATCCGGTGGGGTCGCGGCCCCATCAGGGTCACGACGCGATCGCGCGCTTCTACGACACGTTCATCGCGCCGAACACGATCGAATTCCACGTCGAGCACGACATGGTGTCCGGGATGTCCGTCGTTCGAGACCTGTCGCTGACGATCACCATGTCGGCGGGCGGGGTCGTGACGGTCCCGATGCATCTGCGCTACGACCTCGTCGACGACGGTGGTTCGCTCGAGATCGCACGACTCGCCGCGCATTGGGAGTTGGCGTCCATGATCGGCCAACTGCTGCGCGGCGGATTCGCGGGAGTGCGGTCGTCGATCGCCCTGACTCCTCAGATGATCGGAAATCAGGGTGTGTCAGGCCTTGTCGGTTTCATGTCCGGCCTTCGATCCGTCGGCGCGAAGGGCAAGTCCGTCGCGGCAGACCGACTGCGCTCCGACCATGACGGCGCGACGTTCGAGAAGTTCATCGCCGCCGGACGCACCGTCAGCGCGACAGTTCGATGGGGTACCGAACGAGGTGTCGTGTTCGTGAACTTCGCACCCGGATCCCTGACCGTCGAATCCGTGACGCTGTTTCGCTGAGCCCCGTACGCGCACGTTTCAGCGAATGCGCAGGTTGCAACCTGCGCATTCGCTGAAAGGTGCGCGCTTAGTGAGAACTGAGCAATAATCGACCCTCATGCAGGCGGCTGGCAGAGCGGCACTCCTCGTCGTGCTGACCGCTGCTGCGTCGGCGTTCGCGGCGCCGCTCACCCCTGGCGTGGTCGACGCACCGCCGTCACCTCCGCCGGTCGCCGCACCGTCGCCACTCCCGCTCACCCCCGAGCAGATCACGAGCCAGGTCGACCCGTCCGTCGTCACGATCACCGCCGAGTGGGGAACGTCGGGAGTTGCAGGGACGGGATTCGTCGTCGACCCGGCCGGTCTCGTCCTGACGAATTACCACGTCATCGAGACCGCAGCTTCGGTCACCGCGGTGGGCAACGGACTGATGTACGACGCATCGGTTCTGGGGTACGACAAGACGCGTGACCTCGCGGTCCTGAAGTTGGATTCGGCAGCAGGCCTCCCGGTGGCCGTGATCGGACGTTCCGCGGACGTAGCCGTCGGGGACGCAGTGACGGCAATCGGAAACGCTTCGGGCGCAGGCGTTCTCGTTCCGGCCCCGGGACAGGTCGTCGCGCTCGACAAGACCGTCACCGCGCAGAGTTCCGTCGACGGCTCACGCAACGAGCTGACCGGAATGATCCAGATCGACGCCGACGTCCGAGCAGGTGACTCGGGAGGGCCGCTCGTCGACGCGTGGGGGAGTGTCATCGGCGTCGACGCGGCAGGCCTGTCCGACGAAGCCAGGCTCACTCAGGCGCCGGAAGCGTACGCGATCCCGATCGACATCGCCATGACCGTCGTCGACCAGATTCGCGAAGGCCGTTCTGCAGGAACGGTTCACGTGGGCCCGACGCCGTTCCTCGGCGTGCAGGTCCGAGATGTGTCGGCCTGGAACGCGAACCCGTCACAGGGGGCCTCGGTCGTCGGAGTCGAGTACAACTCGCCTGCAGAACGGACGGGCCTCGTACGCGGTGACGTCATCGTCTCGTTCGACGGCCGCCCGGTCCGCTCGTCCGACGATCTCGCCGCGGAGATGGTGGGACGACGACCCGGCGAGATCGTGCGGCTGGAGTGGGTGACCACGACCGGCGTCCGGCGAACGCAGATGGCGACACTCGAAACAGGCAGTCCGACAGCCTGAGTCACGCCTCCAACACGGACAGAACGTTGCCTGCCGGGTCGGTGAACCACGCGATCAACGGCCCACCACCGCGAAAGATGCCACGCTCGTCGGTGCCCATGTCCGGATACTGCTGGAACACCACACCTTTGGCCGTCAACGCGTCGACCGCGGCCTCGATGTCGGCGACGGGGAAGTTGAGAATCGTGTACGGGGCGGGCGTGTGCCCAGGCCTGGGATAGACCAACACCTCGGAGTTCTCGCTCAGGCGAAGATGGATCAGCCCCATCTCGCCGTCGACCACGGTCATTCCGAGTGTGTCGGCGTAGAAGGATCGGGCCGCCTCGATGTCGTCGACGGCGAATCCGGAGAACGGGGATCGGGTCAGTTCGAGTGTCATCGGTCCATGGTGCGCCTCGTCCGCGCGTATCGGGGCGCAAACGACGCATCACCGCCGGACCGCGAGTAGCGTTGACCAGGTGACCATTCGTCTCGGATACCAGATGCCCAACTTCAGCTACTCGGGTTCCGTGAAGGAACTGTTCCCCACGGTCATCGCGCAGGCGCGCGAGGCTGAGGCAGCAGGATTCGACACTGCCTTCGTCATGGACCACTTCTACCAACTGCCCGGAATCGGTGCGCCCGACGAGCCCATGCTCGAGGCGTACACCGCACTGTCCGGCCTCGCGACGGCCACCGACACCATCCAGTTGTCGGCACTCGTCACCGGAAACACCTATCGGAACCCGGCAATCCTCGCCAAGACCGTCACGACGCTCGACGTCGTCAGCGGCGGCCGCGCTATCCTCGGTATCGGCGCAGGCTGGTTCGAGTTGGAGCACAACAGCTTCGGGCTCGAGTTCGGTACGTTCACCGACAGGTTCGAACGCCTGGACGAGGCGCTGCAGATCATCGAGCCGATGCTGCGCGGACAGCGTCCGACATTCGACGGACTCTGGTACCAGGTCGACGAGGCCATCAACGAACCCCGTATTCGCGACGACCTTCCGATCATGCTCGGCGGTGGCGGTGAGAAGAAGACCTTCGGCTTGGCCGCCCAGTTCGCCGATCACCTCAACATCATCTGCGACGCAAGCGAATTGCCACGCAAGGTCAAGGCCGTCGAGGCCCGGTGCGAGGAGATCGATCGCGACCCGAAGGACCTCGAGACCAGCTTCCTCGCGTTCGTGATCATCGACGAGGACGGCGACAAGGCCCGGCAGCTCCAACACGACTACTTGCTGTCGACGGGCGTCGACCTGTCGAACCTCTCGGACGACGACAAGGCAGCAGCCACCGATCGCCAGTTCTGCGGCACCCCCGACGACGTCGCCGAGCAAGTCCAGCGACGCGTCCTCGACCAGGGCATCGACGGCGTGATCATCAACCTGGTGACCAACGGACACCAGCCCGGCATCGTCGAACTCGCAGGTAAGACGCTGAAACCGCTCGTCTGACGTGCGTGGGAATGTATAGCGGGCTGTACATTCCCACGCACGGGGCGCAACAGCTGGCACGGGGGAACGGGCCGTGGCATAGTTCCCCCGTGGCACAGCTGACGACGAACGGGCACCGCGTGCTCGTCGCGAATCTGACAGGCGATTCGCTGCGCGCGATGTCGGGATCGATGGTCGCCTACGAAGGCGACGTTTCCTTCAAGAACGCGGGCATGGGTGGCGGCGGCGGACTGAGAGCCGCGTTGAAACAGAAGGTCGCCGGTGAATCCCTCTCTCTCATGGAGGTTTCCGGCCAGGGCACCGTCTACTTCGCCGTCGACGCACAGGACATCACGGTCGTCGAACTGGCCGGCGACTCGATGCACGTCGAGGCGTCACAACTTCTCGCACTGACGGGTCAGCTGAAAACCGAGGTGAAGTTCAGCGGCCTGCGTGGCGCGTCGTCGGGTCAAGGTCTGTTCACCACCGTCGTCAGCGGATCCGGCGCCGTCGCGCTGCTGTCGGCGGGTGGTCCGCTCATCGCACTCGCCGTCGACCCGCAGTACCCCCTCGTCGTGGACCCGGACGCCTTCGTCGCGCACCGCGGCCCACTGAACCAGAGCTTCGTCACCGACGTCACGTGGCGTTCCGCCATCGGCGGCGGCAGCGGTGAGGCGTTCTCGCTTCGTTTCGACGGCCAAGGCGTCGTCTACATCCAACCCGAGGAGCGCTGACGTGCCGCTCGAAGTCGTCAACAGCAAGGTCGTCAAAACGACACTCGCGCAGGGCCAGAACGTGTTGGCCCGCAAGGGCGCGATGCTCTACTACACCGGCGATGTCCGCTTCGTTCCTCATTCGATGGGCGGCTCGGCGGCAGGCATGCCGAGTCTGGGTGGGGTCGCGGGAATGGCCGGACGGATGATGTCCGGTGAACACGTCTCGATGATGGCCGCCGAAGGCCAGGGCGAGGTCTTCTACGGCCACGCAGGCCTGTACGTCGAAGTCATTCATCTCGACGGCTCGTCGCTGCTGACCGTCGAAGCCGATCGCCTCCTCGCGCACGACGGGTACCTGCAGACCTCGGTCGTGGCATTGACGTCGCAAGGCGGTGTCCGTGGAGCCGTGCGCGGCGCGATGACCGGCCAAGGTCTGTTCACCACCCAACTCAGCGGGCAGGGCACCGTCGCGGTTCTCTCACACGGCGGTGCGATTCCGCTGGAGGTCGGGCCGCAACGCCCGCACGTGGTGGTCGATCCGCAGGCGTACGTCTGCCACATCGGAAACATCCAGGTCGACATCTCGGCCAACGTGGGCTGGCGCGACGCCGTCGGCCGCGGAAGCGGTGAGGCGATGCAACTGAAGATGACCGGCATGGGCACCGTGTGGGTCCAGGCGTCCGAGCAGAAATTCTGAGGCCCTCATGACTACTTTTCCGGGTCATTCCGCGGGCTCCACTCCCGCCGAAGTGCACACTCCCTACACCCTCCCGGTCAACGACAACGTGCCCGGCAACGACTACGCATTCTGCGTCGAACTGGCAGGTCAGCCGTGGTTCACGTCGAAGGGCGCGATGATCGCGTACTACGGCAACGTGCGGTTCGAGCCGCTCGGACAGACGTCGATGCCCGCCATCGTCGCCGCGCGTTTCTCGTCGCCGCTGTACTCGAACGACTGGGTTCTCGCGCAGGGGCAGGGGAAGCTGATCCTCGGTGACCGGGGCTTCAACATCAACTCCTACGACCTCGACGAAGGCAACCTGACGATCCGCGCCGCGAACCTCCTCGCGTTCGAGCCGACGCTCGATCTGAAGCAGTCGATCGTGCCCGGGTTCCTGACGCTCCTCGGCACCGGGAAATTCCTGGCGTCGTCGAACGGGCAGGTCATGTTCGCCGAACCGCCGCTGCGCATCGACCCCGAAGCGCTCGTCGGATGGGCCGATTGCCCGTCGCCGTCGCATCACTTCGACGCCGGGTGGATGCAGAACTTCCTCGGTGCGGCCCGCGGATTCCTCGGCGCGAACAGCGGTGAAGAGCGGCAGTTCGACTTCACGGGCGCCGGAACCGTTCTCATCCAGTCCAGTGAGAAGGTTCTCGACGACGGTCACCTGCTCCGCCACATCGAGTCGCAGACCGTCTCGTTGGGGCAGAACAGTCTGCGGGCGCTGCACCAGACCATCGGGTCACGGCTTCAGCAGTAGTGCGGCTGCACCGGCCGTGACCGTAGCCGCGCACCTTGCAGCGAACGCGCAGGTTACAACGCGCGCACGTGCTGCAACCTGCGCAGATCAGGGGTGAGGTCGAGGCCGCAACCGTAGCCGCGCACCTTCCAGCAAACGCGCAGGTTACAACGCGCGCGCCTGCTGCAACCTGCGCAGATCAGGGGTGAGGTCTAGGCCGCAACCGTAGCCGCGCACCTTCCAGCGAACGCGCAGGTTGCAACGCGCGCGCCTGCTGCAACCTGCGCAGATCAGGGGTGAGGTCGAGGCCGTGACCGTAGCCGCGCACCTTCCGGCAAACGCGCAGGTTGCAACGTGCGCGCCTGCTGCAACCTGCGCGACGGAGAGCGATCCGAGGTGCGCGTCGACGTACAGCGAGCGCACACTGGAGACATGACCAACAACGGACCTTTCGGAATCGACCCCGAGGACTTCGATCGCTTCGCGAAAGAGGCGAGCGACGGACTGCGCGACGTCGTCGACCAGGTGGGCAAGTTCATCGGACAATCCGGCGGGGGAACGCCCTGGGGCGCGTTCTTCGGCGAGACGCCGTCGCGGCCTGCCCCGGAGCCCGAGACGACGGGCGCGAAGGGCGACGGCGTGTGGGCGATCTACACCGCAGCCGACGACGGTTCCGCACGCATCGACCAGGTCTTCGCGACGGAACTCGACGCGCTGCGTGCGCACAAGGACAACACTGATCCGACGCGCAAGGTGCGGTTCCTGCCGTACGGAGTGAGCGTCAGCGTGCTCGAAGACTAGCTTCGACGGCGTCTGCTGCACTCTCGATGCCGCCGTGCGCTCTGATGTCGGCGCTGATGCCTGCCAGTCGTGCGGCGATGTCCGCCGAGCCGGCGACGGTGTCCACGGCCTCACGCAGCGCGTTCGCGGTGACGTCGCCGTCGGCGAGTTGCACTCCGACGCCCAACTCCTCGAGCATCGCCGCGTTGCCGAACTGGTCGACAGCCTGAGGAACGGCCACGGTGGGCACGGCGAACCACAGCGCCTCGGTGCACCCGCCCATACCGGCGTGTGTGACGAACGCCGACGCGGCCGCCAACACCGTCAGTTGCGGAACTTGTTGATGCAGTTCGATGTTCGACGGCACTTCACCGAGAGATGCCGCGTCGACGCGGTAGCCGATCGCGATGACGACGTGCCAATCCGAGTCACGGAACGCGTCGATACACAGGCGATAGAAGTCGGGGCGTTCGTTGAATCCGGTGCCGAACGAGACGAGCAGAGTTTTCCTGCCGGCGGGTGCGCTCCAGCACTGGTCTGCCATCCGAGCCGGGTCGAGACACGGCCCGACGAACTGCACCGAACCCGGCACCCGATCGGCATTCGGCTGCATCGCGCGTGGAATCAGCGACAGCACGCTCTCCGGATACGTGATCCACTCCCATGGGTCGGCTTCGATCCCGTTGTCTTGCAACCACTTCGCGTAGGTGTCGCGGTAGTCCCTGCCGGCATCGGACTGCCGGATCGACTCCAGCGCCTCACCCATCTCGTCCTCGTAGCCTCGCCACGCGACGTAGGTCGGCGAAAGCTGCACTGCCGGAACACCGTAGCGGCGCCCGAGGATCGGAGCCGCAAGACCGCCGATGTCGTACAGCAACAGATCCGGACGGTCGGCGTCGTAGAACTCGGTGAGAATCGGGAACGATTCGATCGCCTCGTCGAGAAACACCCGCATCGCCGACGCCGGATCCTCGGGCCAGGCCGCTTCACCCTGCGGCAGTATCGAATCGAACGAAACGAGCTGAGCACCAGCAGGTTCGACGACGCCGGCCATCGATGCGCCGACCGCGTACGTGAGGCGGTGTCCGCGTCGCACCAGCTCGGCGATCAGGCCGAGCGACGGATAAATATGACTCGGCGCGGTACAGCCGATCATGGCGATGTGCACTCGGTGACGGTAACCCGATGCGATGTCCGATTCCACCGATTTTCACGGGAGACGTTCGCGGGTCCACGGCACGGCACGGTAGGTTGACCCCACATCAACCAGCGAGGCAACCGACGAGGAACAGACACAGCATGCGGGTCGACGGGCGGGATATTCCGGTCAGCGGGAGCCTGCTGCAGCCTTTGAATCGGCGCACGAGCGACATCCTGCGTCTCGTGTTGTCGCTCGTTCTGCTGGCCGCCGTCATCGCCGGGTCGCTGATCACTCGCGGGCAGTGGGACGCGCTCGAGAAGTCGGTGTCGAACATCGTCGGTGTCCTCAGCCCCGACCAGTCCAACCTCGTCTACCTGTTGTACGGCGTCGCGATCCTGGCTCTGCCGTTCGGCATTCTGATCGGGTTGATCGCGCGTCGGCAATGGAAGCTGCTGGCCGGGTATGCGGCAGCAGGACTCATCGCGGGGCTGGCGTTGTCCATCACCGGCACCGGAATCTCGACGCCCGCATGGCACCTCGACGTACCCGACCGCCTCGACACGTTCCTGTCTCAATTCCTCGACGACTCCCGGTGGATCGCCATGCTCGCCGCGGTCCTGACGGTGTCCGGCCCCTGGTTGCCCGCGCGATGGCGTCGGCTGTGGTGGTTCCTGCTGTTGGCGTTCGTCCCGATCCACCTGTTCGTCAGCACCGTCGTGCCTGCGCGGTCGCTGCTCGGCCTGTCGGTCGGCTGGTGCGTCGGCGCGATCATCGTGCTGTTCGTCGGCACCCCGGCACTCGAGGTTCCGCTCGACGCGGCCGCTCGCCTGCTCGCCGAGCGGGGCCATCCCGTCGACTCGTTCCGCGTTCTGAAGCCCGCCGGGCCGGGACCGCTCGTGCTCGCCGCGGCTGTGCGCGGTGCGGAACCGAACATCGTCGTCGAGATGTACGGGCAGAACCAACGCAGCGGGGGCGCTCTCCGGCAGGCGTGGCGCTGGCTGTCGTTCCGCAACAGCGAGAGTGCGCCACTGCACGCGTCGATGCGACGAGCCGTCGAACATCGCGCTCTGATGGGTATCGCCATCGGTGACCTGGGCGTGGCCAGCAGCAGACCGCTGGCGGTTTCGGCGCTCGCGCGCGGCTGGGCGATGTACGCACACACCGCGCCGCGCGGTGTTCCCGTCGACGAATCGTCGGAGGACGCACTGGCCACCAGTATCTGGAAGGGACTGCAGATACTGCATTCACATCAGATCTCGCACGGTGACCTGCGCAGCGCCGAGCTCAGAGACGACGAGGGGACCGCCCTGTTCGGCGGATTCTCCAACGCCGAGCTCGGCGCGTCGGACGCTCAGATGCAGTCGGACGTCGCGCAGCTGTTGATTTCGACGTCGGCACTCTTCGGTGAGGAACGCGCGGTCCGCATCGCCATCGACACGCTGGGCACGCAGACCGTGCTGACCGCGTCGGGACGACTCACCCGTTCCGCGATTCCCGCGCGGGTGCGAAAGTCCGTACCCGACGGCACCGGCGTGATGAACGCGGTACGCGACGAGGTGGTGAAGCAGACCGGCACCGACGAGATTCGCGCCGAGCAGGTCACACGTTTCACGCGAAACCAGATCATCCAACTCGTCCTGCTGATCGGACTCGTCTACGTCGCCTACCCGTTCATCAGCGCAGTCCCGACGTTCGTCAGCGAACTGCGAACGGCCAACTGGTGGTGGGCACTGCTCGGACTCGCCGTGTCGGCACTGACGTACATCGGTGCCGCCGCGGCGTTGTGGGCGTGCGCCTTCGGCATGGTCAGCTTCAAGAATCTGACGATCATGCAGGTGGCCAACACGTTCGCGGCCACGACGACGCCCGCAGGTGTCGGCGGCCTGGCGCTCAGCGTGCGATTCCTGCAGAAGGGCGGGCTCGGCGCTGTCCGCGCGACGGCCGCTGTCGCACTGCAACAGTCGGTCCAGGTGATCACGCACGTATCGCTGTTGGTGTTCTTCAGCGTGGTCGCGGGCACGTCGGCCGATCTCGCGCACTTCGTTCCGGATCCGACGGTTCTGTACCTGATCGCCGGTGTCGCACTGGGCATCGTCGGCACGTTCATGTTCGTCCCGACGCTACGGCGGTGGTTGCGCAACGCCGTTCGCCCCCAGCTCACCGAGGTGTTCGGTGAACTCGGACAGCTTGCCAAGGACCCCAAGCGATTCCTGCTGATCGTTCTCGGCTGTGCTGCAACCACACTCGGCGCCGCGCTCGCACTGTGGGCCAGCGTCGAGGCATTCGGCGGCGGAACCACCTTCGTGACCGTCACCGTCGTGACGATGATCGGCGGAACGCTCGCATCGGCCGCGCCCACGCCCGGCGGCGTCGGCGCCGTCGAGGCAGCTCTGATCGGCGGCCTGGCCACCTTCGGCCTGCCCGCGAGCGTCGCGGTGCCGTCGGTGCTGCTGTACCGCGTCCTGACATGCTGGCTCCCGGTCTTCTGCGGTTGGCCGACACTGCGCTGGTTGACGCGCAAGGACATGGTCTGACGTGACCGACGGCCGTCGGCGGAAAGTCTCGAACGCTCGACAGCGGACTGTTTCGACACGACAAGCCAAGTGCGGGATTCGAATGAACACTCGAACCCGGCACTGGTACGGTTTCTTTCATCGGGTCGGGGCCGATACGACATGATCGAGTGATTCACGGATGATCCCGTGGTGCACATGGTCCTAGAACGAGAGGCCACATATCGGTGGGCGACATTCTCCCGTCGCGGTCGGCCACGTTCGACCTGCTGACCGGTGACCGATCGTGGTCCCCTGCACCAGACGATCAGCGATGGGCACGTCTGCTCGTCGGCGCGATGACTCTCTCGTTCGGGCTGGCCGGAATGCTGGTCATTCCGTCGGGCCAGTTCAGTACCGGTGAATCGATCTTCGTAGGACTTGCCACTCTGTCGACCGTTCCTGTCGCCGTGGCGTGGTGCCTCGGCAGTTGGCCCAGCCCGCGTCTCGCCGCCCTCAACGTGCTGTGGGCCGACGTCGGAATCCTCGGTGTCCTGCTGGCTTTCGAGTCACCGTTCGCCGCGATGCCCGGGTGTGCGATGTTCGCCGTCATCGCCGTGTTCGCGATCGTGGCGACCTCGCAGCAGATGCTGGTCCTGCATCTGGTGTTCTCGATCGGGGCGCTCGCCGTCTTCGCCGTCCTGTCGGTTCTGGACGGAATCGATCCGTGGTTGGCCGGTTCGCGGTGCGTCACGTTGGGCGCCCTGTTCGTCGTGCCGTTCGCGGTTCGGCCGTATCTGCACGACCTCCGCAGAAAGGCCGAGGTCGCGCTACGAGACTCGTTGACGGGCTTGTTCAATCGTCGCGGACTGTTCGAGGCCGTCGAGGAGTTCAACGAGTCCGTACCGGACTCGCCGCGCGAGGACATCGTGATCGGCGTACTGGTCATCGACATCGACGGGTTCAAGGCGATCAACGACCGCTACGGCCATCCCTCCGGTGACGCGGTCCTGGTCGACGTCGCGAACCGGCTCCGCGGTGCCGCGTCGTCGGACACGGTCGTCGCCCGGCTCGGAGGCGACGAATTCGTCTGCGTCCATGTCGGATCCAGAACCGACGTCGACGGTATCGAGCGGCGGATTCGGGCCGCGCTGGAGGAAACCGTCGACGGCCCACCCTTCACGGCCAGTGTCGGCTCGGCCGGGGAAGCCGCGACGCGGGGGGACACGACCGGGGCGCAGCTTCGCAAGTTGATCGCGATCGCCGACATCGACCTGTACCGCAGCAAGGTTCACCCGCAGGCGCTGGTGCCCGTGCACCGAATCGATCCACTACAGGTACGCGACCGAATCGACTCGATGATCGCGGCAGGCGGCCCGAGCGTGGTGTTCCAACCGATCTGCGACACCGCGACGACCGAAATCGTCGGTTACGAAGCGCTGTCACGCTTTCCGTTCGGTCACGGGTCGCCGTTGATCTGGTTCCGCGACGCGTCGCAGGCGGGAATCGGGCCCCGTCTCGAACTGGCCGCCATCGACGAAGCACTTCGCGCCATGGCCACCCTGCCGCCCGATGCTTTCGTGTCGATCAACGCTTCCGCCGAAACCATCAGAACCACCGACCTTCTCGCCAGGCTCTCACCGCACGTCTGCTCACGCACGCTGTATCTCGAGATCACCGAACACGAACGCGTCGACGACTACCGTTCGGTTGCGCGGTCGGTCGAGGGCCTGCGCGCCGCCGGGGTTCGGATCTCGGTGGACGACGTCGGCGCAGGGTTCTCCGGTCTGCGCCAAGTCGTCGAGCTGAAACCCGATGCGCTGAAAGTCGACATCTCTCTCGTCCGCGGTATCGACACCGACCCGACCCGCAGAGCCGTAGCCGCCGCGCTCGCGAAGTTCGCGCACGACGTCGGCTCCACCCTCATCATGGAAGGCGTCGAGACCGCGGGTGAATTACGCGTCGCCCTCGAACTGGGCGTCGACATGGTGCAGGGTTTCCTCACCGGTCGCCCCGAGGCGCCGAGCGCGTCCTGAGATGTTTCGTTCGTCCTAGACGTCGGCGACCGTGAACTTGGTGAGGCTCGGCGCGCCGGCGAGCAGCGGAGCGAGGTCGGTGATCTTGCCTGGGCCGGCTCGGAATTCGCGGTACTTCGCGTCGGCGTCCGACGACTCCCACCGCTCGTAGGCGATCCAATGGGTCTCGTCCGCCTCGTCGATCAGGACGTCGACACCGAGGCAGCCGTCGAACGCGCGGGTCTCACCCAGCACGCGGCCGAGCACGACCTTGGCGTCGTCGAGAACCTCGGGCTTCAGCTTCAGATCGAGCAGTGCGATCAGTGCCATTTTCTCTCCTCGTGTGCGAACGGTGTCCGCCGCTCACACTACTGTTTCTGCACAGGGTCTCGAAGAACTTTCGCGTCGCGAGCGAACGTGCGCACCTGCTCGTCCTGCCACACGTGGGCCGGTACGCCGCCACCGAGAAGCTCACGAGCCAAAGCCGGTTCCTGCGCCAGCGGGACGTCGCTGCCTGCGATGACGACGTTGCCGTAGCGTCGGCCCTTCAGCATCGCGGGATCGGCGACGATCGCCGTGTGTGGAAAGACCGAACCGATGGTCGACGCCTCCCGCCGCGTCCGCTGGAGGTCCCGGGTGTCGCCACAGTTGACGACGTACACACCGCCGGGCGCGAGGACGCGTCGAACATGATCGGTGAATTCCCTCGTCTGCAACGCCTCCGGCGTGGTGCTGCCGGCGAACACGTCACGGACGATCACGTCTCGACTGTTCTCGGTGAGCGTCTCGGTCACCTCACGTGCATCGCCGACGCGGATGCGCAGCAGCGGTGCGCGCGGAAGGTCGAACCAGTCGCGGACGAGTTCGGCGAGCCTACCGTCGAGTTCGACGACCACCTGCCGCGCGTCCGGGTACGCCGCGGCGAAATACCGTGCGAGAGTGCAGGCTCCACCGCCCAGATGCAATGTTCGCAATCGTGATCCCGGAAAGTCGTGGTGCCGAACGAGTCCGGCCATCCACCGCATGTACTCGAAGTCGAGCTGGGTGGGGTCGTCCATGTCGATGTGCGAACTGGGCACACCGTTGATCTGCACGGTCCAGCCGTCGGAAACGAGTGTGTCCCTGATCAACTCGCACGTACCGGTGTCGATGTCGTAGACGCCTGCCGTCGGACCGGCCGAATCCTTCTTCCTAGGCATGCGGTTCCAGCGCCGGCGGCGTCATCGTGTCGGGGCGCTCGGCCCGATTCGGTAGAACAGTCACCCTGCCAGTATGCGACTACGCCCGTCGAGGAGGCGAGACCCGCTCGTCGTCGCCCGGGAACGCGACCGTGCGGCTACCCCCATCAGGGGGTAGTCCACTGTGTCGTCGGTCACATACCTTCCTCGTACTGGTCATCGAGCCAGCACTGTCCACGAGGAGTGCAATGAGCAATATTTCCAAACCCGACGTAGCCGCCCCCGAGCGACCGACTACGTCCGGACCGACCACCAGCGTTCGCCGAGTCGCGTTCGCGAGCGGAATCGGGACGACGATCGAGTTCTACGACTTCTTCATCTACGGAACCGCAGCCGCTCTCGTCTTTCCGACGGTGTTCTTTCCCGCGCTCGGCTCGACAGCAGGCACCGTGGCGTCCTTCGCGACGTTCGCCGTCGCATTCGTCGCGCGTCCTGCGGGCGCAGTGTTGTTCGGGCACTTCGGCGATCGGATAGGTCGCAAGAAGACCCTCATCTCCACACTGCTGCTGATGGGTATCTCGACATTCGTCATCGGACTGCTCCCCGGTGCCGAGACCATCGGGGTGGCCGCGCCGATCATCCTCGTGCTCCTACGGTTCGGACAGGGTTTCGCCGTCGGTGGCGAATGGGCTGGGGCCACACTGCTGACAGCCGAGTACGCACCCGCGAACAAACGCGGCTTCTACGCGATGTTCCCCCAGCTGGGACCGTCCGCGGCATTCGTACTCTCCAGTGCCACCTTCCTGGTCACCGGAGCCTTGCTCGGCGACACCAACCAGACGTTCCTGGACTACGGATGGCGCATTCCGTTCCTGTTCAGCGCCGTACTGGTTCTGATCGGGCTGTACATGCGACTTGCTATCGAGGAGACACCGATCTTCCGCGCCGATCGACAGCTCCGCGACACCCGAACCGATCGACCGTCGCGTCTGCCGTTCTTCGATGCCTGGCGTGTGCAGAAGAAAGAGATCCTGCTTGCCGCCGGCGCGTTGGCGTCGTTGTTCTCGCTCTTCTACATGGGCACCGCCTACCTCACGAGCTACGGCACCAAGACACTCGGCTTCGATCGCCCGTTCGTCCTGATCACGGGCATCGTCGCGGCCGTCGTCTTCGGCCTGGCAACTGCGATTTCCGCGGCCTACTCCGATCGCATCGGACGTCGCCGGGTGATCATGACGTCGTGCATCGTCGCCGTCCCGTGGTCGCTCGCTCTGTTCCCACTGTTGGATTCGGGATCGGAGACGGCATTCGTCCTCGGAATGTGCATCACTCTCCTGATCTTCGGCATCGCATACGGTCCCACCGGCGCACTGCTGCCCGAGCTGTTCCAGACCCGTTTTCGTTACACGGGAGCGGGACTCGGCTACAACCTCGCCGGGGTGCTCGGCGGTGCCGTTCCTCCGATCTTGGCCGCGCCTCTGACTGCGTCGTTCGGCAGCATGTCGGTCGGCATCATGCTCGCTGTGCTCGCGCTTCTGAGCATCGTGTGCACCAAGGCGCTCGTCGAGACGAAAGAAGTCAACATGGCCTGACGCTCTACCACCGGCTCCCGTTCTCGCCGCGTCGGCGGTCAGGACGGGAGCCGTGCCGTCCAGACGGTCTCGACGCCGGCCGAGCAGTCCAACAGCCGCACTGCCTCCGTGCGGAGGGTGTCGGTGGGACCGACCCAGCCCAGCACCCGCACCGCCGCGTCGGCGATGGTCCTCGCGTATTCGACGGCGGGGACTCCTCGGCCGTTCTCGGCGTCGGCCCTCCCGTTCACGACGGTCTCCACCAGACGAAACGGTAGTTCCTCGGTGCCGGGGAGTGCATCGACGCCCAGCTCGGATGCCGTGGCCGAGGCCAGCGACGCGTAGATGTTCATGAGCGCGTACCGGTGCTGCCGGAAGGCGTCGAACCGATCCGCCCTCAATTCCGGCAGGAGATAGAGCGCTCCGAGGTTCCAGGTGGAGCGAGCCAGCTGATCCGCGTCGAACAGCACGAGGGCGTACATCTTCACCGCCGCCGACGCGTCGCTCTCCGCCACCCCGCGACCGACAGCCAACGGCTCGTCGACGGTTCCGCCGAGGAGTGCGTCGAGGATGTCGTCCTTGCCCGCGAAGTGGTGGTACAGAGATGCCTGACGAAGCCCGACCGCGTCGGCGATCATGCGCGTCGATGTGCTCGTGTAACCCCGCGTCGTGAACAGCTCGGCAGACGCGTCCAGAATCTCCTCGCGTGCCGTGTCACCCGGGCGCTTCTTCGTGCTGAGTCTCGGTCGGCCTGCGCCGGTGGTGGTGGCCATGTGCTCATCCTGGCATCGAATCGCCTGGTGTGAAGTTTCTGTCACCGGGCAGAAACGTACGAAACACAGATGTTTCACGACGGCACACGTTCGCTACATGCTCGTCACCCAACGAGCGATCCCGGACGGAAAACTATCGAGTGACAGAAACCCCCGCACCGGCAGCGCAGACGGGCGGTCACTCTCACTTCCGTTCAGGAGACACGTATGAGCTCGACTACTCTGCCCGCACCCGAGGGGCCGGCGACATCGACCACGAGCGATCACTCCGACCTCGTCGGGCTGGGATACGAACCGCAGCTTCATCGTTCGCTCGGGAAGTTCGCGTCGTTCGCTGCAGGGTTCTCGTTCGTCTCGATCCTGACGACGATCTTCCAGCTCTTCGGACTCGGCTTCAGCTTCGGTGGTCCCGCCTTCTTCTTCACGTGGCCGCTGGTGTTCCTGGGTCAGTTCATGGTGGCACTGAACTTCGCCGAACTCGCTGCGCGATACCCGATTTCGGGTGCGATCTATCAGTGGTCGAGGCGCATGGGCGGTGAGATCGTCGGATGGTTCGCCGGCTGGTTCATGATCATCGCGCAGATCGTCACGGCAGCGGCAGCGGCCATCGCGCTGCAGGTAGTACTGCCGAGCGTCTGGAGCGGATTTCAGATCGTCGGCGACGACACCGCCCTCACGTCCCCGAGCGGCGCTGCCAATGCCGTCATCCTCGGCTCGGCCCTTCTGGTGCTGACGACGACGATCAACTGCATCGGCGTCAACTGGATGTCACGTATCAACAGCATCGGTGTCACCTGCGAAATCGTCGGTGTCGCAGCGGTAGTGCTCGTCTTCTTCACTCACGCCGAACGTGGACCGCAGGTGGTACTGGACACCGGCTCCGCAGGCGCCGAGCCCGGATACATCTGGGCGTGGATCGTCTCGGGACTGATGGCTGCCTACGTCATGGTCGGATTCGGCTCCGCAGGTGAACTGGCCGAGGAAACGCACAATCCCCGACGCGTCGCACCGCGCACGATTCGCTTGGCGCTGTCGGCCTCCGCGCTGGGCGGTGGACTGATGATCGTCGGTGCGCTGATGGCCGCTCCGAGCCTCACCGATGGTCGACTCGCAGCGGAAGGCCTACCGTACGTTCTCGATTCGATCCTCAGCTCGCCGTGGGGAACCGTTCTACTGATCGACGTCGCGATCGCCGTCTTCATCTGCACACTCGCGATCCAGACCGCTGCATCCCGCCTGATGTTCTCGATGGCACGCGACGGCCGACTGCCCGCGTCGAAGTTGCTGTCGACGGTGAACACACGGACCGGAACGCCCATGGCGCCGTCGGTTCTCATCGGAATCGCCTGTGTCGCAGTCCTTGCGGTGAACGTGGGCAACGCAGCGATCTTCACGACGCTGACCAGCGTCTGCATCGTGCTGATCTACCTCGCCTACATGATGGTCACCGTGCCGCTGCTCGTTCAACGTCTGAAGGGCTGGCCGCGCGGCGGTATGCAGGTCGACTCGGAAGGCAAGAAACTGTTCGGCCTCGGAGTCCTGGGCATCCCCGTCAACATCCTCGCGGTGCTGTACGGCGGCCTCATGGTCGTGAACCTCTCCTGGCCGCGCGCCGAAATCTTCAACCCCACCGGGGAATTCCCGATACTGCAGTGGGCGGCACCCCTCACCGTCCTCGCCGTCGTCGTCGTGGGCATCGTCTGCCTGCCGCGCGGCAAAGCACACCCGAAGCCCGTCACGATCGGAGCCTGACACCCATGAACACCGCAACGACTCACGCCGCCCGAGACCATGCCCGAGCGCAGGCCGCGGCGATCACCGGGCCAGCCGCGCCCGAGGGCATCAGCGAACTGACCTGGTCCGAAACCGTCCCCGGTGGTCGCTACACGACGAAGGTCCTGGCACGGGGTACCCGGCTCCGCCTGCGCGACGTCGACGGCAACGCCTGCGCACACCTTCTTCTGTACCGCGCGGACGCACCGTGGGAACGCCTCAATGCTGCTGACACGGTGAAGGTTCCGTGGCAGGCGTATCTCGGCATCGGTCACCCGCTGCTGTCCGACCAAGGCCGGGTACTCGCGACCGTCGTCGCCGACTCGTCGGGACGCCACGACGCGTTCTGCGGCACCACATCCGTTGCCGCCAACGACGCGAAATACGGTAGCGGAGACCTGCATTCGTCCTCGCCGGCCGGACGGGAGCTGTTCACCGTCGCAGCGGCGAAGCACGGTCTGGAACCTCGCGATCTGCCACCGTCGATCTCGTTCTTCCACGGTGTGCGCGTCGAGGCCGACGGCGCGTTGACGGCGACGGGCAATGCGAACGCAGGAGCGGAGATCGACCTGCTCATCCATCTTCCGGTCGTCGTGCTGCTCGCGAACACGGCCCATCCGCTCGATTCGTCCCCGACTTTCGACACCACCGCACTCGATGTGCTGGCGTGGGATGCATCGTCCGAACTGAACGACTTGTCCAACACCGACCCCGAATACCGACGCGCGGTGTGGAACACCGAAAGCGCATGGACCGCAGCGAAAGGCACACGATGACAACGACACTCGGAACCGTGATCCTGGACGAGATCGCCGACGCCAGGGCACCGTGGTCCGCCGTCGTCGCGGCCGGTGACATCCTCACCATCGTCGACCTGCACGGCAACCAAGCCGTCGACACGTTGATGTACTCGGCGCACGATCATGCCGTTCGCTACTCGGCGGCAGCGACCGTCGTCGCCCAGAAGAACCTGTTCCTCACCACCGGGACCGTTCTGCGCAGCGACGATTCCACCGCGCTGATGACCATCGTCGACGACGAGGTCGGCAACCACGACACCGTCGGCGGCGCCTGCTCGCAGGAGTCGAACACCCTGCGGTACGGACACCACACCGCGCACCAGCACGCCTGCGTCGAGAACTTCCTGATCGAGGGCGCCAATTGGGGCCTCGGCAAACGAGACTTGGTGTCCAACATCAACTTCTTCATGAACGTTCCCGTCGACGCCGACGGCACCCTCGGGATCGTCGACGGCCTTTCCGCCCCCGGTAAGTCGCTGTCGCTGCGCGCCGAGATCGACACACTCGTCCTCGTCTCGAACTGCCCACAGATCAACAACCCGTGCAACGGTTTCGACCCCACGTCGGTCCGCATGATCGTGAGCAGGCCATGACCGGTACCAAGATGACCGTCGTACGCCCCGGCATGCTGACGACGGTGCAGGACTGGCCGGGACGCGTCGGCTACTGGCAGGTCGGTGTGCCGCCGTCGGGACCGATGGACGACCTGTCCTTCCGCCTCGGCAACGTCGCCCTCGGAAACCCCGAGGGCGCACCGGGTCTCGAATCCGCGATGGCCGGTCCGGCGTTGACGTTCGACGCGGACACGTACGTCTGTGTGACGGGTGCGGACACCCAGGTACGCGTGGACGGCGTACGGGTCGCACAGTGGCGTCCGGTGCTCGTTCCTGCCGGAGCCGTCCTCGACGTCGGCATGACCGACGGCGCGGGCCTGCGCGTCTACGTCCTGATCCAGGGAACGATCGACGTCGAGCCGTACCTCGAGAGCGCATCGACGTTCACGCTCGGCAAGTTCGGAGGCCACCGCGGCGGAACCCTCGGTGAGGGAGACGTTCTGGAGATCACCGGTGCCACCGACGACGCCGACCGCGTCCGATCGATCCCGATGGAACACCGCCCTGTCCTGACGACGACATGGGACATCGCCGTCACCGAAGGGCCGCACGGTGCACCCGAGTTCTTCACCCGCGCCGACATGGACACGCTGTACTCGACGTCGTACGAAGTGCACTTCAACTCCGATCGCACGGGTGTCCGCCTCATCGGACCGAAGCCGGAGTGGGCGCGACAGGACGGCGGAGAAGCCGGCCTGCACCCGTCGAACATTCACGACAACGCCTACAGCGTCGGCGCACTCGACTTCACCGGTGACACACCGATTCTCCTCGGACCGGACGGTCCGAGTCTCGGCGGATTCGTCTGCCCCGTGACGACCGTGGCCGCGGAACGCTGGAAGCTCGGGCAGTTGAAGGCGGGAGACACCGTCCGCTTCGTACCGATCAGAGCGGCGCACGCCGCCGCGTTGGGCACGCTCGGAGTCCAGCGACGCGCGAGTATGCCCGTCGTGTTCTCGAGTGGGGGCGACGGCGACGACGGCGTCCTCGCGCGTCGCGACGCGGAGACCTCGGTGACGTATCGGCGCTCCGGTGACGACAACGTGCTCGTGGAGTACGGAGACATGAAGCTGGACCTGACATTACGTGCTCGTGCGCATGCACTGCACCAGCGAGTCGAGGCCCTCGCGCCGAAGGGCCTGATCGATCTCACGCCGGGGATCCGTTCGCTGCAGGTCAAGGTCGATCCCGACGTACTCCCGATCTCGACGCTGATGGGTTTGCTCTCGGAGATCGAAGACGACCTGCCCGCCGCGTCCGAACTCGTGGTGCCGTCGCGTCACGTGCGGATGCCGCTGTCGTGGGACGATCCGTCCACCCGTGAAGCGATCGCGCGCTACATGCACGGCGTTCGTTCCGACGCGCCGTGGTGCCCGTGGAACATCGAGTTCATCCGGCGTATGAACGGATTGGACACTGTCGCAGATGTTTTCGACACCGTCTTCGCAGCCGAGTACATGGTGCTGGGTCTCGGGGACGTCTACCTGGGTGCGCCCGTCGCGACTCCGTTGGATCCGAGGCACCGACTCGTCACGACCAAGTACAACCCGGCACGCACCTGGACACCGGAGAACGCCGTCGGGATCGGCGGAGCCTACCTGTGCATCTACGGCATGGAGGGGCCGGGCGGCTACCAGTTCGTCGGCCGTACGACGCAGGTGTGGAATCACCGATACCGCAGCACGAGCGCCCCGTTCGAGAACGAGAGTCCCTGGCTGCTGAGGTTTTTCGACCGAATCTCCTGGTACCCCGTCGAACCCGAAGAGCTGATGGATCTGCGCGCGGACACCGCGGCCGGGCGAGGGAACGGCGGTGTCGAGATCGCCGACGGCGAGTTCTCGCTCGCCGACCACGAGCAGTTCCTCGCGGCCCATGCGGATTCGATCGACAGTTTCCGTGCGACGCAGTCCATCGCATTCGACGCCGAGCGCGCGGCGTGGTCCGCGGCGGGCGAATTCACCAAGAAAGGCGGCACCGATGCTGCAGCATGAGATCGCCGAGAAGGTGCGTCGGGCGTACAAGCGCATTGCCGAGGTCGACCGTCCCGAAGTCTGGATCACACTCCGGCCCGAGGACGACGTGCTGGCCGACGCAGCCGCCGTCGACCCGACCCTGCCGCTGGCCGGGATGCTCGTGGCGGTCAAGGACAACGTCGACGTCGCAGGCTTGCCGACGACCGCGGCATGCCCCGAGTTCGCGTACACGCCCGAGGTGACGGCAACGGCCGTCGCACGACTCGTCCAGCAGGGCGCGCTGATTCTCGGGAAGACGAATCTCGATCAGTTCGCCACCGGTCTCGTCGGCACCCGCAGCCCGTACGGTCCGGTGCGGTGCGCGTGGGATCCCGAGCGGGTGTCGGGCGGATCCTCGTCGGGCTCGGCGGCCGCCGTGGCGCTCGGCATCGTGGACATCGGAATCGGCACCGACACAGCAGGTTCCGGACGCGTACCGGCAGCGTTCCACGGAATCGTCGGCATCAAGACGACGCTCGGCATCGTCCCGACGACCGGCGTGGTGCCTGCATGCGCGGACTACGACTGCGTCACCGTACTCGCATCGGATCTCGAAACCGCCACGCGCGCAACACGTGTCATGACCGGTTACGACGCGTCGGACCCACGCAGTCGGACCTGGCCTGCCGACGTCCGACTGGCCGCGTCGCCGACACCCCGTCTGGCGGTTCCCCGCGCGGAGGATCTCGCGGCACTCAGCCCCGAGTACCGCGAGGCGTTCGACCGGACGCTCGCGTCGCTGAAGGGCATCAGCTACGTCGAGGTCGACATCTCCGTACTGCTGGGCGCTGCCGTCCTGCTGTACGACGGTGCGATCGTCGCACAGCGCTACTCGGCGGTCGGGGAATTCCTCTCGGGTGAGCCGGAGAGCGCGGATCCGACTGTGGCACAGATCGTTCGGAACGCCGCGCAGCCCGCTGCGCATCGTTACGTCGACGAACTCGGTGTGCTCGCCTCCGCGAAGCGGACGGCATCGGAACTGCTCGACGGGTTCGACGGATTGCTCCTACCGACGACGACCGAACATCCGACCATCGCTGCGGTGCAGGCGGATCCGGTTGGCATCAACCGCCGGCTCGGCACGTTCACCAACTTCTGCAACCTGTTGGACATGGCCGCCGTCGCCGTTCCGGGCGCACCGACGACGGAGGGTCATCCGTTCGGCGTCATGGTCGTCGTGCCCGGCTTCGCCGACCAGGTGGCCGTCGACGTCGCCGCGCGGGTGTCCGATTGTGCTGCAACCGTTCTCGTCGACGAGGGTGTCGATCTACTGGTCGTCGGTGCGCATCTCGAGGGCTTCCCCCTTCATCACCAGCTGACCGACCGCGGTGCGCGCTTCGTCGGCGAGGTACGCACGTCCGACGCGTATCGACTCGTCGATCTCGGCACCACCCCGCCCAAACCCGGTCTCGTACGGCACGGTTCCGGTCTCGGTGCACCCATCGCGGGCGAGCTGTATCGGATGTCCGCGGCGGGCCTCGGAACGTTCCTCGCCGGGCTGCCTGCACCGATGGGGCTGACGTCGGTCGAACTGTCCGACGGCCGCTGGGTCACCGGATTCGGTTGCTCGTACGAGGCAGGGGAGGCGGGCGTCGACATCACCGAGTTCGGTGGGTGGCGCTTCGCACCCGTGCGCGGAAAGTCGTAGCCCAGGCCAACTATGCACGCACGGGTGCGTCAGCGCACAGACGAACGGCAAGGAGGCCGAGCACCGTTCCCATCACGTACCGCTGAATCCGCGCCCACGTCGGTCGGACCGCCAGGAACTGCGCGATCGTGCCCGCGCCCAGCACGATCAGTGCATTGATCGTCACCGCGACGAGAATCTGCACTCCGCCGAGCACGACGCCCTGCACGAACACATGTCCGGCAGCAGGATTCACGAACTGCGGAATGATCGAGATGTACATGACGGCCATCTTGGGGTTCAGCAGATTCGTCACCAACCCCATCGTGAACAATCGGTGGTTCGAATCCTGCTGCAGCCCCGACACTTCGAAGACCGTCGTCGATCCTCGAATCGCCGACACGGCCAGCCACAACAGATAACACGCTCCGGCGATCTTGATGGCCGTGTACAGCGCGGGAACAGCAACGAACACCGCCGCCAAACCGAGGTTGGTGGCCACCACGTACACCACCAACCCGAGCGCGACGCCGCCGAGCGACACGAGGCCCGCGTTCCGGCCCTGAGAGATGCTGCGGGACACCAGATACACCATGTTCGGCCCAGGAGTGAGCACCATCGCCAGCGCGACAGCGAACACACCCATCACCGCAGTCGTCGTCACCATGCCATCGACGATGACAGTGTTCGGACCCGTTGTATCGGGCCAGTTTCACGATCGTGGACGGGTGCGTCAGCGCATGGCCGCAATCACCTGGGCGAACGCCTCCATCCCTGCCGCGGTGGGGTGCAGGGGCGCAGCCGGATTCGCCGGCACGACGCCTTCGAGATAGCGCTGATCGGGAGCCGCACACGCGTCGTGACCCACGCTGACGGGCCGGACGTCGACGAATTCCGCGTCGTGAGACCGGGCCTTGGCGGCGAGGGCGTCGTTCAATCGATCGACGCTCGCCTGCAGGTAGTCCGCATCCCGCGCCCACACGGGCTGGGTGCCGTAACAACCACCGGGCTGGACGTACGTGCCGTAGCCGACGACGACGATCTCCGCATTCGGAGCTCGGTCGGCGATCGCGTCCAGCACGTCACCCCACTTCGGTGCGGCAGCGGCGATGGCGTCGGCGATGCGGTCGTTGCCGTCTGCCGTGAGCGCGTCGGCGCACGACTCCCCGTTCGGCTCGGGAGAGAAGTTCACGCATCCGCGCGCGGCCGCGACCAGGTCGACGTCGTTACCGCCGATGGTGATCGTGACGAGGTCCGTGTCCTGGGACAGGGCGTGGAGCTGAATCGGGATCGAACCGCTGTTGGTCTGCTGCGGGGTGACCGTGATGTTCTCCGACCGCGCACCCGAGCAGGACACGTCGACGAACGTCGCCGCATCGATCAGCCGAGCCAGAACATGGGGATAGTTCGCATCGGATTGCAAGCAGCCGGGCGTCCCGGTCGAATTCGGAATGAGAGGTCCCGACGCAGCGGAATCTCCGAGTGCGACGTAGTCGATCGCCGGAGGGGTCGGGGCCGACGCGCCCGATTCCTGCTCGGCACTGCACCCGACCAGTACGAGTCCTGCCAGAAGTCCTACCGCTGCGCGACGCATGATTCTCCCAGGCTACCGATGCGAATTGGCACCACCGCGCAGGTTGCAGCGAACGCGCACGGTGCAACCTGCGCTGCCGCTGGAACGCGCGCGGAGAACGCGTGGCACGGATTCGCAGCCAAGTCACAGGCAACACGGGCTGCCCATTCGACGACGGCGCCGGTACCCTCGACCAGGTTCACCGCACACGTAACGTAAGGACTACCTCCGCATGATCACGAACTTCATCAACCTCATCCTCGGCAGCGTCGGATCCATCTCGGCCGGCAGCAGCGGCTTCGAGCTGGCTCCGGGAGTTCTCCCCTTCGGTCTCTGATATCGGAGCGATCATGGGGAACGATCTCCCCATCTGCGTCACGTGCGGCGTCCAGTATCCGCTGGACGCCGACCGTGCGCAGTGCCCGATCTGCGAGGACGAGCGGCAATACGTCGGCTACGACGGCCAGCAGTGGACGTCCCTCGCAGAGCTGCGGCGCGACGGGTACACCGTCGACATCCACGAGGAAGTTCCCGGGTTGTGGGGGCTGGCGACGGCACCCGACTTCGCCATCGGCCAGCGCGCGCTGTTGATTCCCGGCCCCGGCGGAAACGTGCTGTGGGACTCGATCTCGTACATCGACGACGCGGCCGTGCAGCGGGTCACCGAACTCGGCGGCATCTCCGCCATCGCGTTGTCGCACCCGCACTACTACAGCTCCATGGTCGAGTGGAGTCGCGCGTTCGGCGACGCCCCCATCTACGTGCACGAGCGCGACGCGCCATGGGTGCCCCGCCGCGACAACGTGGTCCTGTGGTCGGGAGACGCGAGAGAAATCCTCCCCGGACTCACTCTGATCAACGCGGGTGTCCACTTCGCCGGCGGCACCGTCATGCACTGGGCCGACGGCATCGACGGCCGAGGTGCGCTGTGCGCCGGCGACATCTTCACCGTCGTCGCCGACCGTCGGTGGGTCGGCTTCATGTACAGCTACCCCAATCTGATCCCCGAGCATCCGGACACGATTCGGCGTGCCGTCGAGCTCGTGCGTCCCTTCGACTTCGGCTCGCTCTACGGAGCCTGGTGGAACCGGATCATCACTCGCGACGCGCACGACGCGGTGTTCCGCTCGGCGCGACGGTATTTCGACCACATCGGAGTTTCGACCGACGTCTGAACATTACTATGTGACGATGCGTACCCTGCGGCGGTACTTCGCACGGCTCGAACCTGCCGCGCTGTTCCTCGCAGTCGTGTTCTTCACGTTCTCCATGACGCCGTCTCTGCTACCCCGTGTCTGGTACCTCCAGGGCGTCGCCACCGGAATCAGTGTGGCGACAGGCTACGGGCTCGGCTGCCTGCTGATCTGGATCGGACGTGCATGCGGGTTGAAACCCCGGTGGTCGGACGGGACGAAACGTACCGGATGGTGGCTACTCGGCGCGACCGCGGCCGTCGTCGTTCCGCTGTTCCTCGTTCTCGGATCGTGGTGGCAGGAAATAGTCCGGAAGCTCGTCGAGATCGACGATCCGGCGCGGGCCCTGTATCTCGGCGTTCTGCTGGTGGCAGTCGCCGTCTCGACGCTCTTGCTGGCATTCGCGCGCGGATTACGCTGGTGCGCCCGGAAACTTGTTGCGCTGTGCACCCGTTTCGTACCCATCCCGATCGCCAAGGTGATCGGTGTGGCGGCCGTGGCGCTGCTGACACTGCTCGTCCTGAACGGAGTCGTCGACAATGTCCTCATCGCCTCCATCACGAGCGCGTCCAAGATTTCCGACGAGGCCAACCACCCCGGCGTCGAACAACCCACGGCGCCGGAGAAGTCTGGTTCACCCCAATCGAACGAGGACTGGGATTCGCTCGGCAAGGAGGGACGGCGGTTCGTGTCGTCGGGACCGTCGGCGGAGGACATCGAGAAGTTCACCGGCACTGCGGCCCTGACTCCGATTCGCGCCTACGTCGGTGCTGCAGAGGCCGATTCGATAGCCGACGCCGCAGACAGAGTCGTCGCAGAACTGAAACGAACGGGGGCATTCGACCGCGCAGTGTTAGCCGTCGCGACGACGACGGGCCGCGGCTGGGTCAACGAATCCGTCGCCGGGTCGCTCGAGTACATGTACGGCGGCGATACTGCAATCGCGTCGATGCAGTACTCGTTCCTGCCGAGTCCCATTGCCTTTCTCGTCGATCGCGATTCACCGCGCGAGGCGGGGCGCGCGTTGTTCGACCGCGTCTACGATGCCGTCGCCGAACTCTCGGAAGACGCACGTCCCAGGTTGGTCGCATTCGGCGAGAGCCTCGGTTCGTACGGCGGTCAGGATGCGTTCGGCGGTGCCCGGGACATGGTCGCACGGACCGACGGCACACTTTGGGTCGGCAGCCCGAACTTCACGGAGCAGTGGTCGCAGATCACCGCAGATCGCGACCCCGGATCGCGGGAGATTCTTCCCGTCGTCGCCGACGGCCAGCACGTTCGATTCGCCGGCCGGCCTGCCGATCTGGACATCGGTACACCGTGGGCGAACCCGCGCGTCGTCTATTGGCAGCATGCGTCGGACCCCATCACCTGGTGGTCACCGAACCTCGTTCTGCATCAACCTGATTGGTTGCGAGAACCGCGCGGCTACGACGTCGACCCAGGAGTTCGATGGTTCCCGTTCGTCACGTTCTGGCAGACGACGTTCGACATGGTGTTCTCCACGGACGTCCCCCAGGGGCACGGACACAACTACGGCGAGGACGCCGTCGACCTCTGGGCCGCAATTCTGCAGCCCGAGGGATGGACGGCCGCAGACACCGAGCGGTTGCGCGGCGTCGTCGCCGGTTGACAATCGAATTTCTTGGGTATGTGCCGGACATGACCGACACCGATCACACGCATCCCGACGAGCAGGCGGACTCGGCCGATCCCAGCACGGTGGACACCGAGCAAGGCGCGGACACCGCCGAATCAGACGTTCAATCCGATCCCGCGGAAGGAACCGATTCCGGAGATTGGTCCGGCGAAGGCGGCGCGACGCCCGACGGCCCTGCTACCAAAACCGAGTAGAACTCACGCTTCCGAGAGGCGACGTTCGTACGGGCGAACCTGACGAACGTCGCACACGGGAACCACCTTCTCCACCATGGTCCGGCCCGCGAGCCAGTCGTCGATGGTGAACACCACGCGTAGGTCTCCGAGCCAGTCGATGTCGACGACGACACCTACCGAACCCGCCGGTACGCCACTGCACCACGATCGTTTGCCCAGATCGCGGACGGCGACAACGGTGTCCCCGTCGCGCCACGTGTTCTCGTGCCACGAATGCTCGACTGCTCTGTTCATCGTCCCCCGACCACTGTTCGTACGACCTCTTCCGTACCCGACCAGTGAACAACACCACAGCACGTGTTTCAAGGCGATCCAGGTCGGTTGACCTGGACATTCGATGCCGAACCGTCCTGTTTCAGCCCCCGAAACGGGGCGTGGATCCGAAGAATCCGTCCAGCGAGTTCCGGAGACCGTCAACATCGAGTCCATGTGCCCGTTCATGGTTTTTCGGCGAGCCGTATCGGCGCAGTTCCTTCCGCCCCACACCCAGGCCGAGTACTCGGTGGGGGACGTGGGACAACGCGTCGGACACGTACGGCACCGACGTCCCCGCCAGATACGGCTCCACGATCGCCACGTCGGGATGCGTCAGCGTGGACACGAGGGTTGCCGCGTCGAACGGCCGAACGGTGTCGGCGTACAGAACCGTGACGTCTCGGAGTTCGACGGCATCGAGCGTGTTGTCCGCCATCGGTCCCACCGCGACGACCGTCCCCGAGCTGCCTCGCCGGAGCACGGTGAAGCCGGGGCCGTCGGAGTAGCGTCGGCGATTGGATGTGCTGTCGAGCCGCAGATAGACGCGGTCATCCGATCGAACCGCTCGACGCAGCGCATCCTCCGCCTCGTCGGCCGTGCCGGGGACGTCGATCGTCCACCCATCCAGGGTGTCGAGCACCGCGACGTCGCGATGGCCGAAATGCGTCTGCCCACCGGACGCCATGCCGTACGAACCGCCCGCACTGACGAGTACGGCGCCGACGCCTTGATGGCCGAGATCGAGCTTCACCTGCTCGAAAGGTCGCTCGACAAGGAACGGCGGAAACGTGTGCACGATGGGCCGCATCCCGGCCAGCGCCATACCGCCCGCCAGGGAAATCGAAAGTTGTTCGCGGATACCGACATTCACCACTCGCGCCCGAACGTCGTCCGTCAGGAACGGGTCGACGTATCCGACGCCGATCTCGGCGAGCACCAGCGCGAGCCGATCGTCTTCGGCCAGCAGCTCCGGAACAAGCCGGTAGAAGCGCTCACGCTGATCGGTCGATGCGGCAATCGATGTCGTCATGGTCTACCCCTTCTTCTCCACGTGGGCGACGACGGCATGAGGCATGTCCCCGTCTCGGGCGGTGAGCGCACGGTGCAGTCGTCGATGATCTCGGCCGTCCACGTCGTCGACCACCCATCCCTCGACCGCGAACCGGCGTGCGATACCGCCGGGCCACCCGAGCCCCGCGGAGTCGTTGTCGATCACCACGGCGGTCAGATTCGTCAGACCGCGACGGCCGGCGAACTGGATGGCTTCGATGTTGCTGCCCTCGTCCAGTTCCGCATCGCCGAGCAGGACGAACACGCGCGCGTCACTCCCGCGCAGCGCCAGAGCGAGAGCGGTTCCCGCGGCCAGGCCGAGCCCGTGACCGAGCGAGCCCGACGAGATCTCGACGCCGGGCACGAGGGTGCGATCCGGGTGATATCCGAGAATCGAGTCGAAGTCGCCGAACGTGTCCAGCTGCGTCGGCGTCAGGAACCCGTGTGCGGCGAGCACCGCGTAGTACGCCATCGGCCCGTGACCCTTGGACAGAAAGAATCGGTCACGGTCCGGGTCGTCCAGATCGCTCGGGTCGACGCGGAGCACGTCCGAATAGAGAACCCAGATGACGTCGAGCGTGGATGTGGCGCTGGCATCATGCTTTTCGTCGCCGGTCATTCTGGTCATGAGCGCCGGTAACTCGTCGTAGGTCGCTGTCATGACCCCAGCCTGCGACCTCAACCTTTGTCGAGGTCAAGGCCCGACCCTCTCGAGTTGTCCATTTTGCCAATCCGGCAAAGTTACTTGCCATAAACGGAACAGTGGGTCACAGTGGGAACATGACATCGAAACCCGAGTACGACGTGATCATCATCGGCGGCGGCGCCGCAGGCCTTGCAGGAGCGGTGACGCTCGGGCGGGCGCGCAAGCGGGTGCTCGTCGTGGACGCAGGTCAGCCGCGCAACGCACCGGCCGACCACGCCCACAACTACCTCGGCCTCGAAGGCATACGGCCCCTCGACCTGCTGGCCAGAGGCCGCGACGAGGCACAGTCCTACGGCGTCGTGATCAAGGCCGGTTCGGTGCTGTCCGCATCGAAGTCCGACGAGCACACCGATCCGCACTTCACGGTCGACCTGTCCGACGGCACCGCGGTCACTGCGCGACGCCTCCTCGTCACCACCGGTCTCACCGACGTGCTGCCCGACATCGAGGGACTCGCAGAGCAATGGGGACGTAGCGTTCTGCATTGCCCGTTCTGTCACGGCTGGGAAGTTCGCGAGCAGACCGTCGGCATCATCGGCAGCGCGTTCGCGGCGCATCAGGCAATGATGTGGAGGCAGTGGGTCGACGACGTCGTGCTGTTCACGAACCAATTCGAGCCCACCGCAGAGGAATCGGCCAAACTGGCGGCCCTCGGCGTGACCGTAGTGAAGGGTGAGATCGCGCGCCTCGCACTCGACGACGACACGCTCGCCGGAGTCACATTGGCCGACGGCACCACCGTTCCGGTGCAGGCAGTCGTCACCAAGCCCGAGTTCGAGGCCAACGCGGACATTCTGGTGAGTCTCGGCCTCGAGGTCACCGAGATGACGATGGGCGACAAGCCGATGGGCGCGTCGTACGTCGCCACCGATCAGGCCGGGAACACCTCGGTCCCCGGCGTGTTCGCAGCGGGCAACGTCGCGGCGCCGATGGAGAACGTGATCGGCTCTGCCGCAGCAGGAGTCCGCGCAGCGGGCGGTATCGTCGCCAGCTTCATCGAAGAAGACGTCCGTTCGGCACTCGCTGCCACATCCCGCTAGCGGCCGGGCTCGCGCAGCTCGTTCATCAGCAGTTCCAGTGCAGGCGCTGCCGAAACGAGCTGCGCAGCAGCATCTTCGGGTAGGTGCGCGAGCGCCTCGGTAATGCGCGACGACCATGCCGCCTCGATCTTCGTGCGGTTACGCACCATCTGCTCGGTGACGTTCAGCTGCGCGACCCGCCGATCTTCGGGCGACGGCGTGCGCGCGAGGAGGCCCCTCTGCACCAGACTCTTCACTGCCGCACTGACATTCGACTGCTGCATCGCCAGCAGCTCGGCCAGCGCCGTGATCCCTATACCAGGGCTTCGGTCGACCTCCTTGAGGATTGTCAACTCCGGCGCGGGTATACGTTCGATCCCCAGGTCCTCGACGGGATCGAGCCGTTGAACAGTCCAGCTCAAATCGTGCAGCACCGAGGCGAGAGCGTCGGGCCCTGGCGTTCGCGGAGAAGTCACACGACCATAATACATATAAATTTATATGCTATTGTTCGACTATCCCAGTTACGTCGAACGGACCCTGCCTGCCCATGAGTACGACTCAGACCGCACCGAAAACCCTCACGCCTCCGAGCGGACTTCTCGTCTGCGTTCTCGCGCTGCTGACGGCCATTCCGCCGTTGGCCACCGACATGTACCTGCCCGGATTTCCCGCGATGGCCGAGGAACTGTCGACGTCGGCGAGCAGCATTCAGCTGACGCTGACGACGTTCCTGATCGGTCTCGCGCTCGGTCAACTCGTCATCGGCCCCCTGTCGGACAAACTGGGTCGACGGGTGCCGCTCATCGTCGGATCGGCAGTCTGCCTGGTCGCGGGCACGGCTTGCGCCCTCGCGCCGTCGATCGATTTTCTGATCGGCGCGCGGTTCGTGCAAGGTTTCGCCGGCGCTGCAGGCGTCGTGTTGTCACGGGCCATCATCGCCGATCGCACCGAAGGCAGTCGCTCCGCGAAGCTGTTCGGGCTCATGATGATCATCGGCGGCGTCGCGCCCGTCATCGCACCGCTCATCGGCGGCGCCGTCGTCGATTCGATCGGATGGCGCGGCGTCTTCTGGATCATCACCGGCCTGACGGCGTTGATGCTGGTCTCCGCGATTGCGTTCGTCCCCGAGTCGCTCCACCCGCATGCCCGACGCGGTGGCGGTCTCACCGACATGATCACCGGCATCGGATCCGTACTCCGCAATCCCCGTTACGTCGGGTACACGCTGACGTTCACGTTCGCGTTCAGCGTCATGTTCGCCTACATCTCGGCATCGCCGTTCGTACTGCAGAACATGCTGGGGCTCAGCGCAGGACAGTATTCGGCGGCGTTCGCCGTCAACGCTCTCGGCCTCATGATCGGCAGTGCGATCACAGCAAAACTGGCGGATCGGATGTCGTTGCATCGCATGATGACCGGAGGCATCTGCGCCATCGTCGTGACGACGGCTGCGCTGATGATCCTCGTTCTGATCGGAATCAGCCTGTGGCCGACGCTCGTACTGCTCTTCTCGACGCTCGTGAGCCTGGGCTTCGTGTTCGCGAACGCGACAAGCCTTGCGGTCGCACAGGTTCCACACCTGGCAGGCACCGGATCAGCAGTTCTCGGTGCGCTACAGTTCGGTTTGGCCGCCGTGGTGTCGCCGTTGGTGGGTCTCGGCGGTGAGCACACTGCCATTCCGATGGTGATCGCCATGCTCGCCGGTGCGATCATCGCCGCAGGTGCGTGCCTGTTCGCATCACGAATCCGCGACTCCGATCAGGCCGTCGTGTACCCTTCGACCACGTAGGACCATCCGAAGGGGTAGGTGTGAAGGACCGGCCGACGTCCCTCCGGCCAGGCCGCGGACGACGGCCCGCCGGAGAGGTACGTGCCGCCGTTCTGAAGGCCGCCGCCGATCGCTTGTTCGAAAGCGGTTTCGCAGCAATTACTTTCGACAAGGTGGCCGCGCAGGCCGGCACCAGCAAGATGACGCTCTACAAATGGTGGCCGTCGCCTGGCGCGCTGGCGTACGAGGCCTATTCGAGCGTCGTCGACGACGTCGTGTCGTTCGAGGACACCGGTGACATCTCCGCCGACCTGAAAACCCAACTGCGGTCGTTCGTTTCACTACTGACCGCGGAACGGTCAGGACATATCGTCGCGGAGTTGATCGGCGCGGCACAGAGCGACCCCGCTCTCGCCGACGAGTTCATCCGCTCGTACGCCGGTCCGCGTCGAACGCGAATGGTGGGACGCCTCCAAGCCGCCCGACGCGTGGGACAGATCGCGAACGGCATCGACCTCGACGTCGTCATCGACGAACTGTGGGGCGCTTGCTATTTGAGGTTGTTGCTTCCGACCCTGCCGTTGGACTTCGACTTCGTCGATGCACTCGTCGACAACGTGACGGCGGGCATCTCGCCGCCGCGTCGATGATCAGTCGAACTGCGACAGAAACTCGGCAACCTGCTGCTCGACGGATGGCTTGTCGAGACCGAGGTCGGTCAGCAACCCTGAGCCGTCTTCGTGCTCGAGCAGAGCCAGAAGAATGTGCTCGGTGCCGACGTAGTTGTGCCCCATACGAAGCGCTTCACGGAACGTCAACTCGAGAACCTTTTTCGCGTCGGCGTCGAACGGGATCAGAGCGGGGGATTCCGCGACCGCCTCCGGCAGCACCGCCGCGGCCGCGTCACGCACGGCCTGCTCGGTCCGGCTGTCCGTCAACAGGATTCGCGCTGCAATACCCTCCTTCTCGCTCAGAAGGCCGAGGACGATGTGCGCCGGGGAAATCTCGGCGTTCTTGGCGGAATGCGCTTCGTTCTGCGACCCCACCACGACGCCGCGAGCGCGCGGAGTGAAACGGTTGAACCCCTGGTTCGCGTCGAGGTCGGAGTCGGAACCTTTGGGCACGAAACGTTTCTGAGCGGCCTGCTTCGAGACGCCCATGCTGCGGCCGATGTCGGTCCACGACGCACCGGAGCGGCGTGCCTGATCGACGAAGTGCCCGATCAGGTGATCGGCGAGGTCGCCGAGTGCGTCCGCCGCGAGAACAGCGTCGGACAGTTGGTCGAGCGCATCGGTGTGCACCTTCTTGATGCCCTCGATGAGGTCGTCGAGACGGACGGGGACGTTGAGTTTCGTGGATTCGGTCATGCGTCAACCATAAGTTGACGATTCCGGATCGTCAACCCCCGGTTGACGATGTCATCGAAACGCTCGCGCCGCTTCGACTCCGGCCGCGACGTCCAGCTGTCGCGCGCCGAACAGGCTGCGCAGCTGGTCCGCGGACACGTCGGCGCCGGCAGCGATCGCCGCTGCTACGGCCTGGGGATCGACGTCGGCGGACATGCCCTGGTCACGCGCGATGTGCTGGAGAAACTCGGTCAGATGACGCGCCGTCGCGTCGTGCGTGACCGTCGGAAGATCAAGGGATTCGAAGCCGTCGGAGACGGTGTAGTCGGCGCGCGTCCATACCCCGCCGTCGAAGCCGTACACGAAGCCGATCCACATGCCGTTCCGCTCGATGTCGGCGAGGTAGTCCTCGATCGCGTCCCGCCACCACGCGGGAGTGTCCGCGAGAAGATCGGTTTCGGGCTCACCGAAGTACGGTGCTGCTCCGGCGTAGTAGGTGTCGCTGTACTCGTGGTCGTGGCCGACGAGGACCGCCCGTCCCTCGTCGAGTATCCGGACGTCGGCCCAGTTGCCGCCGCCGTCGTCGTAGTGCCAGGTGCGATCACGCGCACAGCAGTGGTCCGGCCGACCCTGTGCTGCCGTCAACGCGGAACAGAGCGCCCATCGTCGGCGCATCTCGTCGGGACCGGACTCGAGCGGCGCACGCTTCACGCCACGGGAAACTACCGTCAGATGGCCGGAACCGCGACCGTACCGGCCATCATGATCTTCTCCACGACGTCCATGAACTCGTCGGGTGCCTGGATATCGGTGCTGGCTGCGATGGTCGTCGTCGCCGTCATGACCGGCTGGTCACGTTGGTCGAAGATGTCGTTCTCGACGACGATCAGATCGGTACCGGCAACCTTGCGCGCCGAGACGATGGACACCTCGCAGCTCAGGCGATCACCTGCGCGCAGCGGCCGGTGGAAGGCGAACTTCTGATCGACCTGCAGGATCTGCGGCATGGCGTAGCAGCTGAGGGTCTCTTCGAACAGCCGACGCTGTGCGACGAATCCGACGAGCGCCATGAAGGTAGGCGGAGCGACGAGATCGTGGTGACCGAGTTCCGCGGCTGCGTCCACGTCGAAGTGGGCCGGATGAAAGTTCTGTACGGCGCGTGCGAACTCGGCGACCTTCGCTTTGCCGACCTCGTAGACGTCGTCGATCCGGTAGCTCTGTCCCACCATGGCACGTACCTGCCCCGGCACGTCCTCTGACACATCGCTCATGGGTGACGATTTTACCGTCCTGCTGGTCGACCGAATGCAACGCGTTCCATACGGGGCCGAAAGCTCCTCCAGCAACCACCCAGCAACCGTGGAATCGCCGTACTCGACGCCGACCCGGAGTGGAACGACTACGAGGAGGGCGCACCGGTGTTAGCGTCGGTCGATGCGTTCGAGACGAATCACCGTGGCGCTCTGCGCACTCGTCCTGTTACCGGTCACTGCCTGCAGTAACGAGGAGACCGAATCCGCGTCGTGCGCGGCTGGTGACATCACCGCAGCCCAGAGCACGTCGGCGGGCGGCAGTTCCGGCGGTGACATCTCGACGAACCCGGAGATCGCGACCGGGTACCGATCGGGGATGACACCGGTCGACACCCGCGACTACGCGGTGTCGACGGCCAATCCGATCTCGACCGAGGCCGCGTGCGAGGTCCTGCGCGACGGCGGTACCGCTGCCGACGCGCTCATCGTCGCGCAGACCGTGCTCGGGCTCGTCGAGCCGCAGTCGTCGGGCATCGGGGGCGGCGCGTTCCTGATGTACTACGACGCGAAATCTCGCGAGGTACAGGCGTACGACGGTCGGGAGGTGGCGCCCGCGAGCGCCACCGGCGACTACCTGCGCTACATCGACGACGTCGACCGCACCCCGCCGCAACCCGATGCACGATCGAGTGGCCGATCGATCGGCGTGCCCGGGGTGCTCCGGATGCTCGAGCAGGCACACACCGATCACGGGACGCAGGACTGGTCCGATTTGTTCCAGCCGGCTGTGCAGTTGGCAGACAACGGGTTCGCGATCAGCCCACGTATGGCGCAGTCGATTGCCGACTCCGCCGCGAAGCTGGCGCTCGACCCGGAATCGAAGGACTACTTCCTGCTGCCGGACGGCGCACCGAAGTCCGAGGGCACCCTGCTGAACAACCCGGCGATGTCGAAGACGTTGTCCTCCATCGCGGACGGTGGCGCCGACGCGTTCTACACCGGCGACATCGCGGACGCGATCGTCGACGCCACCGCCGACACCTCGGCAGGCCGCACACCAGGGCAGATCACGCTGGAGGACCTCGCGGGATACGAGGCCAAGACCCGTACCGCCGTCTGCACGCAGTACCGGGACCACGACATCTGCGGAATGCCCGGGCCGTCGTCCGGTGGGATCGCGGTCGCGTCGGCGATGGGGATTCTGTCCAACTTCGATCTGGCCGAGTACGCACCGACCGACATGGATGCGAACGGCGGGAAGCCCACGGCGGAGGGTGTGCACCTGATCTCCGAAGCCGAGCGACTTGCGTACGCGGACAGGGATTTCTACGTCGCCGATCCAGACTTCGTGCCACTTCCCGGGGGATCACCGGATGCGCTGCTGGACCCGGAGTACCTGAGCGAGCGGGCAGGGATCATCGATCCGCAGCGCAGCATGGGAACGGCACAGCACGGCGACTTCGGGCCCGTGGAATTCGCGTCGTCGACCGATCCCGAACACGGAACCAGCCACATCTCCGTCGTCGACCGCTACGGTAACGCCGCGTCGATGACGACGACGGTCGAGTCGGCGTTCGGTTCGTTCCACATGGTCGACGGCTTCCTGCTGAACAACCAGCTCACGGATTTCTCGGCCGAGCCGGCATCACCGGATGGGACACCGCTGGCCAACCGCGTCGAACCGGGAAAGCGTCCCCGCAGTTCGATGGCGCCGACGCTGGTGTTCGACCGGAACACCGACGGCTCACGGGGCGATCTGGCGATCGTGACGGGCTCTCCCGGCGGATCGGTCATCATTCAGTTCGTCGTCAAAACGCTTGTGGGCATGCTCGATTGGGGGATGAACCCTCAACAGGCCGTGTCGATGGTCGACTTCGGTGCCGCCAACTCGCCCGCCACGAACTACGGCGGTGAGCATCCGAACGTGCGGGGGCCGGAGGATCCCGTCGTGAAGCAACTCGACGCGATGGGCCACGACGTGTCCGTCGCCGACCAGTCCAGCGGCCTGAGCGCGCTGCAGCGCACCGATACCGGGTGGACCGGTGGTGCGGATCCGCGTCGTGAGGGTGTCGTGCTGGGTAACTAGTAGCCGCACTACTGCAACCGATATCCCATGCCCGTCTCGGTGAGCAGATGCTTCGGGTGCGACGGGTCGTCCTCCAGCTTCTGTCTGAGCTGTCCGAGATAAATTCGCAGATAATGGGTTTCGCGTTCGTGCCGCGGACCCCACACCGCTTGGAGAATTTCTCTCTGCGACACCAGTTTTCCGCGGTTGCGGGCCAGGAGTTCGAGCACACCCCATTCGGTGCGGGTCAGGTGGACGTTCTCCCCGTGCCGGGTGACCGTTTTCGCCGACAGGTCGACGGTGAACGCGTCGGTCACGACGACGGCGTTCTCGGTCGCATGCGGACCACGCCTCCCCGCCGCTCTGAGACGCGCGAGCAGCACGTCCATCCCGAACGGTTTGGTGACGAAATCGTCGGCACCGGCGTCGAGAGCGTCGACGATGTCGGCCGAGTCGGTCCGCGCCGACAACACGACGATCGGCACGTCCGTCCATCCCCGCAGGCCGCCGATGACGTCGATACCGTCGATGTCGGGTAGCCCGAGATCCAGAACGACGATCTCGGGATGGAAATCGGCCGCCGCACGCAACGCCTCGGCTCCCGACGTCGCGACGGCAAGCTCGTAGCCTCTGACCTGCAGGTTGATGCGGAGAGCGCGCACGATCTGCGGCTCGTCGTCGACGACGAGCACGCGAGTCCTCGCTGCCGTCATCGGATCACCGCCCCCAACTCGACGGTCATCGTGAGCCCGCCGCCCGCGGTGCCCGAGGCGACGACCGACCCGCCCATGGCCTCGGCGAAACCCTTGACGACGGACAGTCCGAGCCCGACTCCGACCGCGTTGTTGCGGTCGCCGAGTCGCTGGAACGCGTCGAACATGGTGCTCTCCGATCCTTCCGCGATTCCGGGGCCGCCGTCGGAGACCGTGATCGACGCACGCTCGCCCGCGCGCGTGGCGCTGATCCGGATGTCGCTGTCGGGCGCATGACGCGCGCTGTTGTCGACGAGATTGGCCAGCACCCGTTCGAGCAGCCCCACGTCTGCGAGTACTTCGACGTCGCCCACGTCGATATGTACCCGCCCGACCGGAGCCGACGATCCGACGAGCGACCGATGGACGGCATCCTCGACGTACACCGGCTGCAGGGTCGGTCGAACGACGCCGGCCTGCAAGCGCGACGAGTCCAGGAGGTTGCCGACGAGCGCGGTCAGTTGATCGGCCGATTCGTCGATGGTGGCGAGCAGTTCGGCGGTGTCCTCGGGAGAGAACTCGATGTCGGTGCTGCGCAGCGACGACGACGCGGCTTTGACCGCGGCCAGAGGCGTCCGCAGATCGTGGCTGACGGCCGACAGCAGCGCTCGCCGCAGCACGTCCGCCTCGGCCAACGCACTGGCACGGCTGGCCTCCTCGGTCAGTCTCGCCTGTCGTACCAACCCGGCCGCCTGATTGGCGACGGCCGTCAGCACGCGTCGGTCACGCGCACGGGTGCGGGCCCCCGCGAGCACCATCGTGAAATCACCGGCGGGCGCATCGATTCGCGTATCGGCGTGTTCGACGGTCGGCGCAGGCACATCCCCGACGCTACCGACCGTGTCACCGGTGGACACTTCGATCAACGACACCGACCGCTGCCCGTACGTCTCCCGGACGCGCTCGAGCAAGGCGTCGAGATCTGCACCGCGCAGCACGGAGCCGGCGAACAACGTCAACAGCTCGGCCTCGCGCGACGCGCGTCGTGCCTCCCTGGCACGTCTCGATGCGGTGTCCACCAGAACCGCGACGGCGACGGCGACTATCAGCAGCACGACCGTCACGACGAAGTTCTCGGGCTCGGCGACCGCGAAGCTGTGTCGCGGAGCGGTGAAGAAGAAGTTGAGCAGAAATCCTGCGATCAGAGCCGACAGTGCCGCGGGCGCAACCCCTCCGAGGAGAGCCACGCACAACACGACCATGAAGAACAGCGCGCTCTCACCGCTCGAGTCGAACTGCGGGTCGACGATCGCGAGTACGGCAGCGGCGACACAGGGAACGGCCACCGCAGCGACCCACGACAGCATCCGTCGCGCACGGGAATCCGCATGGACGCGCAGACGTCGTCGTCGAAACCCGGTCTCGCCGTGCGTCACCATGTGCACGTCGATGGTTCCGGAGTTCTGCACGACGGACGATCCGATGCCTTCGTCGACGATTCGAGCGAACCGAGACCGTCGCGAAGTGCCGATGACCAACTGCGTCGCGTTGACGCCCCGCGCGAATTCCAGCAGCGTCGTCGGGACGTCGTCGCCGACGACACTGTGCATGCTCGCGCCGACGGCCGTCGCCAAGGTGCGGACAGCCCCCATCTGCGGCGCGGACACCCCCGCGAGGCCGTCGCCGCGCACGACGTGCACCACCATGAGCTCGGCGCTGGACCGAGACGCGACACGACTTGCGCGACGCACCAGCGTCTCCGACTCCGGCCCACCCGTCACCGCGACGACGACTCGCTCGCGCGCTTCCCACGTGTCGGTGATGTGTTCGTCGGTCCGGTATTTCACGAGCGCCGCGTCGACCTGATCGGCGATCCACAGCAACGCCAGCTCGCGCAGCGCCGTCAGATTGCCGCGCCGGAAGTAGTTGTCCAACGCGGCGTCGATCTTCTCGGCGCTGTAGATGTTCCCGTGGGACATCCTGCTGCGCAACGCTTCCGGCGTGATGTCGACGAGCTCCACCTGCGCTGCCGCACGAACGACGTTGTCCGGGACCGTTTCTCGCTGCACGACACCGGTGATCTGCTGGACGACGTCGTTGAGCGACTCGAGGTGCTGCACGTTCAGGGTCGACACGACGTCCAGACCCGCGTCGAGCAACACTTCGACGTCCTGCCAACGCTTCGTGTTCCGTGAGCCCGGCGTGTTGGTGTGCGCGAGCTCGTCGACCAGAACGAGATCCGGCCGACGCGCCAGCACGGCATCCAGATCGAGTTCGCGTCCGACGGTGCCGCGGTAGGGAATCTCGGTCGGCGGGACGACTTCGATGCCGTCGAGCGCCGCCTCCGTCACCGCGCGCCCGTGTGTCTCGACGAGAGCCGCCACGACGTCGCATCCCCTGTCCAGGCGGCGACGAGCCTCACCCAGCATCGCGTACGTCTTGCCGACGCCAGGCGCAGCACCCAGATAAAGCCGCAGCTCCCCGCGGGATTCCTGGTCCATGCACGTCTCCTAGTCCGGGCTGCAGTGCGGCGCAGTCAGTCCGAGAGCGACGTTGAGCTGCGGAACGTTCACCACAGCCGCCCCGAGTACACCGTACTGCGGACCGTGCGTGTAGTCGTTGACGAGTGCTCGAACGTCGGTGACGCTCAGGCCGTTCACCTCGGCCACCCGTGGAATCTGCAACGCCGCGTAGGCGGGACTGATGTCGGGATCGATGCCCGATCCCGATCCCGTCACGGCGTCGACGGGCACCAGGCTCGGGTCGACGTTCTCACGCGCTGCGACAGCGGCACGGCGTTGCTGGACGAACGACGCCAGCGTTTCGCTGCTCGGACCCTGGTTGGTCGGGAGCGCGGCACTCGGGTCACCGGGCGCGAACGCGTCGTCGTCGGCGACCGATCCGGTGACGCGGGGGTGGAAGTACGGGTCGGGCTGTCCGTCCGGAACCTGTGGATCGACACCGACCAGAGAGCTTCCGACGACGCATCCTGCAGCGTCTCGAAGCGGCGACCCCTCCGCCGACTCCGTGTCCAGACGGCTGACGGCCCACACAGCGACGGGATAACCGACGCCGAGAACAGCGGTGAACACGGCGAGTACCGCGAAGCCGGCGAGCATCTGACGAAGAAAACCGTGTGCGAAGCGCATGTCAACCAATCCCGGGAACGAGTCGGACGAGAAGATCTATCAGCCAGATGCCGACGAACGGCGTGACGACGCCACCGACGCCGTAGATCAACAGGTTTCGCCGCAGCAGCGAGGCAGCCGACGACGGGCGATAGCGAACACCTTTCAGTGCCAACGGAATCAGCACGACGATCACCAGCGCATTGAAGATGACCGCCGACAGGATCGCCGACTCGGGCGTCGCGAGTCGCATGATGTTCAACCCACTCAGCTGCGGATACAGCCCACTGAACATGGCGGGCAAGATCGCGAAGTACTTGGCCAGATCGTTGGCCAGGGAGAACGTCGTCAACGCGCCGCGCGTGATCAGCAACTGCTTACCGATCTCGACGATCTCGATCAGTTTGGTCGGATCCGAATCCAGATCGACCATGTTGCCGGCTTCCTTGGCGGCGGACGTTCCCGTGTTCATCGCAACGCCGACGTCGGCCTGTGCGAGCGCAGGGGCGTCGTTGGTGCCGTCGCCCGTCATCGCGACGAGCCTGCCACCTTCCTGTTCCTTCCTGATCAACGCCAGTTTGTCCTCCGGCGTCGCCTCGGCGAGGACGTCGTCGACACCGGCCTCTGCGGCAATCGCTTTCGCGGTCAGCGGGTTGTCGCCCGTGACCATGACCGTCCGAATGCCCATCGCCCGCAGTTGCGCGAAGCGGTGTGCGATTCCCGGCTTCACGACGTCGGACAGTTCGACGACGCCCAGCACAGTCGAGGAGCCGTCGGCCGTCTCCGCTACGACGAGAGGCGTACCTCCTGCTTGCGCGATGTCGTGCACGGTGTTGCGCACGGCGTCCACCGGCGTACCGCCGTTCTCGAGTATCCATGCGGCGACGGTGTCCGCAGCGCCTTTGCGAATCCTGCTGTCACCGATATCGATACCGCTCATCCGTGTCTGCGCGGTGAAGGGAACGAACTCACCGGCGATCTCCGACGCGTCGGCTGTCGGCGCCAGATCGAATTCACTGCAACACAATTCGACGATGCTGCGCCCTTCGGGCGTGCCGTCCGCCAACGACGAGAGCCGCGCCGCGCGAGCCAGGTCGACGGCGTCGACCCCGGGCGCCGGGTGCAGAGCGGTCGCGCGTCGGTTTCCGTAGGTGATCGTGCCGGTCTTGTCCATGAGCAGTGTGTCGATGTCACCGGCAGCCTCGACCGCCCGGCCGGACATCGCCAGGACGTTCCGCTGCACGAGTCGATCCATGCCGGCAATCCCGATGGCGGACAACAGCGCTCCGATGGTGGTCGGGATCAGGCAGACGAGAAGCGCGATCAACCGCACCGGATCCTGTTCGTCACCGGCGTAGGCGCTCATCGGTCCGATGGCGACGACGGCGAGCAGGAACACGATCGTGAGAGAGGCCAGCAGGATGTTCAGCGCGATCTCGTTGGGTGTCTTCCGACGAGACGCCCCTTCGACGAGTCCGATCATCCGGTCCACGAACGTCTCACCCTGCGCAGCGGTGATGGACACGACGATCTCGTCGGACAGGACCGTCGTGCCGCCGGTGACCGCCGACCGGTCGCCGCCGGCTTCGCGGACCACGGGGGCCGATTCACCGGTGATCGCCGATTCGTCGACGCTGGCGATTCCCTCGACGACGTCGCCGTCACCCGGGATGGTCTCACCGGCGGCCACGATCACCTCGTCACCGATCGCGAGGTCGGAGCCGCGTACGGTCTCGACGCCTCCGCCCGCGGTGCGTCGTCGCGCGGTGGTGTCCTGCTTGACCTTGCGCAGGCTCGCGGCCTGCGCTTGGCCACGCCCTTCCGCTACGGATTCGGCGAGATTCGCGAACAGCACCGTGAACCACAGCCACCCCGCTATCGACCACGCGAAGACGGAGGGGTCGCCGACGGCAAGGACCGTCGTCACCACCGACCCCAGGAACACCACGAACATGACGGGGTTCCTCGCGAGGTGCCGAGGATCGAGTTTGCGGAACGCACCCGGCAGCGCGGTCCACAGTTGGTCCGTGTCGAATTTGCCGGCAGGAACGGTGGTTTCGATATCCGCGGGCTGTTCGGGACTGGTCACGACAGTCATTGCATCGCCTCCGCGATCGGGCCCAGAGCGAGGGCGGGGAAGAAGGTGAGGGCGGCGACGAGGACCGCCGAGCCGAGGAGCAACGTGCCGAACAGAGGACCGGTGGTCGGCAGCGTTCCGACGTCGGTGGCCGTACGCCTGCTCTTGACGAGGGAGCCGGCGAGCGCCAGCACGAAGACGATCGGCAGGAACCTGCCGAACAGCATCGCAAGGCCCAGGGACGTCTGGAACCAGTCGCTCGTGACCGTCAGGCCACCGAACGCGCTTCCGTTGTTGTTGGCGGCCGACGCGTAGGCGTACAGAACCTCGGTGAACCCGTGGATCGACCCTGGAGTGCCCGGGTCACCCGAGTTGCCCTGAAACCCTGTGGTGGAGTCCAGAACGACGGTGACGGCGGTGCCTACGAGCACGAGCGCGGGCATGACCAGCACCGACAGGGCCGCCATCGTGATCTCGCGTCGACCGAGTTTCTTGCCGAGGAATTCCGGGGTGCGTCCGACGAGAAGTCCACCGACGAACACCGCGACTACGGCGAGGATCAGCATCCCGTAGAGGCCGGTACCGACGCCGCCGGGCGCGATCTCTCCGAACAGCATGTTCAGCAGGACCGCCCCTCCACCGAGCGGAGACATGCTGTCGTGCGCGGCATTGACTGCGCCCGTGGAGGTTCCGGTCGTCGAGACGGCGTAGAGCACGGAGCCGGGGATACCGAACCGTACCTCTTTGCCCTCCATCATCGCGCCCGCCGCGTTCGCAGCGATCCCGCGGGTGCCGGATTCGGCGGCGAGCGTGACCGCGAGCAAGCATCCCCACAGCGTCGCCATGACGGCCAGTACCGTCAGACCCTGCTTGCGACTTCCGACCATGGTGCCGAACGTTCGCGTCAGGCAGACGGGAATCAGCAGCAGCGCGATGATCTGAACGATGTTGCTCAATGGCGTCGGATTCTCGAACGGGTGTGCCGAGTTGGCGGCGAAGATTCCGCCACCGTTGGTCCCCAGCACCTTGATGGCCTCCTGCGATGCAGCAGGTGCAAGTGCGGTGTTCGTCATCGATCCGTCCAGCCCGTGCGCGGTGAAACCCGACGAAAACGATTGCACGACACCTTGTGTCAGCAGCACCAGGGCGATGACGAAGGAGATCGGAAGCAGAATCCGCAGCGTTCCCCGGGTGAGGTCGACCCAGAAGTTGCCGATCTCGCCGCCACTTCGTACGCGCACGAATCCACGTACCAGGGCGACCGCCACCGCCATACCGACCGCCGCGGACACGAAGTTCTGCACGGCGAGGCCGAGCGGCTGCGTCAGATTCGACATCGTCGTCTCGGGTACATAGGACTGCCAGTTGGTGTTGCTGACGAACGAAACGGCGGTGTTGAACGCGACGGCCGGACTCACTCCAGGCAACCCGTCGTTCAGCGGGAGAACGCCTTGAATCCGCTGCAGCACATATAGAAACAGCACCGAGGCCGCCGAGAAGGCGAGCAGGCTGCCTGCGTAGCCGACCCAGGTCTGTTCGGTCCGTCGATCGATGCGGCAGAGGCGATAGGTCACCGCTTCGAGCCGTAGATCGCGGGTGCCGTCGAACACGCGGGCCATGTAGTCACCCAACGGCACGTAGACGAGTGCGAGCACGGCGATCACAGCAGCGATCTGCAGGCCCGCGAGAAGCGCAGGATTCATGTCGGCGTCAGAACCTCTCGGGGTCGAGCAGAGCGATCAGCAGGTAGACGACCGTGACTGCTGCGAGTGCGATCGCCACGACGCTCACGACTCCTGAATACGTGATCACTGTGTTGCTCCAAGTGCCCGTACGACGAGCGCGCACGACGCGAACGCGGCGAGTACGACGGCTAGGTAAGCGATATCGGCCATGACCCCAGCTTCGGCTCGTCGACGCGTCCGGACGACGATTCTTACGAGCTCCTTACGGACCGACCGTGCGTTCTTGACGACATTCTTACGGCACCGACCGTCCGGTTCCCGACGCGAACCTGAGAGTGGCACTGGTCATTTCGGGCAGGCTCTCAGGTTCGGGCCGTAGGGTGTGCCGGAACCACGCTCGACGCGACAGGGAGTTTCTCATCAGTCACGAACGCCGAACCCACAACCTTCGTCATCTGGCAGCGGGGACGGCCTGGATACTCTCGTTCGCCTATCTGTTGGCAGAGGTATTCACCGCCGCGGCCTGGAACACGCCGTACAGCTTCGCCCGAGATTCGATCAGCTCTCTCGGGGTCACCACGTGCGACGTCGACTCGTGTTCACCGATGCACGACGTGATGAACTCGTCGTTCATCGTGCTCGGCGCCCTTACGCTGGTCGGCGCGGTGTTTCTTCACCGACACATCAGAAGCGGCCGCGAGAAGAAGTGGATCCTCTCGCTTGCGGTCGTCATTGCCGTCAGTACCGCCGCGACTGGCCTGTTCCCCGCGAACGACGGCACGATCGTCCACTGGACCGCGGTACTTCCCGGATTCATCGCCCGGCATGTCGTACTCGTGTTGATCGCATGGCATCTGTGGCACGAACGACGACTGGTCGCAGTGTGGTCCGCTCTGTGTGCGGCGGTCGGAGTGGTGGGCGCAATCCTGATGGTCGCGCAGACGCTGCACTTCGGCCTCGGGGAGCGCCTCGCGCTGTATCCCATGCCGACATGGATGGCCGTCACGGGCACGGCGGTCCTGTTCGCCCTGGCCCGGCGGACGGTGCTCGCCCGGTTCGACTTCACGTTCGCCCGTGATCCCCGGCGGTGGATTCGGCGGGCGGCCGTCGAGAGTATGCCGACCCTGGTAAGGGAGAAGCCGGGGAAAGCCGAAGCTGGGCGTGATGTCCCAGTCGCTTCCGTATGAACCGGGATCTCTGATGTGACCACCGCGAGTGGGACATGTCGCCCACGAGAGACCGGCCGCGCAACGAGTTTCGCACAGTGGGCCCTCGACCACGTCGACGAGTTCCGCTGACGTCAGCGCTCCACGTCGCCGATGGAGGAGATGGACACGGGCCGCCCGTAGAACCAGCCCTGACCCAGAGTGGCACCGAGGTCGACGGCGCGGGCCCGGTCACGTTCAGTCTCGATGCCTTCGGCCACCATCACCGCGGATGCGTCGTCGACATGCTGTCGAACCGCACGAAGCACACGACGGGACCGAATCGTCCCCGGGTGGCGCAGAATTCGCGCGTCGAGTTTGACGATGTCGGGTTCGACGATGCGTAGTGCCTCCAGCGTGCTCCAGTTCGAGCCGACGTCGTCGAGTGCGATGGTGATTCCACGACGGCGTGCCGCTCGGACCATGGCGCGCAGACCGTCGGGGTCGACGTCGAGGCCACGTTCGGTGATCTCGAGTACGACATCGAGGTCGTCTGCGAGCGTGTCGAGGTGCGCCTCCATCCGAACCGGATCGGCTGCGCCGCACGGTTCGACGTTGAGGAACAACGTGAGGCCACGCACCGACAACGACGATCGAGCTTCTCTGACTGCCGCAGTGCGGCAAGCGATGTCGACGTCGGCCACGACGCCGCGTCGCCGGGCGAGCGCGAACACTTCGGCAGGATCGACGCCTTCGACGGTTGGCCAGCGCGCTAGCGCCTCGACGCCGACGACTCCGCCGGTGTCGAGCGTGACCACGGGCTGGAAGGACGGGATCATCGCATCGATCGCCACGAGTGCGGCGCGTGCGGACATCGACGTGACGGTCATCGCCTGGACGCCTCCGACGGAGTGTGCGCATCCAACGAGTCCGCGATCAATGCGGCATGCAGCGACCGTAGGCCGGACGACTTCATGGGGTCGATTCCGGTGATCTGCTCGATGCGCTTGAGTCGATAGTCGACGGTATTGGGGTGCACGACAAGTTGCTTGGCCGCCTTCTTGCGGTTGGCTTCGGCTCCGACGAACGCACGTAGGGTCGGCAGCAGATCCGGAACCACCCGCAGCGGGTCGAGCAGTTTCTGCAGGTGCCGTCTTCCGACGCCGGGGCGCGCGATCTGAAATTCGAGCGCGAGGTCGGAGATGCGGTGCACGCCCGGTCGATACTCGAGTCGCTGGACGAGACGGAGAAGCTCGTACGCGTTCTCGGCCGCGTCCGGAACATGATCCATCGTCGCCGTCACCGACGCCGCGTAGATCGAGATGCCACCTGCCGCGCTCATGCGCTCGACGATCGTCTCCGCACTGTTCGACGCCGTGTCGGGCACCAGGACGGTGCCACCGGTCGGACTCAGCACGGCCAGCGCGAGAGACGGGGACACACAGTCGGCAACGGCGGCGTGGATACGGCGCTGCTTCATTCCCGCGGCTATGTCCCGCTCGGCCGGGGACCCCTTCTCGTCGGGGTGCGGCGGAAAGTGCAACGCGATGACGTCGTACGACGCGGCCAATTCGATGCCGGACCGCTCGGCAAGGCGCTGCGCACGGGTGCCGCCGGTCAGCAACGCGGTGGTCATCGAATGCCCGGCGTCGTCGTGCAGCGTCGCGGCGGCCCTGTACTCGTCCAGGTAGGCCGACGTAACCGCTTCGGACACGACGTCGAGAAGCCCGAACATCAACACCGCGCCGTCGACCAGCGCGGCATGTTCGTCGGCGTCCGCAGTGTCGGCGACCAGCCGCAATCCGGCCGAGAAGCCCACGTGGAACGCGTGCAGGATCGGCGCGATCTGCATGCCGGCCCGAGCCCACCTGGCTGCGTGTTCTCGCAGCCTCGTCAGGTCGACGGTGGACGGTTGCGTTCCGCTGTCGAGGACGTCTGCAGCGAGCTCGACGCACAGCGCGGCGATTTGAGCTACCTCGTCGCGGCCGTGGTCGTCGGTCAGTTCGGTGCAGTCGGTGCCATCGATGATGGCGTCGACCATTCTCGAAGTCGCGGCGCGGGTACTGCGCAGGCTGTGCGACGCCGGGCGGCCGCCCAGGAACACGGCAAGCGCGGCACCGGTAGGTGTTGCCATCCGAGCTCCCTTCCCGACCGCCTCGAAAACATACGATCAGATCACAATACGACAACAAACAGACTTTGCGACTGATTTCAGCGGGTTCTTCGATCTCGCCGGCGGTAACGGGCACGCGTCGACAGTGAATGGGCCGCTGTTCGCGGCAGCTATGACCGAAAATTGGTCGAGCGTTGTCGATTGCGGCACGCGTCGATCGTCATCACGGTGAAAGACCGCACGACGCGGTGGAGATTGCAGACGACGAGGAGCACACCATGCGCTACGCACTTCTTCTGAACAATGCCGAACCTGCCGACGGGGAGATCCCCGAGGAGGCGATCGACCAGATGCAGCAAGCCTTCGGCGCGTACGGCGCAGCGCTGCAGGCCGCGGGAGTCCTCGTTGCAGCCGAGGTCCTGACCAACACAACTGCGACGACGACCGTCACGCTACGGAACGGAACCGTGCAGATTCAGGACGGCCCGTTCGCCGATACCAAGGAAGCACTCGGCGGCGTCTTCGTCATCGATGTTCCCGACCTGGACGCGGCGTTGATGTGGGCCGAGCGGTGCCCCGGCGCCCAGTACGGCGTCATCGAGGTACGGGCGGCGGCGACGTCCTTCGTCGACGGATCATGGACCTGACCAGCACCGTCGCACACGCCGAGGCGGCCGCCCGCACGTCGTACGGGCGGCTTCTCGCGATTCTGGTCGGGGCGAGCGGCGACATCACCAGCTCCGAGGACGCGTTGGCCGACGCGTTCGAGCGTGCGTTGACGACCTGGCCACGCAACGGCGTCCCGACCAACCCGGACGCGTGGCTGCTGACCGCGGCGCGGCATCGCCAGCGCGACGGTTGGAAATCGGCCGCCAGTCGGACCAGCGTTTCGCTCGACCCCGCAGTTCATGCCCGCAGCAGCGTAGACGACATCGACCCGGATGCCGTTCCGGACAAGCGACTGCAGCTGATGCTGATGTGCGCTCACCCGGCGATAGATCCGGCCGTACACACTCCGCTGATGTTGGACGTCGTCCTCGGCTGCACGGCGAAGCAGATCGCCCAGGCGTTCGCGCTCCCCACGTCGACCCTCGCGGCTCGTCTGGGACGGGCGAAGAAACGTATTCGCGATGCACACATCCCGTTCGAGCTGCCCGATCGATCGGTGCTTCCGGCTCGGCTGACGGCCGTCATGGCGGCGGTGCACGGTGCGTTCGCGATCGACTGGCACACCACCGGCACCGAGGTACGGGAGGGCCTCGCGGGGGAAGCGTTGCACCTCGTCGAGACTCTCTGTGTCCTGCTGCCGGACGACGCCGAGGCTCACGGTCTCGCTGCACTGATGTGTCTGTCACTCGCCAGGCTTCCGGCACGGTACGACGACGGCGTCCTCGTGCCGCTACCCGAGCAGGACGAGACGCGTTGGAACCAGGACCTTCTGTCACGCGGCGAGAACCACCTGCGCGTCGCACACGCGTCGACGAGCAGGGGGTCGCCGTTGGGCCGTTTTCAGCTCGAAGCCGCGATCGAGGCCGTACACTGTGCGCGCCGACGCACCGGCGTGACCGACTGGTATCACTTGGCCCAAGTCCATTCTGCGCTGCAGACGCTTGCACCGACGGTCGGCGGAGCAGTCGCGCTCGCCGTCGTCACAGCCGAAATCGACGGTCCTGCAGTCGGATTGCGGATGCTCGACGACGCGTCGGTCGCGACGTCGTTCCAGCCCGCGTGGGCGGCCCGCGCGAATCTCCTGGGGCGCCTCGGGCGCGTCGACGACGCAGCTGCCGCCTACGCCAAAGCGATGTCACTGTCTCCCGACGCGCCCACGCGCGAGTTCCTCCGGCGTCGACTCGAATCTCTCGGCCCGGACGAGGTTCCCGATAGCCTGACGTGATGGACTCTTCGTTCGACGCCGCTCTCGACGCCGCCGCCCCCGGGAGAATCCTGCGCGACGCCGACGCGATGGCTCGCTACTCGACGGACTGGACGCGCAGGTGGACGGGTTCGCCGCGAGCGGTCGCGAGGCCACGGTCGGTCGAGGACGTTGCCGCTGTGCTGGCTGTGTGCAACGACCATCGAGTATCCGTGGTTCCACAGGGCGGCAACACCGGCCTTGTCGGCGGCGCAGTTCCAGCGGACGGATCCGTCGTGGTGACCACCGAGGCACTGACATCGACTTCCGACGTGCGCGAGGACGGCTCGGTGACGGTCGGAGCCGGCGTCACGCTGCACGAACTGGAACGACTTGCTCAGGAGAACGGTCGGACGACCGGTTTGGCGCTCGCGTCCGGGGCGTCGGCGACGGTCGGTGGCGTTGCCTCGACGAACGCCGGTGGCGCGCGGGTGCTGCGGTACGGCACGGCGCGTGACCGGATCGGCGGCCTGCGGGCGGTGCTCGCGAACGGCGAGGTCGTCGACCGCCGGGTCGGTCTACGAAAGGACAACACCGGCTACGACCTGACGAACCTCCTCGTCGGATCCGAGGGCACGCTCGCGGTGATCACCGACGTGACGTGGAAGCTCGTCGCACCGCATCGCGATCGACTGGTTCTTGCATTCGCCTTCCCCGATTCGGGGAGTGCCGCCGATGCGCTGACCACCCTGCTGTCGTTTCCCGGGCTCGACGCAGTGGAGTGGGCAGCGGGAAGTGCCGTGAAACGTGCTGCGGCTCTTCTGGATACGACACCACCGCTGCCGACCGACGGCTTTTGGGTCTTCGTCGAGCTCGGGGACTCCGACGTCGGCGACCGCAGCCTCGTCGACGCCTCTGCACCGGTGATCGACTCGCTCACGGCGTCGGGATTGGACGCCGACCGGATCGCGGTCGCCGTCTCGGTCACCGAACGACGAGCACTGTGGTCGTTCCGCGAGCGCATCACCGAATCCGTCAGTGCTGCAGGCGTTCCCGTCAAGCTCGACGTCGGTGTGCCCGTGCACGAGTTCTGCGCGTTCGTAGACGCACTTCCGTCGACGGTGCACGGAGTGGACGCCGCCGCGATCCCAGTGCTGTTCGGACACTTCGCCGAGAGCAACATCCACGTCAACATCCTGCCCGGATCCGGAACCTTCTCCGAGGCCGTGGCCGAGGCGTTGGAAGACGCTGTCCTCGACCACGTGCTCTCGGTCGGAGGAACCGTCAGCGCCGAACACGGAGTCGGGCGAGCGAAACGTCGGTGGCTGACGCGTCAGCGCGGGGCCGTCCAGGTTCAGGCGATGGCTGCGATCAAGAACGCGTGGGACCCCCACTCGATCTTGAACCCGGGCGTGCTGTTCGACCGAGGTCAGGCTGCAATCTGATCCTCTTCCCGCTCGTCGACCTTCTCCCAGCGATCGGTGTACTGGAAGTGCGGGCGACGGTCACCGATGTACGAGCTGAGCCACGAGACGACCGCGACGTAGCGATTCCTGAAGCCGACCATGTACAGCAGGTGCACCGCGAGCCACATGACCCAGGCGATCGGTCCGGACATGTCGACCTTGCCGAACAACCGTGCGACGGCACTGAATCTGCCGACGATCGACATGCTTCCCTTGTCGACGTACTCGAACGCGGTCCCGTTCTCGACCTTGCCGGTGATCATCTTCGCGACGTGGCGTCCCTGTTGCATCGCGACGGGCGACTGGCCGGGCAGGCCGTTCAGCGACGTCACGTCGCCGATGGCGTAGACGTCCTTCGACGTACCGACCGTGAGGTCGTCGTGCACCAGAAGACGTCCGGCCCGATCGGTGTCGCAACCGGTTCGCTCGGCGACGGTTCCAGCCAGATCGCTTGCCTGGACGCCGGCCGACCAGATGACGGTCTTGGCCGCGATGGTGCGGGAGGTCTTGGTGTCGACATCCTGGATCGTGACCACGTCTTCGTCGATGTCGGTGACGAGCGCGCCGGTGACGACGTCGACTCCCGATTTCTCGAGCTTCGTGCGCGCGTAACTCGACAGCTTGCCGCCGAATGCGGGCAGAACGTCCTTGACGCCGTCGACCAGCGTGACGGTGACGTCGTCGGGAGAGATGTCGGGGAACGAGCCAGCGAAGTACCGCTGGGCGAGGTCCCTGATCTGGCCGGCGAGTTCGACGCCCGTTGCACCGGCGCCGACGACCACGAAGCTCAGCAGGTCCTTCTTCACGGCCGGGTCGGAGGCCAGATGTGCATTCTCGTAGCAGCTCAGGATCTGCTCGCGCAGTGCGATGGCGTCGTCGACGGTCTTGAGCGCGAACGTGCGGTCCTTGAACTCGTCTCGTCCGAAGTAGGCCTGGGTGGCGCCTGTCGCGACGATGAGCTTGCCGAAGCCGATCGTGTGCGTCGCACCCGCGGCGGTGTACGTGACCTGGTGCTTGTCGGGATCGACATCGACGACGCGTCCCAGACGGACGTCGGCCGAGTCGTACTCGGCAAGGATGCGCCGGATCGGCGGGGCGATCTCGCCGGTCGACAGCATGCCCGTCGCGGCCTGGTAGAGCAACGGCTGGAAGAGATGTTCGGTCGTGCTGGAGATGAGGGAGAACCGTACGCCCGCCTTGCCCAGAGTCTTGGCGGCGGCCAGTGCTCCGAATCCTGATCCGACGATGACGACCTCGTACGTGTCCACTGTCTTGCATCCCTTTCCCACGAATCGATCTTCCACACTCCATAGAACGCGGGCACGAAGTCGTTATCAACGCGAAAGTTGGAATAGCATCGATGAGCGAAACTCATGGATGGAGGCGACGTGGAGCTGAGGCAGCTGAAGTATTTCCTGGCCGTGGGCGAGGAATTGAGTTTCTCTCGGGCGGCCGAGCGCTGCTATGTGTCCCAATCTGCAATCAGTCTCCAGATAGCCAAGCTCGAACGCGAGATGGGCGAACCGCTGTTCGAGCGGTCGTCGAGATCGGTCCGATTGACCGTTGTCGGAGCACAATTGGTGTCGATCGCGCGGCATATGCTCGAACTCGAGCAGGCAGCGCTGGCGCTGACGACCCGGAAGCAGAACCAGCTACGCCTCACCGGCAACATGACGTTCGCCGCGAACGCGCTCGCCGCGATCGTTCGCGTCCGCGAGCGGCATCCCGAAGCGGAGATCGACTTCGTGCTGAAACGATTCGCCGAACAAATCGACGCAGTCATGTCCGGGGACTGCCAAGTGGCGTTGATTCGCGGAAGCGTCGAGCGGTCGAGCCTGCAGGTCACCGAGTTGTGGACCGAAGATCTGGTGGTCGTGCTCGCCGAAGGTCATCCGCTGGCCCGTGGTGAGAACCCCAGCCTCGAACAGTTGGCCGCGTACCCGCTGCTGCTACCGAAACGTTCCGATCAAATCCTGCTGCACCGTGTGATCGAGGGCGCGATGAAACGCAGTGGTCTGCGGCTGACGTTCGGTCCGCCCGTTGCCCCTGATCACACCGCCAGCGCCGAATTGCTCAACCATCCCGAATGCTGGTCGATCATCTACGCGAGCACTGCGGAGAGCACGCCGAAGACCGGTCTTGCATTCCGCACCGAAGCGCACCGCAGGCTGCAGTTGGCGGTCTCGGCCGTCGTCGACTCGTCGATTCCGGCGACGGACATTCAACGGGACCTCATCGAGGCACTCGCCGACACGGCACCGGATCAGACGATCGACTAGAAAACTCCGGCCTCACGCATCCGCTGAACGACGAACGCTCCGCCGTAGACGTCGTCGAGCGGCCGCGGTTCGGACAGCGGCGAGAACGCCACTCCGAATCTGGCCGAGTCCGAGTTCATCTGCGCGACAACCACATCCACTGCATAACTGCGATTCTCGATAGTCACGTCGCCCGCGCGGTAGTAGTAGTCGTCGACGCCGACGCGCACCGCGCGCTGCTCCATCGTGCTATTGCCCATCGCCATCGCGTTCCACTTCTGGGCGGTCAACCCGACACAGGAATAGACGTTGTCGAATGTGGTGTCGTAGTCGGAGCCAGGCGTCACGGAACCGCCGCCGATCGAGCCGTCGGAACGCGATACCCAGTGGTCGGCCCATTCCGGAGGCTCATCGCCGGTGACACGGACGCTCGACACACCGGCGTCGGAACATCGTCCGGTCGCCGCGTGCACCGACTCGCCGCACGCCGACGTCGCGGCGCCGAGCACCGCGCAGACTGCTCCGAGGGCCACCGAACTCCCCCTGACCCGTGACCACGTCATGGAGGAACCATACCCCTCGGCATGTTTCGACGTGCCTGGGCGTCGGAAACCTCTGTGGCGGAGCGGTTTCGGGGCACTGCCACCGCTTGAAAGGTTCATTCATACGATCAGATGGCTTCGATGGTTCATTCATGCCCGCGAGTGGCGCGGTCGCGAGCCATATACCGCCGCTGTCGTAACCGAATATTTCTTTGTTACTCCCTATGCTTCCCTATTTTGCTCCTTTAGTGCACACTAAGCGCATGAAAACGACACAGATCTACACCTCTACCGCCGGAGCCGACGACGTCGCGCGCCGCTACCGCGCCATGCTCGACAGCTGGCCCGTGCCGTCGGAGAAGCGACGCGTCTCGACGCGAGCAGGCGAAACGCACGTCGTCACGTCCGGCCCAGCGAATGCTCCGGCGCTCGTTCTGCTGCACGGGTCGGGATCGCATGCCGGAACCTGGATCGGCGACATTGCCACCTGGGCGCGCGAATTCCGAGTCCACGCCGTCGACATGCTGGGCGAACCCGGCGGAAGCGACCCTGTGCGACTTCCCTTGGACACGGACGCACTCGCGTCCTGGCTGGACGAGGTACTCGACGCCCTCGACGTCGCGCACGCGTCTTTCGTCGGGATGTCGCTCGGCGGTTGGACAGCACTCGACTACGCGATTCGTCGACCGACCCGCGTCGACAAGCTGGTGTTGCTGTGCCCGGGCGGAATCGGTCGCCAGACGATGGGATGGCTACCGAAGGCCCTGCTCTTGCGCGCTTTCGGCAAGCGTGGGCGGCGACGCACCGCGCAGATGGTGACGGGTCTGCACACCGCCTCCGCTGCACCGGTTCTCGACGACGTGGTAAGCATTTTCGCGCACTTCAAGCCGCGCACGGAGCGACTGCCGATATTCTCCGACGACGACCTCCGCGGCATCTCGATTCCCGTGCAGGTGATCGTCGGCGACCGTGATGTCATGATGGATTCCGCCGAAACGGCCAGTCGTGTAAGGAAATCGATCGCCGACGCGTCGGTCACGGTACTGCCCGACACCGGACACGCCGTCGTCGGACAGACGGATACGGTGATGAGGTTCCTCAGGAGTTGATCCGGGACCGTCCCGGTCAGGTCCGGCCACGGCGGACGCCGTAGGACTGCGAGGGCGGAGATCGTCGCCGCTACCAGACCGACCGCGATACCGAACATCGCGATGCGCGTCTGATCCACCGCAGGCGTCCACGTGCACTGTCCATCCACTACAACGAACAACCCTGCCGCCGTGCGTGATCCGTCGGACCGAACGGAGGAGACAGCGATGATGGTCGCGCCGTCGGCAGCTGTGTGTGGGTCACCGAACACGAGCGTCGACGGCTCCGCACGGATCAACCTGTCTCGCATACTCATGTTTCCACCCCTGCCTACTCGCGACCCGAAACCAACCATACGGATCGGCTGCCGGTGAGACTCGAAAATGACTGGACAGGGCCGGATGGCGATGAGGAGGATTTCCTGGACAATCCCGTCGCCGAGAGGAATCCATGCTGCCCGACCTCAGTGATCCGCCCCTGATCCTGCCCGCCGAACCCGTCGCCCCCGAGTCGTACGACAATCTGGACGTCTATCTGCCCGCCGACGGCCTGCCTGCCCCGTGTGTGTTGCTCGTTCACGGACTCCTTCCCGAGAAACCCGCAGTGACACCGCGACATTCACGCTTCTACCGGGACTACGCGAGCCACCTGGCCCGGCGGGGAATCGCGGCCGGCGTCGTCGACCATGATCTCGTGAACGGATTCCTCTACCCCGAGGCGCTCGCGACGGTCACGACGGCGTTCGATCGACTTCGTTCCTTGCCCACGACCGACGGCGACTCGGTGGGTGCGTGGTTCTTCTCCGGCGGTGGCCCGCTGGCTTACCCGCTTCTCGCCGAGCCGCCGTCGTGGCTGCGGTGCGTCGAACTGACGTACCCGGTTCTGCCCGGCCCCGGGACTCCGGGCTGGCCGACGCCGGAGCAAGCTATCGCGGGCATCGCGTCGGTGCCCACGTACCTCACACTCGTCGAGCACGAGATACCGGATTTCGTCGACGGACAGAACGGGTTCGTCGAACAAGCATCGAAGGTCGACGCACCGCTGGAGATTCAGAGGGTCGACGGCGTCGGGCATGGCTTCGACGCAACGGCGGACGAACGGCACGCACGGGACGCGGTCTCCGCCGGCCTCGATTGGATGGTCGAGCACATGGCCAGCAGGCATCCCCAGCCCGGTCGGGGGTTCCTCTGAAATTCACCGCCAGCGATTTACTTAGTTCTGGCGACACAATATAACTTTCGGTATGGAAAACCCCTTCACTCCCGACGCCGGAGCGCAGCCGGGCATGCTCGTCGGGCGCGAGGGATACCGAACTGCATTCACGACGCTGCTCGACGGGCTAGAACGCGGACATCCTCGGCAATCTCAGTGGGTGACCGGGTTGCGAGGAATGGGTAAGACCGTCCTCCTGCGTGAGTTCGCGCAGATCGCACGTCGACGTCGGTGGACGGTCGTCGACACCGGCGCTGTCCGACGCGACGACCTGGGGTTTCGCCGTCAGTTCACCTTCGAGTTCCGTAGTGCACTGTTCTCCCTCGCGCCGCGCTCGCGCTGGTCGGGCGAGACCGAAGCCGCGGCGCGGGCGCTGGGGTCGTTCGCGTCACCCCTCGGCGAGAACAGTCCGCTCACCGCACACTGGGATCTGACGGCGCCGGGCAGCGCCGACACCGGCGATCTCGCGGCTGACGTCACCGCCGTTCTCCTGGCGCTCGGCGAGGCAGCCCACGAGCACCGCACCGGCGTCGTCTTCGTCGTCGACGAGATGCATCACCTGACCGTCCGACAACTCGGCGCGCTGGTCGATGGGCTACACCGGACATACCTGCGGGAGCTGCCCATCACCCTCGTCGGCGCCGGAATCCCCAGATCCGACGCGCTCATGCCCGAGACGCAGGTCCGCGCGAAGCGCCTCTTCGATTTCGTGGAACTGGAGGCGTTGTCCAGTACCGAGACTGCCGATCTGCTTCGCACGCATCAGGAATGGGACGACGACGCGATCGCATGGGCCGTCGAACGTACCGGTGGCGTTCCGGCCTTCGTCCAGTCGCTCGGGTACGTCCTGTGGCAGAGGGCTGGAGGCTCGGCCGTGGTGGGCGCAGCGGCAGAGACGGCCTACGTCGAGCACGTCGATCGTCACTACTTCGGCGCAATGCTCGCTCGGGCAACGGAACTGGAGCTGGCGTACTTGCGTGCGGTGGTCGATGCCGCGGAGGAAACCGAGACCGCCCGGCTGCTCGAGCGTACTGCACATCGATGCCACTCGACGCGAAGCGATCTCGTCGACAAGGGAATGATCTACCTGCGCGACGACGGGACGGCTGCCTTCACTACGCCTGCGTTCGCGGACTTTATGACGCGGGCCATGCCGACGCTCGTCGTTCCGGCACAGAAAACGAGGCGCCGGCGATACGACACGTGAGTGTTACCGCGCTGCGCCGGAGACGAATTCGTTCGCTGCCGCGACGACATCCGTCGCGAACGTGCCCAGCGTTACGCTCGTTGCACCGCCGTCGACGGGAATGACGGTCCCATTGACGTATTCGGACAGCTCACTGGCCAGGAAGGTCGCGACGCCCGCGATGTCGGCGGGAAAGCCCACGCGACGCGACGGCTGGCCGGGGCCCAGTCGCTCGGCCAGGAACGTCGTGAACTCCTCGGATCGCCCGTCCTCGACGCCGAACGTGCGAGACATGATCGGGGTCATGATGATTCCGGGCGCGATCGCGTTGGCCCGGATTCCGTACTGGCCGAGTTCTGCGGCAGCCTGCCTGACGAGGCCCACGACCGCATGCTTGGCGGCGGTATAACCCACCGCACTCCACCCGCCCTGCAGGGCAGCAGCACTGGCGGTCGAGATGACCGAACCCGGCGAACCCTGCTGGATGAACTGGGCCGCGGCGTATTTGGTGCCGAGCAGAACGGACCGCGTCAGCAGCGCGATGGTCTTGTCGAAACCGTCGGCGTGCACGTCGAGGATCGTCGACGGGTCACCCTGTGCCCCTGCGTTGTTCACCATCACGTCGAGACGACCGAAGGTGTCGACGGCGAAGGCGACCGTCGACTCGATCGACTCCTCTTTCGTCACATCGGAATGTACGAACGCGGCGTTCTCGCCGAGTTGACCGGCGAGTGCCGACCCGTCGTCGTCGCGGATGTCGGCGATGACGACCTTCGCACCCTCGGCGACGTACTTCTCGACGATCCCTCGCCCTATCCCGCTCGACCCGCCCGTGACGATGGCAACTTTGTCTTCGAGCAAACCGGGCATGGGTCCTCCTGGGGATGCGAATCTCGCCGAGACGGTTAGGCCGTCGAGCACAGAAGGACGCTACCGGCGGGTCGGCGTCCGAGACAGTCCTCGAAAGTGGACGTTTCGTCAGCGGGTGCGCTCGCGCCTTCTAGACGCGGCCGACCATCGCCTCGATCAACGACGACAGTTCAGCCCGGGCCTGGTTCGGTTCCAGTGCGTCCGCCGCGGCCGCGCGGGACAGCGCCTCGGCGGCACCGAAGATTGCGGTCATCGACGGTTGCGTGACTCCCGCGGGACCGGCGAACGGCTCCAGAAGTTCGCGGCAACGGTTCGAGTACTTCTCCTCGGCCGTCCGCTTGACCTGTTCGAGCTCGGGCGAGCCCTCCAGCGCGGCGAGAACCCCCGTCAGCTCCCGCCCCTGCGCGAGGGTGCATCCGACGTACGAGTTCGCGATCGCAGCAGCGCGCCCGGACAGCGTTGCGTCACTGTCGGCCAGATACTGCTCGAGCATGGCAGCCTGCCGGTCGTCGAACTCGGTGTACAGGTCGGCCAGAAGGGCGGCGCGCGACGCGAAATGGCTGTACACAACAGGTTTCGCAACGCCTGCGCGCTCTGCCAACCGGCCGAGCGTCAGGGCGTCGGCGCCTTCCTCCCGCACCAACGCCCACGACACGTCGATCAGCTGGTCGTACCTCTCGGCACGCGACAATCGCGTTCTCACCATCGGACACCTCCTTGCGCTATGTACCGATAGTAACCTACCGTTGGTACATAGCGTATTCGCCTCCGAAAGGACTTCTCATGAACAGCCTTGTCGTGGTGTCCCATGCCGACCCGAACTCGTTGACCCACCACGTCGCACACGCGACAGCCGACGCCCTGCGCGCCGCGGGAGGAGGCGTCGAACTCGCGGATCTTGCTGCCGAAGGATTCGATCCGAGGTTCGATTCCAGTGACCTCGACTTCTACCGGGGCAAAAGTTCGACGCCGAAAGCCGTTGCTGCAGAACAGGAACGCATTGATCGTGCCGACCATCTCGTGCTGGTGTTCCCGATGTACTGGTGGTCGTTCCCCGCCCTTCTCAAGGGGTGGATCGACCGGGTGTTCGTGAACGGGTGGGCATTCGACTACACACCGGGTAGCAGCTTCGAGAAGAGGCTGGGACGCTTGACAATCCACCTTGTCCCGGTTGCGGGCGACGACGCCGACAGCTTCCGTCGGCACGACATCCACGACGCCATCCGAATCCAGATGGAACGGGGAATCATCGAATACTGCGGTGCGACAGTCGGTTCGACGACCGTGTTGCACGAGTCGGACACCAAGCCGGCCGACGTGTTGGCTGCGGAGGTTCGGGAAGTCGCGATGCAGGTCGCGTCGTCTGTGCATAGTCGCACAATCGTAGGCGCCGCGTCCGGTTCCTGACGGCGACGACAAGGCCCGCGAACACACTCGCCTGTATATCCATCGACGGACAGCCGATCGGAGGATATTCCGGACGCATCGTCGCTGCCATCATGATTTCCGACCCTGCCCTCACCCCTGAGTCGGAGTAGATCATGTTGATTGGACGACGAATCTCGTAGCAATGACTGCCGCAGCAACGGCGTCACTGGCGTTACTCGCACCGGGAGTCGCTGCGGCTCAGCCCATTCCGGGCAGCGCGGACATCACTACCGGCAGCGCTGAAGGCGCAGTGAACAGTGGCAGCGCCTTCCTCGACGCCGGCAGCAGCATCCTGGACGGCGATATTCGCGGAGGTGCACGTCGAATATTCGACGAAGGCATCTCGATCTTCAACAGCCTTCCCGGGTCGGGATCGGCTGCGCCACGCCAATTCTGCAACAACGCCACCATCGCCGGCGGGCCCGGCATCACCCAGACGAACCACGACCTGGGACGCAGCGGACCACTGTCGTTCGGGATCTCATGGGAGACGTACGACATCCCGGACGTCATCGACGTCTTCTATCAGGGAGCTCTCGTCTTCAGCACCGGACCGATCGGCGACGACATCAACGAGGGCACCGGCGGGACTGTCATCAACCTTCCGCCGGGAGCAGAAAGCTCGGTGCTCGTGAAGGTCACCGGCCCCGGTGGCACCGACTGGGATTACAACGTCGGTTGCCCCCTCGCCTAATACGTACCGAAGCGGGCCCGGTAATTTCCGGGCCCGCTTCGGCGATTCGATCCGTATTCGGGTTCGGTGCCTCGACGGAATCAGCGGCGGGGTAGAACCTAACCCCGCGCCATATCGACGAACCGCGACAGGTGCAACTGGTGCGCCACGGTGATGGTCGCGGTCGGACCGTTTCGGTGCTTGCCGAGGATCAAGTCGGCCTCGCCGCCACGCGGGTCGTCACGCTCGATCGCGTCGGGACGGTGCAACAGGATGACCATGTCGGCGTCCTGCTCGAGCGATCCGGACTCACGGAGGTCGGACACCATGGGCTTCTTGTCGGTGCGCTGCTCGGGACCACGGTTGAGCTGACAGACCGCGACCACCGGCACTTCCAACTCCTTGGCGAGAAGCTTCAGCTGACGAGAGAAGTCCGAGACCTCCTGCTGACGTGATTCGACCTTCTTGCCCGACGACATCAGCTGAAGGTAGTCCACCACAACGAGTTTCAGCCCGTGACGCTGCTTCAGGCGACGCGCCTTCGCACGAATCTCCATCATCGTCAGGTTGGGGGAGTCGTCGACGAACAGCGGCGCCTCGCTGATCTCGCTCATACGACGCGCCAACCGTGTCCAGTCGTCGTCGGTCATCTTGCCCGAACGCATGTCGCCGAGCTTGATCTTCGCCTCTGCAGACAGCAGACGCATCACGATCTCGGTGCGGCTCATCTCCAGGGAGAAAATGACGCTCGGCAGTCCATGCTTGATCGAGCACGAACGCATGAAATCCATACTTAGGGTAGACTTACCTACACCAGGACGAGCCGCCACGATGATCATCTGACCTGCGTGAAGACCGTTGGTGATTTCGTCGAGCTCCGCGAATCCGGTTGGCACACCGAGCGAGATGCCGCCGCGGCTGGCGATGGAGTCGATCTCGTCCATCGTCGGCTGCAGCAGCTCTTCCAGAGGCAGGAAGTCCTCGGCGGTACGACGCTCGGTGACCTCGTACACCTCGGCCTGCGCACGGTCGACGACCTCGGCGACATCCTGACCGTCCGAGCCCGCATAACCGAACTGCACGATGCGAGTGCCTGCTTGCACCAGACGGCGCAGGATCGACTTCTCGCCGACGATCTCGGCGTAGAAGCCGGCGTTGGCTGCCGTCGGCACCGTCTGCGTCAAGGTGATCAAGTACGGCGGACCACCGATGCGCTTGAGCTCACCGCGACGATCGAGCTCGGCCGACACCGTCACCGGGTCGGCGGGCTCACCGCGGCTGTAGAGGTCGAGGATGGCGTCGTAGATGCTCTGGTGAGCCGGGCGGTAGAAGTCACCCGGTCGAAGCACCTCGAGAACGTCCGCAATGGCGTCCTTGCTCAGCAGCATGCCGCCGAGGACGGACTGCTCCGCCGCCATGTCCTGTGGAGGCTGTCGACCGAAATCCTCACCGGGCGCTTCGCTGGGGGGTGGTTCGGAGGAGTAGTCGGGCTGCCCTCGATCGTCCACAACTGCCACGCGAACTCGACCGTCCTTCCCATCGCACACCGCCGGCCGCTACCACTTCGCGACCCGTCGGAACAAGTTGTACATCGGCACACCGACACCCCCGTAGATGCCGAGACGTCCCCGCCGCCGTTCACGCCCAACCGGGCCGCGGAGACACGCTGGAGGCACGTTATGTGGTCTCGTCTCGCGTCACAACACGGGCTGTGGATGAATCTGTGGATCGAATGTGGATAGCGTTGAACAACTGTGTTGACCATCTGGGGACAACCTGGGTATAACTTCGCTCCCAGGTGGTATATCCGCTGCGTAGGCACTGTGCAGAAACTTTCTGTCCTGTGTATGAATTATCACCCGGCGTGTCGCCCGAGTTTGACAACTCGGGCGTGTTGAGTAAATGGCAAGTGAACTGGAGAGTGAATCCGGTCACAGTGCCTGGGAACACTCACAAATCCCGGCAAACGACCCGGTTTCCCTACTCGGCGGTAGATACAGACCATTCGGTCCTCGACATTGCGGACGTTCGGCCTCTGATTTTGCGGCCGCGCGTCCCTCGTATTTGTGCACCATTCAGCAGCCGCGCACGATGCAACCCGCGCACACACTGCAACCCGCGCACACGACCACCCAGCCCCGCGCACCCCACCCAACTGCGCACCTTTCAGCAGCCGCGCACGTTGCAACCCGCGCACACACTGCAACCCGCGCAGACAGCGGCCCAGCCCGCGCACCCCACCCAACCGCGCACCTTCCAGCAGCCGCGCACGTTACAACCCGCGCACACACTGCAACCCGCGCAGACAGCGACCCAGCCCCGCGCACCCCACCCAACCGCGCACCTTCCAGCAGCCGCGCACGTTACAACCCGCGCACACACTGCAACCCGCGCAGACAGCGGCCCAGCAACGGCGAAACCCGCGCCGCGGACGGATCCGAGACGCGGGTTTCGATCAACCCCTCGATCAGCCCCTAGTCCGTGGGCCCGTCGAGGACGGTGATGTCCTTCGTGCCGATCTGAAGAACGCGGGCCGACGGGATGTCGAAGAACAGTCCGGTCACCCGCAACCTGCCCTCGGCCGACGCTTTGCCGACGACGCGGTGCCGCGTCAATGTCTGCAGCTGCACGGCCACGTTGACCATCGCCAGCTGATCGCCCTCGGAGAAGCCGAGTTCCTCGGCCGCACGACCGACGGGGTGGCCGCTCCGATACGCCTCGAGACTCGCCAGGCCGTGTTCCAACCATTCGCCGACGCGCTCGTCGCCGGCCTTCTCAGGACCAGCCATGACGGCCTTCATCGCTCCACAGCCCGAATGTCCACACACGACGACCGAGCTGGTGCCCAGGACGTCGACGCCGTACGCCAGCGCAGCCTCCACGGACGTGTCCTGCCCCTGCGCCGGGATCATGTTGCCCATGTTGCGGACGGTGAAGAGATCACCGGGGCCACTGCTCGTGATGGTGTTCGGCATGACCCGTGAATCGACGCAGCACAGGAAGAACGTGTCGGGATCCTGGAACTCCTCCAGCCCTTCGAGGTGCGGCTTGATCGCCTCGGCATGCGTGCGGTGATATTCGGCCACGCCGGACAGCACCGGCCGTAGAGCAGGCGGATGATCGTCGGCGACGGTGTCGCTCTTGAGCTGCCATGCCGACCACGGCGCCAGCGAACCGCGGACCGCTCCGAGGCCACGCTTCGGCGGCCCCTCCGTTGCCGCAGCCAACGAGGCCGACCCGTTCTCTTCGATGCAGACGGTTCCGCCACCGAGCTCGTGCTGCCGAATCCATTCCTGCAACTGATCGTGCACAGCGTGATCCAGGAAGTCGACGGCGAGTTCCATGTGCACCTTGGTGCCGGCGGGAACCGACGACAGCACGTGCGTCAGACGCGGCAACGACAGGAAGCTCAGCGAGCCCTGCATGTGCACTCGCCACGTACCGTCGACGGTCTCGTCGGCATGCACGTTGGCCCAGACGACGCGACGCAGTACGAGGAAGATCGCGAGCGCGAGTCCGATCAGCACGCCTTCGAGCAGATTCAGTACGACGACGCCGACGACAGTGACCGCGTACACGGCGATGTCACCCGTCTTACGCGCAATCTTGATGTCCGCCAACTTGATCAGCTGGACACCGATCATCACCAACAGACCGGCGAGCGCGGCGAACGGCACCAGCTCCACCACCGAGATGAACAGCACCGAGAAGATCAGAATCCACACGCCGTGAAGAACCGCAGAGGCGCGAGACTTGGCTCCTGCCTTGACATTACTGGCGCTGCGGACGATCACGCCGGTGACCGGTAGACCACCCGCGACACCGGAGACCATGTTGGCCGTACCCTGGCCGAGTAGTTCTCGGTCGAAGTTGGTGCGCGGGCCGGTGTGCATCTTGTCGATCGCAACCGCGGACAGCAGGCTCTCGACGCTGGCGATCAACGCGATCGTGAGGACACCCGTCGCGATGCCCGCCCACTCGCCGTCCGGGATGGCCGGCAGTGCCAGTGCCTCGATCAGGTTGCCGGGCAGGTCGATTCGTTCGACGTCGAGATCCATGAACACCGAGATCGCGGTTGCCGTGACGACAGCGACGAGCGCGGCGGGCACCTTCGACGCCCCACCGGGGAGTCGGGGCCAGATCAGCATCAGCGCGACGACGACGCCGCCGACCAAGATGGACGGCCACTGACCGTCGGCGACGGACGTCGGAATGGCGAGCAGGTTCTCCACTGCGGAACTCTCGGATTCCCCGCCGAGGAGGACGTGAATCTGTTGCAGCGCAATGGTGACACCGATCCCGGCGAGCATCGCGTGCACCACCACCGGAGAGATTGCGAGTGCATGTCGTGCGATCCTGCTGAGTCCCAACAGGATCTGGACTGCACCGGCCCCGACGGTGATGAGACATGTTACTGCCCAACCGAATTGGTTGACCAGTTCGGCTACCACCACGGTGAGTCCGGCCGCAGGACCGCTGACCTGCAATGCCGAACCACCCAGTGCGCCTGCGAGAATGCCACCGATGACCGCGGCGATGAGGCCGGCCATGATGGGTGCTCCCGACGCGACTGCGATGCCGATCGAAAGCGGTACTGCCACAAGGAAAACGACCAACGACGCTGGAACGTCGTACCTGAGAATTCCCCTGACCCGAGACGTCTGCTCGGAATCCTTCTTCGATGATTCAGCCCCTGCTGAATCCTTGTCCACTGTCGTTGTCACGGCAGGTCCTCCGGGCGTCTAGACGTCGATCGGTCATGTGCGTGTCTTGTCGTAGTTGTCTGTTCGTGTGTCGCCCAGTAACCGACAGTACGCAAAACGGACACCGACCGCCCCCCATGAGACCTGCTTCACAGATGAAATCGTTTGCAGCACTTCATTCTTGTGACAAGGCACGAAAAAAGCCCCACGAAACAGTGTTTCGTGGGGCTTTCTTCAGCCGTAGTGGGCCGGAAGCCGGAATCAGGCTCCGACGACCTCGAGCTTGAACTTGGCAGCCACATCGGGGTGCAGGTTCACGACGACGTCGTGCTTGCCCGTTGCCTTGATATGAGCCTTCGGCAGATCGATGCTGCGCTTGTCGACGACGGGGCCGCCCGCTGCCTTGATGGCAGAAGCGACGTCCGACGCGGTGACCGAGCCGAACAGCTTGCCGGAATCGCCTGCGGTCTTGACCGACAGCGACACGGACTCGAGCCCTTCGATGGCCTGCTTCAGCTCGTTGGCGTGCTCGAGGCCGCGAACGGCGCGAGCTTCCTGAGCGCGGCGGATGCCTTCGACCTGCTTCTGAGCGCCACGGGTGGCCGGGATGGCCAGGCCGCGGGGCAGCAGGAAGTTACGGCCGTAGCCGTCCTTGACCTCCACGGTGTCGCCGGGCGCACCGAGGTTGTCCACATCAGCGGTGAGGATCAGCTTCATGAGTGATCGCCCCTTTCTTATCGAGCCGTCGCGGCGTAAGGGAGCAGAGCTACCTCACGCGAGTTCTTCACGGCAACGGCCACGTCACGCTGATGCTGGACGCAGTTGCCGGTGACTCGACGCGCGCGGATCTTGCCGCGGTCGCTGACGTACTTACGCAGCAGCGTCGTGTCCTTGTAATCGATCTGCGTGTTCTTTTCCTTGCAGAAGGAACACGCCTTCTTCTTGAGCACCTTGTCGCGCAATGGCGGTTTCGGCATGGGTCTTTCTCCGTTACGTCTGGTTGTTCTCGATCGCGAAGGATCTAGAACGGAGGCTCGTCGTCCCCACCACGCGACCCACCGAAGGAGCCCGACACCTGCGGGGCGCTGCCCCACGGGTCGTCTCCACCGGAGTTCGATCCCGAGTTGGAGTTGGAACGGCCGCCGCCCGATCCACCCGAGGAACCACCGAAGCCACCCCCGCCGCCGCCTCCGCGATTGGCCTTGTTGACCTTCGCGGTGGCGTAGCGCAGGGAGGGACCGATCTCGTCGACTTCGAGTTCGACGACAGTCCGCTTCTCGCCTTCACGCGTTTCGTACGAACGCTGCCTGAGCCGGCCGCTCACGATGACTCGCGAGCCACGGGTCAAGCTCTCGGCCACGTTCTCCGCAGCTTCACGCCAGATGTTGCAGCGCATGAAGAGTGCGTCGCCGTCTTTCCATTCGTTGGTCTGACGGTCGAACGTGCGCGGGGTGGACGCAACGGTGAAGTTGGCCACGGCCGCACCGGCCGGGGTGAAACGAAGTTCGGGATCTGCCGTCAAATTGCCGATGACGGTGATGACGGTCTCGCCTGCCATGGTTCCTCTTTCAGTAGAAAGTCGTTTGTTGATGCCAGCCTAGAGGCGGGCAACGACAATCACTTGCCCTGTCGCAGGACCTTCGTACGCAGAACGGACTCGTTGAGTCCGAGCTGACGGTCGAGTTCGCTGACAGTGGCGGGCTCGGCGTTGAGGTTCACAACGGCGTAGATGCCCTCGGCATGCTTGGCGATCTCGTAGGCCAGACGACGCTTGCCCCAGACGTCGACCTTGTCGACGCTGCCGCCGTCCTTGCGAACGACATTGAGGAACGTATCCAGTGACGGAGCGACCGTGCGCTCGTCCAGACTGGGGTCCAGAATGACCATCAATTCGTAATGACGCATAAGACCTCATCACCTCCTGTGGACTAGTGAAAACGGCCACGGACTATCCGTGGCAGGAGGGTCGTTGCGTCAGCAACCCTTGGAGGGTACACGAGCAGCTCCTGACCTGCGAAATCAGATGACGGTACCGATGCCGGGCCGTCGGCGACATAGTCTTGCTCCATGCGATCAGGGGTGCGCACCTCACCGGCGACGATGATCGCCGTGGTGACGCTGTGTGCGTTCACGTTGATCCTCGGCTATCTGAACAAGGCCCGCTGCGCGTTGGCACCGTTCGACGACGACGGCCGCAGTACCGCGTTCGATGCGATCAAGGACAGTTCGGTCTGCTACTCGGACATCCAGTTCCTGTGGCTGGGCCGGGACATAAACAACCACATCTTTCCCTACCTCGACGGCGCGATCACGTCGAGCGGTGTGCTGACGGGAGGGACCGTCGAATACCCGGTACTCAGTGGCGTCCTGATGTGGCTCGGTGCGATCCCGTCGCACACCGACGCCGAGTTCCTGCTGTGGTCCGCGCTGCTGCTCGCGCCGTTCGGTCTTCTCACGGCGTGGATGCTCGGACGCCTCGCCGGCCGGGCCGCGTTCCTGTGGTCGGCGGGTCCACCGCTCGTCATGTACGCCTTCCACAACTGGGAGCTCCCGGTCGTCGCCGCAGCCGTCGGAGCGGTCTTCGTGATGGCGTCGCGGCTGCCGCTGCGAACCCGTGCGGTGCTCGCGTCGGTGCTGCTCGCGATCGGTTTCTGCCTCAAGCTCTATCCAGGCGCGTTCGTACTCCCGCTCGCCGCGTACGTCGTCTACGAGGGTGGCCGCGGGCGATGGGACTTCCGCGGCGGGCTCGCCGTGCTCGGCGCAGCAGCAGCGACGGTCGTCGCGATCAATCTGCCCTTTGCTCTCGGCGGTTACGAAGGGTGGCGTGCGTCGTTCGTCTTCCAGTCCCTCAGGCGGGCCGACATCACGACGAACTCGATCTGGTACTGGGGTGTGCGGCACTTCTACATCACCGATTCGATGACCGCGGACGACTACGAACACGCGGAAGCGAGCTTTCAGAACACCGTCGACATCCTGTCGCCGCTGCTGGTGTTCGCGGCGTTCGGACTCGCGCTGATACTCGGGCTGCGCCGAGCTCGGCTCGACGGCATGTACCCCTGGATCGCGGTGAGCGGATCCATGCTCTGCGGCTTCCTGCTGTTTCACAAGGTGCACTCACCGCAGTACACGCTGTGGCTCGTGCCGTTCTTCGTCCTGCTGCGGGTTCCGTGGGGCGTCGTCGTCGCCTATCTCGTCGCGGACCTGTCGATGGGAATCGGCGTCTTCAAGTACTTCGCGGCCCTGGCAGCAGGCTCCGATGCCACCACCGAACAGTTCTTCGTCGAGGTCGGCGTCTGGGGACGGGCCGGTCTGCTCGTCGTCCTCTTCTTCCTCTTCGCCCGCGCCCGGCTCAGATTCGACGGCGCCCCGACCACGTCACCGCCGCCCGCTCCGGAGATCGAGTCGACCCCGGCGTCTGCCACCTCCTGAAGATCTCACTTTCGATCCGTAACGAACTACTGCGTTCCGTCGACTAGTCGGGCGGGCGGATCGATTGCTGCCCATCGGGTGAAACAGGGGCAGGACATGACTTTCGGCACGGGGGAATCGACGACGTCGGCGGACGGCGTCGCGTTACGCAGGATCGGTCTCGTCGAAGACCACGAATCCGTTGCGATGGGACTGCGAGCGATCCTTGCCGACGAGTCCGATCTCGACCTGGTGGCCGTCGCCCCCACCGTCGACGAACTCCTCGTCCAGACTCGGGTTCTCGATCTGGTCGTTCTCGATCTTCGTCTCGGCGACGGGTCGTCGCCCCGCGCGAACGTCGAGAAGCTGCACGCCTGCGGGATGCAGGTACTCGTCTACACCAGCGCCGAGAACCCGTTCCTCGTCCGTTCCGCCGCACGCGCGGGTGTGCTCGGGGTCGTCCGCAAGTCCGAACCGGCCGCGGCGATCGTCTCCGCGATTCGACGCGCAGCCGATGGCGGTCAGGTCGTCACCACCGACTGGGCCGCGGCCATCGACGGTGATCCGCAGCTTCCCGACGTCGGACTCAGTCCTCGTCAGCGCGAAGTCCTGGCCCTGTACGCGTCGGGCGAGAAGGCGGGCCGCGTCGCCCGGCTCGCGGGGTTGTCGGAGCAGACCGTCAACGACTACCTCGTTCGAATTCGCAACAAGTACGCCGAGGCGGGCCGACCGGCTCCGACCAAGACCGATCTGTACAAGCGCGCCGTCGAGGACGGCTGGCTGCCGATGCCGGAAGTGCATCCACACAGCTGACGGCCTGCGCCGGCGGGCGAAAAGGTTGTCGGTTCAATGCCCCTAGTTTTCAGGGCAGGACAGTCCGGTCGCCAGCTGTGAAGATTTAGTTTCAGCTTTGGTTGTGCATTGCCACAACATTTGGAACCCGGGGAGAATCTCATGTCAGCTAGCTTCGAAGCCGCAGTGGTACGTCCGTCGAGCGCGGTCGGACCCGTCGTCGAACTGTCGACGCGGCGCACCATGAGCCTCGTCCCACCGCCCGTTCAGCTGCCCCCGACCACACCTGCGACCGGACCTTTTCTGCCCAGGCCGATCCTGACGGACCGCGAAGTTCAGGTTCTGACGGGCTGGATCCGCTGCGACTCGAAGACCGCGGTGGCGAAGTCGTTGTTCCTGTCCCTCGGAACCATCAACACGCACCTGACGCGTATCCGCGCCAAGTACGCAGCCGTCGGCCGTCCCGCGTCCACGAAGGCCGCCCTCGTCGCCCGCGCTCTGCAGGACGGCCTCATCGACATCGCGGATCTGTAAGGCTCTCAACACAATTCGCGGTACGGCGAGCCGGGCAGGTACTGCTCCCACTCGTCGGGCGTCACCGACAAGCCGCCGCCATCGCAGATGCGGGAGGCGACTTCGTCGGGATCGGTTCTCCACACACGTAGATCCTGCTTCGGTCCGCCGGCGACGACAGCGTTGCCGTCGGCCGTGAAGACGGCGTCGTTCACTCGGTCCCCGTAGGCGGTCAGCGTCGCGTAGCTCTCCGGATTCCACGGATCCTCCACGTCCCAGATCCACATCGACCGACCGCCCACGCCGGCGGCGAGGCGCGTACCGCTCGGGTCGAAGGAGAGGGAGTAGACGGCGTCTCGTGGACCGTGGATCCGCGCGACGTGTCGGGGAGCCGACGAATCCTCGACGTTCCACAGCCGGACCGTCCGATCGGCGCTGCCCGCCGCCAGAATCCGCCCGTTCGGGTCGAAGGCGACCGTCGTCGCATCGTCGTCGAATCCCTCCAAGGTCGTCGTGCGCCTCGGTGTGTCGGGCACGGTGACATCCCACAGTTCGACGACGTCGGCCAGGGTAGGGACGGCGAGCACGCGACCGTCGGGACTGAATGCCATGACCTGCGGGTTGTTGCCTGCGTCGAACGTGGCCAGCTGCACCGGGCGGTCCGGTGTTCTCACATCCCAGAGCGAGATGTCCGACGAGTTCTGCGGTGACACTGCCAGCAGGTCCCCCTTTCTCGAGAATGCAACGGCTCCGACGAGCGTCGCGACCGCGGGATGCGGCCCGCCCAGCGGGATCGGGTTGCGCGGGTTCTCGATGTTCCACAGCTGAAAGGCTCCCGACGCGGTGCCACCCGCGACCACCGTTCCGTCCCACGAGATGGCCGCGGCACCCGTCAGTGGGTCAAAGGGCACGGTCGACGTCAGATTCTGTCCCGCAGACACCGGTCGGTCAGGATCTGTGACATCCCACAACCGCAATCCGTCTCCACGTGCGCCGACGCCTGCGACGATGCGGGTGCCGCTGCCGTCGATCGGGTTGACGAAGACGGTGTCGGTCTGGCCACTCATCACCGGCCCCGGCACGGGCCACAGACGGGTTATCCCGTCCTGCCCGGCGGTGATCAGATGCTGTCCGTCCGGGCTGTAGGCGACCGACAGGATCAGGCTCGGACCAGGCAGAATCTCGCGCGGATCGTCGGTGACGGCATCCCATGACCGTGTCGAGTTGTCCGAGCTGACCGCGGCGATCTCCAAACCGTCAGGGCTGAATGCGACGTCGTTGACGTAGCTGGTGAACCCGGTCAGCGCGGGCCTGCTCGTGAGGCCACCACGCTCGTCGACGGCCCATCGCGCCACCTCCCGTCCGGTCGTCCCGGCGGCGAGTGTGCGGCCGTCCGGCGCGAACGCGAGCGACAGATAGTCGTTCGTCGAACCGTCGGCGGGCACGTCGACGACGGGCGCTCGCAGGTCCGCTGTGTTCCAGACCCGCAACGACCGCCCGACGCCCGCGGTCACGAGCAGCGCACCGCTGGGGGCGAACGCGGCGGCGTTGACGGCGCCCGACGTCCCGGGATTCGCGACGAGAGCAGGTGCGCGACGGTCCGACACATCCCACAACGACACGTCGCCCTGCGCGGACACCATGACCAGCGCACGACCGTCCGCGTCGAACGCCAGCACCTTCGACCGGGCATCGTCCACGGCAGCCAGCTCGACGGGCGCATCCGGATCCGAGACGTCCCACCGACTCGTGCCCGACGCGCCTCCGACGGCCACGATCGGCTCCGGGGGCGCGAAGGCAAGCGCCGTCGCCGACCCCGGTCCTGACAGCGTGATGGTCCCGCGGGGTTGCGCGGTCGACCCGTCGACCGACCACAGACGCACGACGCCGTCCGCGCCCGCCGTTGCCAGCACGGTTCCGGTCGAATCGATCCGCGCTCGCGATTGCCCGGGAACGCCGGGGAGCCGCACCGGCGCGTGAATCGCCGACGCGTCGAGCAGCGCCGAGCGCGCAGCCTGGGTCGGGTTCGTCTCGTACGCCGCGAGCGCAAGGTGTACCGACAGGCCCGGATCGAGCTCGCGGAGTCGCTCTGCGGTCCCGGCGACCTGTCCGGCCAGCGCAGACTCCGCGTCGGCACGTCGTTGGTCCGCGTCTGCTCGTGCGGAGAAGGCGACGCCGGCGGAACCGACTGCGACGACGGTGACGACGGCGAGGGCAGCAGCCAGTCCCTCCAACACCCGCCGCCGACGACGACGCTGCGACCGGAAATGATCGACCCGGTCGCGGCTCGCGGCGAGGAAGTCACGTTCGACGGCATTCAGGTCGTCGCGGTGGTCACCGTCTGCCAGCGAGTCCTCGACGGCGTCGAGTCGGCTGCGGGACAGAACCGACCCGGTGTCGCGTCCGGTCTCGTCCCACAACACCGCGGCGTCGGTGAGCCTCCTGTGCGTCAGCAACCATTGCCGATCGTCCGCGATCCACAGCCGCATCCGGTCCCAGGCCGTAAGCAGCACTTCGTGGGTGACCGACACGGCTTCTTCCTCGACCGTCAGCAGACGACTCGCAGTGAACGCCTCCAACACCGTCTCGACATCGGCGTCGACGCCGTCGCCGTGGAACAGCTCGGCACGAGCCACGCGTCGACGCGTCAGTACCTCGCCGTCGATGTTGACCAACCGCACGAAGATGCGTCGTGCCTGTGCTTGCTGGGCGGGTGTCAACGACGCGAAGACCGTCTCGGCGCTCTGCTGCACGGCACCGGCGAGTCCTCCGGTGGCGTGATAGTCGTCGACCGTCAGCCTGTTCCCCTTGGCCAACTGCCACGTCGAAAGAAGGGCGTGCGACAGCATCGGCAGCGCACCCTGGTCGTGTGCGAACGTCGAGCCACGAGGCTCGAACTCCTTGGTCAGCGCACGCAGAAGTGCGTCGTCGACGGTCATGCCGGCCTTGCGCGCCGGCTCGACGATGACGTCGGCCACCTCCTTCTGACCGAGTCGCCCGACGACGACAGGACTGTCACCGAGTCCTCGGACGAAGACGTCTTCACCGATGGCGTTCTGATAGAAGTCCGCGCGCAGACCGAACACGACCACGGCATTCGAGCCGTCGAGCACCCGTCGGACAGCGCCACGGAACGCGGCTCTCTCCTCGTCCGTCGCGAGAGTCCACAGCTCCTCGATCTGGTCGAATACGAGGACCGCAGTGTGCGTCTCGGTGTCGACGAAGTCCCGCGCTCCTGCGAAACCGGAACGAACCGTGACACCTTCTCGGGCGCCCGCCAGGCCCGCACGCAGCAACGAGGATTTGCCGGAGCCCGACGCCCCCAGCACGACGACGACGCCTCCGCCTGCCTCGGCGAGCGCGTCGACCCGCGCCACGAGGGTGTCGGAGACGTCGTCGCGGCCGAAGAACCATTCACGATCCTGCTCGCCGAACGCTTCGAGACCCTTGTACGGCGCCTGCCCCTTGCGCGAGTGCTTCCGCCCCGGGGACGAGCGGACCCGCCCGACGGCATCCCACCACCGTTGTCGCTCGGCTCTGCTGTCCACTCCGCATGCGGCAAGTACCCGGTCGAACATCTCCGAGCTGGCCTTCACCGGCACATGATGCCCGGAGAACCATCCGCTGACGGTGCCGTGCAGGCCGCCCGAGCGCTCGACCAGTTCGCGATACGTGACACCGGACTGCTCGCGCAGAGCGCGAAGTCCGGCTGCCAGCTCGGCCCTGGTGACTATCGCCGAGGGATCGGGGCGGTCGGTATTCATGCGCGAACTATAGGGCAATACCGGCTCTTCGCCAGGTCAACGCCCAACCGGATGTATTGACCCTGTACGGACTCGAGCGACGAAGTGGCACACCGAGCGGCTGTCCGTGCAAAATCAGACCAGGCGGTCGGACGCCGGCGCCCGGGAACACCCGGCGTCGAACCCACTCGAAGGAGGTCGAACACGTAATGACCCCACCACGTCCGCCGAACCCACCCTCCGATGACGATTCGCCCCTGGACCGGGACGGTCACCTGTATCGCAAGCCCCCGCTGAGCGCACGCGAGGTCGAAGTCATGATCGCGTGGTTCGCGTCGGACTCGAAGCCCGAAGCGGCCAAATCGGTGCACATCTCCGTAGGCACCATCAACACGCACCTGACGCGCATTCGCCAGAAGTATCTGTCGGTCGGGCGTCCCGCACCGACGAAGGCCGCCCTGTTCGCGCGTGCGCTACAGGACGGCCTGACCAAGCTCGACGATTGGTGACGTCTAGACGTGCGTGTGCGTGTCCACGCCCTCCGATTCCAGCTTGCGGTTGCGCATGATGCTGCTGACGAAGGCCGCACCGATGAAGAAGACGCCGACGAGACCGGTGATGATCTCGTTGATGTGCACGCCGATCGAGACCAGCAAGATGACGGCCAGCGCACCGATGGCCCAGTGTGCGCCGTGCTCGAGGTAGACGTAGTCGGACAACGTGCCCTTGCGGACGAGGTAGACCGTGATGGAACGGACGAACATCGCACCGATGAAGCCGAGGCCGAGCGCGATGATGATCGGGTCCGCGGTGATGGCGAACGCGCCGATGACGCCGTCGAACGAGAACGACGCGTCCAGCACCTCGAGGTAGAGGAACAGGAAGAAGCCCGCCTTGCCGGTGGCCTTGGCGAGGTTCGACGGCCCGCCCGAGGACTCTTCGCCCTCTTCGTCCACGTGGAACAGTTCACCGAGACCGTTGACGGCGATGTAGGTGATCATGCCGAGCACACCCGACACCATGACGGTGGAGATCTTGTCGTCCTCGGCGAGGAACTCGGCGCTGAGCACCAGCAACAGACCTGCGACGACGACGGACAGCTGGTCCAGACGGCCGATGCGCGCGAGCGGCTTCTCGAGCCAGCTCAGCCACGTGATGTCGCGGTCCTCGAAGATGAAGTTCAGGAACAGCATCAGCAGGAACATGCCGCCGAACGCCGCGATCTGCGGGTGCGCGTCGGTCAGCAGCGTCTCGTAACTCGGTGAGCCGTCCGGGAAGTACGCGGCGTCGTCGGCCGGCGGGTTGAGCGCCAGGTCGAGAGCCTCGACCGGCCCTTTGCCCGACGCCGCCCAGACGATGACGAGCGGGAACAACAGGCGCATGCCGAACACGGCGATCACGATGCCGATGGTCAGGAAGATCTTCTGCCAGAACTCGCTCATGCGTCGCAGCACGGTCGCGTTGATGACGGCGTTGTCGAACGACAGAGACACTTCGAGGACGCCCAGAATCGCGACGAGGAAGAGCGCCTGCCAGCCACCGTAGAGGAAGGCCACGACCATCGAGACGAGGGTGACTCCGATGGACCAACCGAATATTCGCAGAACCACTGTCGGTGGCCTTTCTCTTGCCATCGTGAAGAACGTCAGGAAACGGGAAAACCCCCGCCCATCATGGAGGATGGAACGGGGGTATCCCCAATCTTGAGAACGCCTTTACTAGACGTTTACTCCGAAGTCGCGGGCGATTCCGGCGAGTCCGGAGGCGTAGCCCTGACCGACCGCGCGGAACTTCCATTCGGCACCGTTGCGGTACAGCTCGCCGAAGACCATGGCCGTCTCGGTCGAGGCGTCCTCGCTGAGGTCGTAGCGAGCGAGCTCGGAGTTGTCGGCCTGGTTGATGACGCGGATGAACGCGTTGCGCACCTGACCGAACGACTGCGAGCGGGCATCGGCGTCGTAGATGGAGACGGGGAACGTGATGGAATCGACGTTCGGCGGAACAGCAGCCAGATCGACCTTGATCTGCTCGTCGTCGCCCTCGCCCTCGCCGGTGGTGTTGTCACCGGTGTGCTCGATGGACCCGTCGGGAGACTTGAGGTTGTTGAAGAACACGAAGTGCTGGTCGCTCAACGCCTTCTTCTCGGTGCTCAGCGCGATGGCGCTGGCGTCCAGGTCGAAGTCCGTTCCGGTCGTCGTACGAATGTCCCAGCCGAGACCGACCGTGACCGCGGTCAGGTTGGGAGCTGCCTTGGTGAGTGAGACATTGCCGCCCTTGCTGAGGCTGACGCCCATGGAGAAGTCCTTTCGATGTGGATTCCGCTACGGCATTCACCGTAGTGGTCGTGTGTCCGATTCGTGCGAGTTCATCCGGTTGTACTCAGCCAACGCGCGCACCGCACGCCGAAGTTCCCGTCAGTAGTATCGGGCTCGTGACAAGTCGCTGGCCTGGGGCCTTTCGCCGCGGAGGGGGAGCCGAATCCGCCGCGCGCGCGTCGCAGGACACCGCCGTCGCCGCGTTCCTCGACATGGACAAGCGACAGTCGATCGCGTCGACCGGCGTCGACGCCATCAAAGCACTGACGCCCGATCGTGACGTCTCGTCCGCGTGGGCGGGCGCGCAGAAGAAGTGTTTCGACGCCGGCGCGGCGTATCTCGCCGCGATGGACCAGTTCGACGGCGTCGCCACACCAGCGGCGCAGGCTGCGTTCGACAACGCGACGCGCGCACTCGGTGAGGCGAGCCGAGCAGTCGATGCGTTTTACGAGGCGCACCGCACCGACCTCGAGCAGGCTCGGGCGATGCTCGCCGCCACGCCGCGCCTGGCGCAGGACGCGAAAGCCCTCGCACAGAAGGCCCAGATGGCCGTCGCCGATGCCGACGAGAAATTCATCGGCTATCCGTCGATCCGCGCGGCGTGGTCGTCGGTCGACGCCGCCGTCGCAGCTCTCGATGCAGCGATGGCGTCGCAGAACGCCCTCGGTGCACGCGCCGCTGCAAGCGACCTCCGTGATGCCTCGAGTGCGCTGGAGGCGGCGATCGACGCGGCCCCGGCACGTGAGCGCGAGGCACGCTCGGCCCTCGCTTCGGTGCGCACGCGCCTCGAAGCCGTCCGGACACGCTCCGAACGCCTGGCACCTGCCTTCTCGACGCTGCTGCGTGAGTTCAACGTCGCCAGCTCGGCGGATCTGTCCGGCAACGAGAAGGCCAGCGATCGCCACATCGAGCAAGCTGCCGAGGACATGTCGGCGGCCCGTGCAGCGGCGGATTCCGGAAATCCCGAGCAAGCATTGGACTACATCACGCAGGCGCGAGCACACCTGAGCGACGCGGAGGAGCTCGTCGACGCGGTGACCGACCGCGTCGACCTGCTTCGTGCAGTGAAAGCCAACCCGCGAGAGAAAGAACAAGCGGTGCGTTTCAAGTTACGAGACGCCCAACAATTGGCGCTCAACCGCGGACTGGTTGCCGAGTGGGGATCGGTATTGGATGCTCAGCTGGCTCGGATCGAGCGAGCAAGCACCGCGTTGACCGGAACCCACCCGGACTACTGGTCGTATCTGCAGGATCTGGACAGTATTTCCGGATTCATCGCCGGGGTGATCGACCGCATGCGAGCCTCCGCCCGATGACACCCGGCTCGGCAACACCTGCCGCGGCAGGACCCGATCGACAACTTCTAAGGAATCCGGTGCAACACTTTCGACACCTCGACGCGGCCACCCAGGCCGCGCTGTTCTTCCGGTCGCCGTCGCCTGTCGACCCGAACGGCGACTTGGCCAGTGTCGCAACGGCTCTCGGAGCCACGTTGTACATGCCTGCGACACGGCAGGACCTGACGGCCACGCTCGTCAAACGCAGCACGGAAGGCGTCTGCTCGTTGGTGATCGACCTCGAGGACGCCGTCGCCGACGACAATCTCGAAGAGGCCATCGGCAACACCGTCGCGACGCTCGACGAGCTCCACCTCTCCGACGATCTGGGCTCGCTGGTATTCGTCAGGGCTCGTACACCGGAACAGATCCGACGCATCAGCAAAGAGGTCGCACACGGCGCCCGCGCGCTGTCCGGCTTCGTGGTCCCGAAGTTCACGGCCGCACGCGGCGCGTCGTTCCTCGACGAGATCGCCGCAGCCTCCGACGTACACGGCAAGCGGTTGTTCGCCATGCCCGTTCTTGAGTCCAGGGAGGTGCTCTTCCGCGAGACACGGGACGCGGAACTGATGGCGATTCGCGAACTCCTCGTCGCGCACCGGGACCGCATCCTCGCCGTACGTATCGGTGCCACCGACATGTGCGGCACCTTCGGCATCCGACGCGACCGCGACCTGACGATCTACGACGTCCGTGTGGTCGCCGACGCGATCAGCGCCATCGTCAATCACCTCGGCCGTTCGGGGGATTCGGGATTCGTCATCACCGGCCCGGTCTGGGAGTACTTCGCCGACCACGAACGCATGTTCCGCCCGATGCTGCGGCAGACGCCGTTCGTCGAACACGAAGCGGTACGGTTCCGTCAGCAACTCGTCAGCAGCGACCTCGACGGGCTGCTGCGTGAGGTCGCACTCGATCGAGCCAACGGAATCCAGGGCAAGACCGTCATACATCCGTCGCATGTTCCTGCCGTGCACGCACTGTCGGCCGTCACGCACGAGGAGTATCACGACGCGCTCGACATTCTCGAGTCGAACTCGGGCGGGGTACGCCCGTCCGGATACCGCAACAAGATGAACGAGCTCGGCCCACACCGCAATTGGGCCCGACAGACCATGCTGCGCGCGAATGCGTTCGGCGTCACCAACGAAGGGATCACGTTCGTGGATCTGCTCACGGCATTGGCGGGCCGATGACGACGCCCAACCCGGCATCGGGTGTCGTCGTCACCGGCACCGGGTCGTCGTCCGACTGGACGGTGGAGCAACTCGTCCAGCCCGGGTTGCGTCGAAACCCCAGGCGCGCACATCTTCTCGTGTCGGAGGTGCTCGGCAAGCACATCCCGGTGGATCCCGAGGTCGTCACCGCGGCCGCCGATCGCCTCGGCACTCTCGTACTCGACGCCGTCGGCGGATCCGACGTCGTCGTACTCGGATTCGCCGAGACGGCAACCGGTCTCGGCCACGGCGTCGCAGCTCGGCTGAACGCCCACTGCTACCTGCACTCGACGCGTCGAGACGTGCCCGGCATCGAGGTGTACGGGGAGTTCCAGGAGGGGCACTCGCACGCGACGGACCACCGCCTGCTGCCGACGTCCGCGGACGTTCTGGACGTGCCGCTGCCGCTGGTTCTCGTCGACGACGAGATCTCGACCGGCAAGACCGCGCTGGAAGCGATCCGCTCGGTGCACGCGACGACGCCGCGGCAGCACTACGTGATCGCGTCGCTCGTCGACATGCGTGCGCCCGAGCACCGTGCCCAGTCCGATTCCGTCGCAGCCGAACTCGGTGTCGTCATCGACAGCGTCAGCCTGGCTCAGGGCAGCGTCGACCTCGGTGACACACTCGTCGACGACGTCGCCGCGCTGCCCGAGCCGCAGTTCAATCCCGTCGCGGACAAGGCCGGAACCGTCACGCGCGTCGACGCGGAGTGGCCCGACGCGGTTCCCGACGGCGGCCGCCACGGCTTCCTGTCCTTCGACACGCCTGCGTTCGAGGCGGCGATCGCCCGCGTCGCCGCACAGGTCGACGCGGCACTACCACCGGGCGCGCCGATCGTCGTGCTCGGACACGAGGAATTGATGTACCTGCCGCTTCGGTTGGCGTCGATTCTGCGGGCGGGCGGACATCCCGCGCTGTTCCAGACCACCACGCGCTCACCGGCATACGTGCTCGATCGACCCGACTACCCGCTGCGACGCGGCTTCCAGTTCATCGCCCCCGAGCACGGGGAATCCGAGGCGCGCTACGTCTACAACGCGTCGGGACCCGAGGACGCGATTCTGGTCCTGGTCGTGGACGATCCCGCGGACACGGAACGCCTGTTCGGCGAAGGTGGAGCTGCACGGACTCTCGCGGCGTCGGGATCCGACGTTCTGGTCGTGGTGGTCTCGGGGGCCGATCCGTTGGCGCTCACCGCATCACGCCGCGCGGTTCCGTTGACCGGGCCGGCGTTCGGATCGTACGCACCACATGAGGTCACCTGGCTGCTGAAGGATCTCTCGCACGTCGAACTCGAAGCAGGAATCACCGAGCGCGAGAGGAACATTCAAGCGGGTACCGCGCACTACGCCGAGTCGCTCCCCATCGAGTACCAACCCGATGTCGCCTACCGCGAGCTGTTCGAGAAAGTGCTGCAGGAGAGCGCTTCTCGCTTGGCGATCGCCGTCGGAACGGTGACCGAGATCGTGCTGGCCGAGCGCGGCCACGATGTCGTGCTCGCGTCCCTGGCACGGGCGGGAACACCTGTCGGCATTCTGATGCGGCGCTGGGCACACCAGGTGCACGGACTCGAGTTGCCGCACTACGCGGTGTCGATCGTCCGCGACCGCGGAATCGACTCCGTTGCGCTGCGTTACCTCGCCGACAACCACGACCCGGGCAAGGTCGTCTTCGTGGACGGATGGACCGGTAAGGGGGCGATCGCTCGTGAGCTGACCGCGGCGCTCGACGCGTTCGACGGTCCGCGGTTCGATCCCGACCTCGCGGTCCTCGCCGATCCGGGCCAGTGCGCGCGCACCTACGGCACGCGTGACGACTTCCTGATCGCGTCGGCATGCCTCAATTCGACGGTGTCCGGACTGGTTTCACGCACCGTCCTCAACCGCGATCTGATTCGCGACGGCGAGTTCCACGGGGCGAAGTACTACGCGGACCTCGCCCCCGACGACGTGTCCAACCACCTGCTCGATACCGTCGCCGCGCAGTTCGACGCCGTACGCGACGATGTCACCGCCTCCGTCGCCGCGGTGACCGCGTCCGATCGCACGCCGACGTGGTCGGGCTGGGCATCGGTGGAGAAGGTGCGCGACGAGTTCGGAATCTCGCACGTCAACTTCGTCAAGCCGGGAGTCGGGGAGACGACGCGGGTACTTCTCCGACGCGTTCCCTGGCGAATTCTGGTGCGTGACATCGACGCTCCGGAGCACGAGCACATCAGGATGCTCGCCGCTGCCCGCGGAGTACCCGTCGTCGAGGTGCCGGATCTCGCGTACTCGTGCATGGGATTGATCAAGGACGTCACGTGAGCGTTCTGATCTCGGTCGACCTGGACCGCACGATGATCTATTCTGCTGCGGCACTGGGGTTCCCCGTCGACGATTCCGTACGCTGTGTCGAGATGTACGACGGCGCTCCGCTGTCCTACATGACACACGTGGCCGCCGAGTCCCTGGAGACGCTGACGCGCAGGGCCGTCGTGGTGCCGACGACGACGCGCACCATCGAGCAATTCCAGCGGATCGCGCTACCGGGTGCGCCGTGGCGATACGCCATCACCAGCAACGGCGGCAACATTCTCGTCGACGGCGTAGCGGATCAGGCGTGGCGCCAGAGCTTTTCGACGGTCGACCTGGACGGTGTGCGCGGCGAACTGGAACGCCGCGCCGTCGGCGACTGGGTATTGAAGCGTCGCACTGCCGACGACCTGTTCTGCTACCTCGTCGTCGACACGGCATCGATGCCCGCGGACTTCCTCGCCGACTGGTCGACGTGGTGTGCCGAACGCGGATGGAACGTCTCGCAGCAGGGCCGCAAGGTGTACACGATGCCCGACGTCGTCTGCAAGAGCCGAGCCGTCGCAGAGGTGCTCTCCCGCTGCATCGACGACGGAACCCTCGACGCCGACGCCGTCACACTCGCGGCAGGCGACGGCGCCCTCGACGCCGAGATGCTCATCGCCGCCGATCGGGCGATCCGGCCGAAGCACGGCGAACTCGAACTCCTCGGCTTCCGACACGAGCGGCTCGAGGTCACGGACGCGGCGGGCGGCAAGGCGAGCGAGCAGATACTCGCGTGGATGCACGCACTGGTCGAACAGGACGGAACCGTGGGCGTCGGAGGTGCGTCCAAGTAGTCGAGGTCGGTTCGTAGCTGGGGGGATACGGATGAACACGCAGGTAGACGGTTCGGGCATGCCGTGGGGGTCCCTGTGAGCCCGGAACCGGAGTTCGTTCTCTCCGATCTACCCGGCGTGATGGAGAAGCTGGACGTCGCTCTTCCGTCCGTTCTGCAGGGCGGATCCCCGCTGCCGTTGGGGCTCGCGCTGGGACTCGACGGCGTGGTCTCCGACATCTCGAGGCGCGCCGGGTACGCCGTTCGGTACGACGGACCCGGCGGTGCGGCCGACGACGTGTTCGACGCGATGAGCCACGCCGAGATCTACGGCAAGGTATCCGAGTTCACCCCGGACACGTTGCAGAACATGGCGAACAACTGGCGCACGATCGGGGGGAACGCGTCCAAGGACGCCGGGCAGTTCGCGTCCGATATCGGCAACGTCATCGGCCAGGACTGGCAGGGTGCCGCTGCCGAGGCGGCCGGAGCGGGCGTGCAGCGCTACGCGGTGTCGGCCGTCGAGCTGATGATCGCGTCGCACACGTTCTCGGGTACGATCGCCGCCGCACACGACGCCCTCTCCGACACCAAGAGCAGCGTGCCTGCGCCGCAACCGATCTCGAAGACCGACCGCGTCCTCGACGTGTTCGCGTCGGTCGGCAACCTCGTCGTCCCCGGTTCGATGAAGAATTCCCAGTTCGAGCGCGACGAAGCCGAGGAACAGGCTCGTACGATCATGAAAACGCTGTACCAACCAGCCATTCGCGACGCGAGCGACCGTATTCCGGTGCTCCCTCGGGCGCTCGATCCGTTGAACGGCGGCGAGGCGGGTGGCTCGGGCTCGGGTTCGGGGCACTACGTTCCGTACGGCGGGTCCTCGGGATCGACCTGGTCCGGTGGAGGGACGCCGTCGTCGGGCGGCTCACTTACCGGCCCGCAGAGCGACCCCGATGGTCGGTCTGGGTCGACCGCGACGACGACGCCGTCGACACCCCAGGAAACCACGACGCAGGCAGCAGGCTGGACTCCGACGTCCGGTGACTCCGCCTTCGGTGCGCCGACGGCTTCTGCAGCCGGCAACGGGGCTGGCGGCGGTTCCATGCCCGGTGGCGGTTCCACGTCCGGTGGCGGATCGATGCTCGGTGCACCGGTCGGCGGTCAGGGCGGTGCAGCTGGACCCGGTGCGGCTGGACCTGGTTTTCCGCGATCCAATGGACGCCTCGGTGGCGGTTCGGGCGCCGGCGGAATGGGTGGACCCGGCGGCTTCGGCGCAGGCCCGCGTGGTGGCTCGTCTCTCGGTGGATCGGCAATCGGTGGGTCGACGCTCGGCGGCGCACCGTCGGGCGGCCCGAGCGGAACGGGCGGCAGCGCAGGCGGCGTCGCAGGTGCGACGACGGCACAGGGGCGTCCCGGCGCACCGGGCATGGGCGCGATGGCACCCGGCGCGGGCAGAAGCGGCACCGACGGCGACGACGTCCACAAGACTCCGGGCTACCTTGTCGACGCGATCAACGGTGACGAGCTGATCGGCACCCTTCCCCTGGTCGCGCCGCCGGTGCTCGGCGAATGATACAGCGGCAGTGGGTTTTTCGCGGCCTCGAGTTCCGGAGCCTGATGCGCAGCGTCGGTCGGGACAGGCTCCCGTTTCCGCTTCAGTTCCGTCCGCTCGTCGCGTCGGCGGAGGAGTACGCCCGGCAACAACACGACGCCGAAGTCCTGGCGGCGTCCGCGCTCGACGGCGATCTTCGAATCTCGTTGCGTGTCCTCGTAAATCCGACGTACCGCATCGAGGTCGTCGGTCACCACCGGCGGCGTGGATCCGAGCCGGAGAAGGTTCGCGCGCACGCTACAGTGCAGCACGACGTGGGCGTCGTCCTGGCCCAGGATCCCGGCGTCGACGACGCGACCGGACACGACGTGACGGTCACCCTCGTCGACAGTCGTCACGCGGCACGTCTCGTCCTCGGGGCTCTCCCCGTCTGCGGTTCGGGTGACACATCACGGCTCGACGTGCCTCGGAGACAAGCGGATTCGAACGAGGCCATGATGCGTGCTGCGACGCGCACAACCGACCGCGAGCGCGCCGACCAACTTCTCGGCCGTCCCCAGTCGAGTGCGGGCGAAATTCTGATCTGCAGAGGTGCGTCGATCGACGGACGCCCCGACGACACCGCAGCCGGCTTTCACTGGATCGACATCGACGGCGACGGACGCTACATCGTCCGGCACGGATCGATCGTCAGCATTCTTCCCGCCTCCCCGGCGGATCTCGAACGGGAGGTGAGGCGCGCAGTCGACGACGTCACCCGTTGACACCCCATCGATTTTCGTTACCCTATCGATAGTCGTTGTTATCGATCGTCGATATGGAGGCATCGTGAAGAACCAGCTGGGCTCGGTGCGCCAGAACAAGCTGCTTGCATGGGGGTTCGCCGCGGCAATCGCGATCTGGACGGTACTGAACCTCGTACAGTTCCACCGCTCGTCCACGGTCGACGCCACCATCGAAGCATCGGAGAAGCAGCCCGCCCTCCCGATGTTCGGCGCCGAGTTCACGCCGGGAAACATCGTGGAGATCACCGTCGCGAAGTCGGATCTGGGCCACCTGCAGGGGTTCGTCACCTTCTGCGGATACGCCCAGCCCATCGCCGTGATGGTCGTACTGTTGTTCGGCCTGCTGTTTCTCTACCGATTCACCGTCGACGTGCTGACCGGGCAGCCCTTCACGAAGCGCGCCAACTCGAACCTGCTCATGGTGGGCGTCGCGGTCGTCGCCTACCCGATCGTGCCGGGCATCTTCGGACGTCTCGGCACGAATTCCGTCATCGGTGCACTCGATCTGGATACGTTCGACTCGGCGAGCTCGGCCGTGGGTGTCTGGACAGCGATCGGAATTGCGTTCTTCCTCCAGATCGTGTTCGCCGCCATGCAGCAGGGCGCCCGATTGGCCGAGGATACCCAGGGCCTCGTCTGATGGGTGACGCCCCCGACCACTTGATCACCTGTCATCTCGGCGAGGTTCTCGACGACCGCGGAATGACGCTCGCCGAGCTGTCACGTCTGGCCGGAGTGAGCGTCGTGAATCTCTCGGTCCTGAAGAACGACCGGGCCAAGGCAATTCGATTCTCGACGCTGACCGCCATCTGTCGGGTGTTGAACTGCAGCCCGGGCGAGCTGTTCACCGTCCGCGACTGAGCACGAGCAATCGGACAAATCGACCCAGTACATTGGAAGAGGCCATCCGCTATCCCACTCGAATCGAAGGACACACATTGTCTGCTCCCGCCGGTCAGCCCTTGGTGAAGGGACAGAACGGACCGATCTCCGCCAGTGACGTGATCGTGTCGGTGCAGCTCACCGCGCCCGCTGATCTGTCGGCCCTGCTGGTCACCTCCACCGGCAAAGTCCGCTCCGACGCCGACTTCGTGTTCTTCAACCAGCCGCAGGGACCCGGTGTTCGCCTCGTACCCGGCGCAGCCGGACAGCCCGCGCAGCTGGCCATCTCGCTGGCGCAGATCCCCGCGGACATCGAGCAGATCCGTGCCGTCATCACGCTGGAGGACGCGTCGAGCAACTTCGGTCGTTCCGCGCCGCCTACGGCGTTCGTCTCCGACGGGCAGGGCACGCCGCTGTTCCACTACACCGTCGACGGCCTGAGCAGTGAATCCATCGTCATCGCGCTCGAGGTGTATCGGCGCGCAGGCGCGTGGAAGGTCCGCGCCGTCGGCCAGGGATATGCCGGTGGATTCGCCGCCCTCGTCACCGATCACGGAGTCAGCGTCGACGACGAGCCCGCCGCACAACCCGCGCCGGCGCAGCCGGTCTCGACCCCCGCGCCGACGCCGCCGTCCTTGCGCAGCGTGACCTTCTGGCCTTTGGTG